>CALFWA010000171.1 GCA_937928035.1 uncultured Caldilinea sp. | reverse complement strand
AGCGTAGTGGCGTAGCCAGGGCCGCCGCCGGTCATGAGGATCACAGGCGTCAGGCTGCTATGGATGGTCATCACCAGATCGCGGATCAGGAGCAGCAAAAGCCAGGGCGCCAGCCAGGGCAGCGTGATATGCCAGAAGGTGCGTAGACGAGCGGCGCCGTCGATCTGCGCGGCGTCGTAGATGCTGTCGGGCACAGTGCGCCGCGCCGCAACGAGCAGCAACATTCCTTCCCCCACACGCACCGCCGCCACAATGACGAGCGACGCCAGCGCCGTGCGCAGGTCGACGAGCCAGGCGGGCGTCGGCAGCCCAAGCCAGGCCAACGTCAGATTGATCGGCCCATACAGCGGATTCAAGAGCCACAGCCAGATCAGCGCGTAGGCGACGTCGGGCAGGATGCTGGTCAGATAGACCACGGCGCGATGGATGCGCACGCCCCGCCGTTCAGGATGAAGCAACAATGCAATCATGAGCGCGCCGAGCGCCTGCAGCGGTGCAGCGCTAAACGCAAAGGCCAACGTGTTACGCAGCGCAATCCAAAAGACTTCGCGACGAAAAATTATGGTGAAATTCTCAATCCCTCTCCAGGTTGGTGGGGAAAGCGCATCGTATTGCATAAAGGCCAGCGCAAAACTGAGGAACGCAGGCAGGATACCCAAAAGCAGTGCGCCGAACACGAACGGCGCAGCCATCAGCCAAAGCTGCGCATGCCAGAGCTGTCCATGGCGGAAGCATCGCAGGGCGGTCATTTGAGATGAGGCGGAGGCGGCTCCGCTGCGTTTCGCTGCCATCATGGATACGAAGATCAATTATGGCACAACCGCCGATCGCAGGGCGAATCGCAGAGCCTCTCTTCGTGTACAATGATTTCAATGCTTTGAACAGGCGCTGCAGCTTGATGGCGTCGATTCCGAGAAAGAGCGCATCGATCTCATCAATCTTCTTTGCGCCTTGACGGCTTTGCGTTGACTCTGTTTTCACAGCGGAAGGTTTGCAAACATGCACAATCTGGATCGACTCTTCGTGCGGAGAACCCTGGGTTTTGTGCGGGTGGCGAGCATTTCGCCGTCGCTGCGCGTGGCGGATGTCGACTATAACGTGGAGCAAATGACGGCTGCGCTGAGGGAGGCGCAGAAACAAGGGGTGCAGCTGGCGGTCTTTCCAGAACTGTGCATCACCGCCTACTCCTGCGCCGATCTCTTCTACCAGCGCAGGTTGTTAGACGCCGCTCTGGAAGGGTTGCATCGCCTCGCCGAGGAGAGCGCTTGGCTCTCGATGAGCTGCATCCTCGGCCTGCCTCTGCAGGTGGATGGCCGACTGTACAATTGCGCGGCGCTGGTCAGCGCAGGACGCATCGTCGGCGTCGTCCCCAAAAGCTACCTGCCCACGACGGGTGAATTTTACGAGCAGCGTTGGTTCACGCCCGGCGATCGGAGCCTACCTCCGACGCTTGAGCTCGCAGGCCAATCTGTTCCCTTTGGAACCGACCTACTTTTTGTGGGGGAGGAAATGCCGTCGTGCGTGCTCGGCATTGAAATCTGTGAAGATCTGTGGGCGGTGGAGCCGCCGAGCGGCCGCCTAGCGTTGGCCGGGGCGACGTTGCTCGTCAATCCTTCGGCCAGCAACGAGCTGTTGGGCAAGGCCGACTATCGACGCGACCTGGTGCGCCAGCAGTCGGCGCGCTGTCTGGCCGCCTACATCTACGCCGGTGCGGGCGACGGCGAGTCGACTACGGACGTCGTCTACGGCGGGCATTGTCTGATCGCAGAAAATGGCCAGCTCCTGGTGGAAAGCGAGCGCTTCCAACTAGGGACGCAGATGATCGTCGCCGACGTCGACGTCGAGCGGCTCGACCACGAACGGTTGAAAAACAGCGCCTTCAGCCAGGCGAGGGCCGCAAGCAACCTGCGCCGCATCCCCTTCTCGCTCGCATCCACAGAACAGCCCGCCGCCCCTCTGGCGAACCGCCCCCTGTCGCGCACGCCCTTCGTGCCCGCTGATCCGACGCGGCGCGCCGAACACTGCCGCGAGATATTCAATATTCAGACGACGGGGCTGATCCAACGGCTGCGTCACATCGGCGCCAGGCGGGTGACGCTCGGCATTTCCGGAGGGCTCGATTCCACCCTGGCGCTGCTCGTCTGCGTGCGCGCCTTCGATCGGCTAGGATTGGATCGCACGGGCATCCTGGCGATCACGATGCCGGGCTTCGGCACCACTGCACGCACGCGCAGCAACGCAGAACGGCTGGCCCAGGAGCTCGGCATCAGTCTGCGCACTATTCCGATTTCGGCAAGCGTCCGCCAACACTTTCACGACATCGGGCATGATGAGAACGTGCACGACGTCACCTATGAAAACGCTCAGGCGCGCGAGCGCACGCAGATTCTGATGGACGTTGCTAACCAGATCGGCGGCCTGGTGGTGGGGACGGGCGACCTCTCAGAGGCGGCTCTAGGCTGGATGACTTTCAACGGCGATCACATGTCGATGTACCACGTCAACGCCGGCGTGCCCAAGACGCTGGTGCGCTATCTGGTGAGCTGGTGCGCCGACGAAGTCTTCACCGGCGCCATTGCGGACATCCTACGCGACATCGTGGAGACGCCCATCACGCCGGAGCTGCTGCCCCTTCAAGACGGGGAGCGCCTTGCGCAGAAGACAGAAGAAACGATCGGCCCTTACGAGCTGCACGATTTCTTTTTGTTTCAGGTCGTGCGCCATCAGTTTGCGCCGCTCAAGGTCTTTTTCCTGGCGCGCCAAGTGTTCGCCGACGTCTACGACGAAAAGACCATCCTGCACTGGCTGGGCGTCTTTTACCGTCGTTTCTTTGCGCAGCAATTCAAGCGTTCCTCCATGCCGGACGGCCCCAAGGTCGGTTCGGTGGCGCTCTCCCCGCGCGGCGACTGGCGAATGCCCAGCGACGCCAGCGGCGCGCTATGGAGCGCACAGATCGACTGGCTGACAAGACAGCTTGCGTAATCTGGGGCTCCTTGTAACTTCTAAATGTTTTGAAATTTATCGGCGACATGCTACACTTTCATCCCAAGCTTTTCCTCAAGGATGTGGACAGAGGACGATTTTTTCGGGGAAAAAATTGTACTCTGAGCGGTTTTCTTTGGAGTTGTCTGACTTCACACACAGGCCCTGAGATGCAGGAAATCGAGTCAAGGCTTCACAGATCTGCCCTCTGGCGGATGTTCGCTCTTGGAGTTGGAGGTTAGGCTCAATGGCTGAGTACGCCGTTGAACTGCGCAACGTGTGGAAACGGTTCCCCGGACCGGGCGGAGAGGTTGTCACCGCAGTCAAAAACGTCTCTTTGCAGATCTACGATGGTGAATTCTTCGCTTTACTTGGCCCCTCAGGCTGCGGCAAAACGACCTCGCTGCGCATGATTGCGGGCTTTGAACTGCCCAGCGAAGGCGAGATTTTCATCCATGGACGCCCCATGGGCAAAACGCCCCCCTATCAACGGCCGGTGAACACCGTTTTTCAGAGCTACGCCCTTTTTCCTCATATGACCATCGGTGAAAACGTAGCGTTCGGTCTGCAAATGAAAGGCGTGGACAAAAAGGAAATTACGCGCCGCGTGGCCGAGGCGTTGGAGATGGTGCGCCTTTCCGGCTATGAGAAGCGCAAACCGAAGCAGCTCTCCGGCGGGCAACAGCAGCGCGTCGCCCTGGCGCGTGCGCTCGTCAACCGACCGGAAGTGCTGCTGCTCGACGAACCGCTCGGAGCGCTCGATCTGAAGCTGCGCAAAGAGATGCAGCTCGAACTGAAACGCCTGCAGCGCGAGGTGGGCATCACCTTCATCTTCGTCACGCACGACCAAGAAGAAGCATTGACGATGAGCGACCGCATCGCCGTCATGGAAGGCGGCGTTGCACTCCAGGTGGGCACTGCCAACGACATTTACGAACATCCCAACTGTCGCTTCGTGGCCGACTTCATCGGCGAAACCAACTTTCTCGACGGCAAGGTCGCCGAAGTCGACACCGATAAAGCGCGCATCGAGCTACCCGGCGGCGTCAGCCTGTGGGCGCACACGCCGCAGCGCGTCGTCGTAGGTCAGGCTGTAACGGTCACCGTGCGGCCAGAAAAGATGCACATTCGCCCGAACGCCACCGATATCAACCAGGTGACAGGCTATGTCACGGACATCGTCTATATCGGCACCGATACGCACTACGGTGTGGTCCTAATCGGCGGCCAGACGATCCGCGTGCGCGAACAAAATTACGCTGCGGATTCGCGTCTTCTGGCGCGCGAGGGCGAAGAGGTGTGCGTCCGCTTTTCGATCGAAGCCGCCCGGGTTCTAACAGAGTAGCCGGTATGATCCAACACATTCGTGAAAATCGTCGTCTACAAGGCTTTCTGCTCATCTTGCCAGCCATGTTCGTCATGGTGATGCTGCTCGTGATCCCGTTGACCCTGACGGTAATCACCAGCTTCGGGCAGCGCGACGCCGACGGCAACGTTATCTACACCTTCACGCTGGAAAACTACTGGCGGCTGATGGGCTTCACCGAACAAGGGTGGGACGATCTCTACCTGCGCATTCTGCTGCGGTCGCTGTGGCTGGCCGTGCAGACGACCGTCATCGTCATCCTGATGGCCTACCCGCTGGCCTATTTCATTGCCCGCTCGCCGGAAAAACGGCGCAATTTCCTGCTCTTCCTGGTGCTGGTCCCGCTCTGGACGAACTTCGTGATTCGCATCTACGCATGGGTGATGATCCTGCGCAGCCAGGGGGTGCTCAACTCGACGCTGGGAGCAATTGCGGGCCTGCTGAACGTCCCCTTCCAACCGTTGGACCTCTACCCATCCCAAACCGCCGTGCTGATCGGCATGGTTTACGAATTCCTGCCCTTCATGATCCTGCCGATCTACACCTCCCTGGAGAAAATCGAACCGAGTCTGTATGAGGCGGCCGCCGACCTGTACGCCAATGCGTTTCGCACCTTCTGGCGCGTCACGGTGCCGCTCTCGATGCCGGGCATCGTCGCCGGAACTATTCTGACCTTCATTCCCGTGATCGGCACCTTCGTCGTCTCCGACATTCTGGGCGGGCGACAGGTGATCCTGGTCGGCAACCTGGTGCAACGCCAGTTTCTCGACGCGCGCAACCCCCCCTTTGGCGCCGCCGCTTCCATCATCTTGCTGGTCATGACGCTGGTGTTGACGCTCTATTACACGCGCCGTTTTGGCCTTGGAGAGGAGATCGCAGCAGGATGAGCGCTAAAAAACAATCGCCCTGGCTGACGCTCGTCTCAATTTTGGTCTATTTTTTCCTCTACGCGCCCATCATCGTGCTGATTGTCTTTTCCTTCAATGCCTCGCGCACAAACGTGGTGTTTGAGGGCGTGGTCAATCAAGGCCCCTGTGGCCCCTTCTACTGGTACTGCGAGCTCTTTCGCAACCGCAGCGTGATGGACGCCACGCGCAACACCCTGATCATCGCTTTCACCTCGACAGTTGTCTCGACCATCATCGGTACGATGGCGGCGTTGGCGCTCCAACGCTATGACTTTTTCGGCAAGAAAGTTTCAGAAACGGCGCTCTACTTCCCAATCGTGACGCCGGAGATCGTCATGGGCATCGGGATTCTGGTCTTTTTCAGCGCCGTCTTTGGCTGGATCAACACGGCGCTGGCGCTGGCCCCCAGCCAACGTCTCACGATGGGGCTTGGCACAGTGATCGTTTCTCACATTGCCTTCAGCATCCCTTTTGTCACGCTGGTGGTGCGCGCCCGCCTGCACGGCTTCGACGACCGCCTGGAGGAGGCGGCGATGGACCTGGGGGCCAACGAGTTCACGACCTTTCGCAAAGTCACCCTGCCCCTGATCGCTCCCGGCGTGCTGGCCGGCGCCATGCTGGCCTTCACACTTTCGCTCGACGATTTCATTATCACGTTCTTCACGACAGGCCCAGGCGCCACGACGCTGCCTATCTACGTCTATGGCCTGCTGCGCCGCATCGTGACGCCTGAGCTCAATGCGCTCTCCACCATTTGGGTGCTCGTCGTGTTGATCGTCGTTGCAATTTCCCAGTGGTTTCAAAGGCGAGAATGACTTGGACAGAAAGGATGCGACTCATGAATGAACGACGTTTCTGGGGTGCACTCTGTGCGCTGTTGATCGCAGCGCTGATCGGGGCCGCCTGCGCTGCACCTGCGCAAGCGCCGGCGATGACCGGTGAACCGACGGCCGGCGCCTCCGACTGCCCTGAACCCAACCCGCGCCTGGAAGTGACCTCCAGGCAGGTGAATCTCTTCGTCTGGACGGAGTATATTCCTCAGGAGACGATTCGCTGCTTCGAGCAAGTGTATGGCGTTCGCGTCAACAAGGATGAATACTCGAGCAATGAAGAGATGTACGCCAAACTCTCGGCGGGCGGCGCCAACTATGACCTGGTGCA
>CALFWA010000170.1 GCA_937928035.1 uncultured Caldilinea sp. | reverse complement strand
TTGCTCTCTTTCTTGTTGACGCTCACTCTGGTCGTGGACGCAGCGCCGCTTTCTGCTCAGTCGCCAATCCATGTCATCCAGCCAGGGGAGACGCTGACGCAGATCGCCGCCCGATACGGCGTCGACCTTGAGACCCTCATGCAGGCGAATCAGATCTCGGAGGCCGATCGAATTTTTAGCGGACAACAATTGATCATCCCCGTACCGGCTCACTCTGCTCAGTCAGCAGAAGAGGATGTCGTGGAAGAGTCCCAGGATAGAGATGGCGGGGTGGAAACTGCATCCGCCGAGAACCTCTCAGAGGTCGTCGTTGCGCGGAATGGAAACGCCATCGCTACGTTGAACCGCACCTATCAGGTGCGAACCGGCGACACGCTCAGCCTGATCGCTTTGCGTTTCGGCGTCGACGCCGACGCGTTGCGGCGCCTTAATCGTTTCCCGTCCATCCATACCTCGTTGCGCGCCGGTCAGCAGCTGATGTTGCCTGCCACCGGTGAGGAGCTTCGACCGCGCAAGCCGGACCGCGAGCATCGTGTGCAACCAGGGGAGACGCTCAGCAAAATCGCCGCCGACTATGGCGTGACGCTAGCTGCTCTTCTGCAGGTGAATCGCATCGCCGACCCCAACACGGTCTATGTCGGCCAACTGCTGATCATTCCAGGCGACATTCGCGAACACGGCGGTGCCTCTCGACAGATTGGCCCTCCGCGCAAGGGCTTTTTTTACTACACCGTGCAGCCCGGCGATACAATGTCGACAATCGCCCGCAACTTGAACACGACGATGCTGGCCATTCAGACATATAACAACTTGCCCGACGCCGAGACGGTCTACAACAATATGCAGCTTAAAATTCCTTATGGACCGCCGCCTATCGATCAAGTTTTTCCGCCGGTGCCGATGTCTGGCACGCGGTTTGTGGTCAGTATCAGCCGCCAACAGTGTTGGGTGTACCAGGGCGAGCGGGTCGTTTATGCATGGCCTTGCAGCACCGGTGCCGGTGAACGACGCACTAAGCCGGGCAACTACGCCGTGCAGTCCAAGATTCTCAATGCCAAAAGCAAGGTGTGGAAGCTCGACATGCCCTACTGGCTGGGCATCTACGACGTTGGTCCCTATGAAAACGGCATCCACGGCCTGCCGGTCTCCTGGCAGACCGGCAAGAAAATCTGGTCTGGGTTGATCGGGCAACCCGCCACCTTTGGCTGCGCCATGCTCGGCGACCTGGAGGCGTCGATTCTCTTCCGCATGGCCTACATCGGCATGCCGGTGCACGTGCTCAATTGACAAGTCAACGGAATCACCCGAAAAGCGCTGTCCTTCCTGACAACAAATTTTTCTGACAATCGGTCACCTGGAAAGGCAACCTGGCTGTGGAAACAACCTTCCTCGACGCTTCACCCAAATTGAGAGCAGGCAAATTGCCCCACGCGATGTTGGCTGAACTGTTGCGCACGCTGCCTACTCAGGATCCTCAGCTGTTGCTCGGTCCGATTGTCGGCGAAGACGCAGCCGTCATCGATTTCGACCCGGCCAGCGACCGGCTGCTGGTGGTCAAAAGCGACCCCATCACCTTTGCAACCGATCAGATCGGATATTACGCTGTCAACATCTGCGCCAATGACCTGGCCGTGACAGGAGCCACGCCTCGCTTTTTTTTGCCGACCGTCTTGCTTCCCGCCGAAAGCGCCGATCTCGAGATGGCAAACGCCATCTTTGAACAGATCGGGCGGGCCTGCCAGAGGCTGAATGTCGTGGTGGCGGGCGGCCACAGTGAAGTGACTCCGACGGTGAGTCAGCCGGTGGTCGCCGGAGCCATGCTCGGAGAGGTGGAGCGCTCGCACTTTGTGCGCAGCGGGGGTAGCCAACTTGGCGACCTGGTGCTGCTCGCCGGGTGCGTGCCAATCGAGGGGACGAGCATTATTGCGCGTGAAATGCGCAGCTATCTGCTGGCGGAGGGATGGAGCCCGGCGGAGTTGGACGAGGCGGCCAATTATCTTTTTGAGCCGGGCATCAGCGTGCTCGAGCCGGCGCTCGCCGCCGCTCGAGCTGGCCTGGTCACCGCCATGCACGATCCGACCGAAGGAGGGCTGGCCACCGGCGTCCTCGAACTGGCGATGGCCTCTGAAGTGGGCGTGGAAATTGACCTGGGTCAAATACCGGTGTCTGACTTGAGCCGACAATTGTGCGCTGCGTTCGGTCTTGATCCGCTGGGGACGCTGGCCTCAGGCGCTTTGCTGGCGACGGCGTCTCCATCCTGCGCCGAGCCTCTGCTTCGTCTGTGGGAGGGCATGGGGCGCCCTGCCAGGGTGATCGGTCGCATCCTTCCCGCCGAGGAAGGATGTTGGGCGGTCGTGGGTCATCGACGCAAGCCCTTCCCCACATTCGCGGTGGATGAAATCACAAAATTATGGGCGTCAGATTGATTCTTTTTGCGCCCACAGTTTCACGCATAAAAACTTCTTCTACCACAATGCCGAGCTTGCGCCGCTGAGCCTCCGACAGATCACGCTCCACAGCGCCTCAAGCATCTACGATCTGCGCTGCGCTGGGGCGTCCCTTCATCCATCGAACGAATGAAGCTCTCGCAATTTTTAATTCTTCACAAAAGTATTTTTCGACGCCGGTGGCTTCCCCTGTTGGAGTCAGAGTCTTCCATCCTGGAAGGTTTACCACGGCGAATTCGCTTTTCAATGCGCTACACTGGCGGAATGCCAACTCTTACGAATGCGGCGAGGTGTGGCATGATGGATAAGGCATGCCAGGCGACAGAATGCAGGATAGTTCGATAGAGGAAACAGTAAACAGATAAGATGATTCGACCTCGTTGGCGCAAAGTGATCAGCGACCTTTGGAGCCACCGCATGCGCACGTTGATCGTGTCGCTGGCGGTGGCGGTGGGTGTCTACGCCGTCGGCGCCATCATGGCGACGCAGACGCTGATGCTGCGCGAGTTCCACAGCGACCGAGAGGAGGCCCGGCTGGCCGACGCCATCGTCTACACGCAGCCTTTCGACCACAAACTCGCCGAACGCGTCGAGCAACTGGCGGGCGTGGCAGCGGCGGAAGGAAGGCAGTCGCTGTGGGCGCGCGTCCCGGTCGGGGTAGAGACGCGACGCACAATTGAGATCATCGCCGTCCATGATTTCGTCGCCATGCGCGTCAACAGTTATCCGCTCGTCGCCGGACGATGGCCCGACAAGAGAAACGAAATTGCGCTGGAGCATATGGGCCTGCGCTATCTAGGCGTCGCCATCGGCGATCCGATTGTGGTGGAGCTGCCGGACGGAGCGCAGAAGCGCTTTGTCGTCACCGGCGCCATGCACGACCCGCGCTATCCTAGCCCGGAGATCACCAACTTTACAGTGGGCGTCGTCACGCCCGCCGGCATGGAGTATCTGGGCGGCGGCGCCCTCTTCACCGAGATGTTGCTGCGCCTGGAGCCGGAGGCCAGCGACGCACGCGCCATCGTAGACGCCGCCGAGGAGCGCATCGAGCGGAGCGGACGCATGATCGTGGGGCGCACGATTGTCGGCAAGTCCATCATCGAGTCGATTGTCAACACAGCGGTGATGATCCTCTCCTTTTTCGGATGGATGATTCTGTTGCTATCAGCGTTCCTGGTCGTCAACACCATCTCGGCGCTGATTGCCCAGCAGGTAAATCAGATCGGCATCATGAAGCTCGTCGGCGCCAGCCGCAGACAAATGATGGCGATGTATCTTTCGCTTGTGCTCGTCTTCGGCGTGATCGCTTTCTCCATCGCCATCCCGCTGGCCACGTGGACGGCGCAATACCTGATGACGCACCTGATTCAAGACCTAGTCAACCTGCGCCCGAATAGCCTGGATGTGCCGTTGTGGGTCTATGGGGTGATGGTGGCAATTGGCGTGCTAATTCCGGTGGTCGCAGGGATCTATCCGGTCTGGCAGGGGACGCGCATCACCACCTATGCAGCGCTGAACGAGCTGAACATGCAAACGGGCGCGACCGGCGGCGGACTGTTCGATCGAATGCTGGTGCTTCTGCCGAAGCGTTGGCTGCAACGACCGCTGTTGCTCGCCATCCGCAACACGCTGCGCCACAAGGGACGGCTGTTGCGTACGATGATCGTGATGATCCTCGGCACATCGCTTTTCATCGCCGTGATCTCGGTGCGCGTCTCCGTCAACACGACGCAGGCGGATTTCCTACGCTATCACCAGTACGACGTGCAGGTGCAGTTTCAAGACATGCATCGCATTGCGCGGCTGGAGTCGGCGGCGTTGGCTGCGCCCGGCGTAGTGGGCGTCGAAAGTTGGGCGCTGGGCGGCGCCACGCGTGTGCGTCCCGACGGAGTGGAGAGCAATCGCTACCAGGTGGTGGCGCTGCCTGAAGGGTCGAAAATGGTCGACCCGATCGTGCAGGCGGGGCGCTGGCTTCAGCCTGGCGACGAGTATGTCGTGGTGCTCAATGCAACGGTGGCGCAGGAGGAGCCGGACGTGCGCGTCGGCGACCGCATCACGCTCAAGATGAACGGACGCAAACGGGAGTGGTTGGTCGCCGGCATTGTGGGTTCGGACGCGCAGGGGCCGAAAATTTACATGCATCAAAGCGTCTTCGGCTACGAAATCCGCAGCCCCGATCGCGCCAACAGCATTCAGGTGATCACAGAGGAGCACGATCTGCTCAGCCAGAAGGCGACGGAGGCGCTGCTGCTTCAGCACTTCGAGAAGTTGGGCTACACCGTGCGTTCGACGCGCACGACGCAGACGCTCAACGCACAGAACGGGCTGATGTTCGATGTGATCGTTGGCTTCCTGATTTTGAACGCTGTGCTGCTTGGCCTGGTCGGCAGCCTGGGGCTTTCGACGACCATGGGCATCAACATGTTGGAGCGCATCCGCGAGATCGGCGTGCTGCGCGCCATCGGCGCCTCTAACGCGGCGCTGCGGCGCATCGTGCTGCTGGAAGGGCTGGCGATCGCCACGTTGAGCTGGCTTGTTGGCTTCGCCCTCTCCTATCCGGTGGCGCAGGTGATGAGCGAGCAGATCGGCGTAGCGCTGCTCGACACGCCGTTGTCGTTCACCTACGCGCTGCCGTCCGCTATTGCGTGGTTCTTTGTGTTGTTGGCGTTGGCCGTCGCCGCCAGCCTGGGGCCGGCCTACAACGCTGTGCGCTTGACGATTCGCGAGGTGTTGGCCTATGAGTGAACCGTTGATCGTGCTCAAGGGGGTGAAGAAGGCCTATCGCACGCCGGCAGGGGACTTTTATGCGCTCAAAGGCATCGACCTCGAGATCTGGCCCGGGGAATTCGTGGCGCTGTTGGGACGCTCCGGCGCCGGCAAGTCGACGCTGATCAACATGCTCACCGGCATCGACCGGCCTACGCAGGGCGAAATCTGGATCGGGGGGCAGGCGATTCACCGTATGAGCGAAGGCCAGTTGACGCGCTGGCGCGGCCGCAAAGTGGGCGTGGTCTTTCAATCCTTCCAGTTGATGCCCATGCTCACCTGCGCGCAGAACGTGATGCTGCCGATGGATTTCGCCAACCTGTATGGCTCGCCCCGTCGACAATATGCGCGAGCGCTCGATCTGCTGGCGGCGGTGGGCATCGCCGAACACGCCGACAAACTGCCTTCGGCGGTCTCCGGCGGGCAGCGTCAGCGCGTCGCCATCGCACGGGCGCTGGCAAACGACCCGACCTTCATCGCCGCCGACGAGCCGACCGGCAACCTGGACTCGCGTACGGCGGACGCCGTGTTTGCGGTCTTTCAGCAGTTGGCGGCGGTGGGCAAGACGATCTTCATGGCGACGCACGACCGCGAGCTGGCGTCGCGCGTCTCGCGCGTGCTGCGCATCGAGGACGGCCTGATCGTCGAGGATGTGCGTCTGAAATCGATTGAGGAGGGACATGCACTTGTTGCTGAAATGGAAGCATGAACGCGTCGCTGCAGCGCAGCCGACCAATGGTTTTCACAGCAACGCCGGGCTCGCGGTGCACCCCATGATTGACCTACGCCAGGTTGTGAAGGTTTACGAGACGCCAGCGGGGCCGTTTACGGCGCTCAAGGGCATTGACCTGCAGGTCGAGCGCGGGGAATTTCTGACCATTGTGGGAAAGTCTGGCAGCGGCAAGTCGACGCTCATCAACATGTTCACCGGCATCGATCATCCGACGGATGGCGAGGTGATCGTCGCCGACACGCCGATCCGTCGCCTGAACGAAGGCCAGATGGCGGAGTGGCGCGGGCGCACGATGGGCATCGTCTTCCAGTTTTTTCAGTTGCTGCCCACGCTCACCGTCATCGAAAACGTGATGATCCCGATGGACCTGGCGGGCATGTATAGCCTGAGCGAACGCCACGCACGCGCTATGCATCTGCTAGAGCAGGTCGGCATGGCCGACGACGCACACAAGTTCCCTGTCACGCTTTCGGTGGGCCAGGCGCAACGCGCGGCGATCGCGCGCGCCCTCGCCAACGACCCGCCCATCGTGGTCGCCGACGAGCCGACCGGCAACCTCGACACGCGTAACGCCGCTATTGTCTTCGACCTCTTCGTCTCGCTGGCGCAGGGGGGCAAGACGATCGTCATGGTCACCCATGACGACGAGCTGGCAAGGCGCACACAGCGCACGGTGACGATCGCCGACGGGCTGATCGTGGACGAAGTGCGGCGCTAATGGCTGTTTGCAAAGGCAAGTTTCGAGTGCAGTCGGCGAGCGTTGCAATCTTTGTCAACCGGCTGAGGGGTGACCACCTCAGTTCTGTCCCCGATAGGCCCAGCGCACCATGCGCCGTTCGAGCAAGGCGAAGGCGGCGTAGAGCGCCACACCCATCGCAGCGACCACCAGCAGCCCGGCGAAGACCAGCGGCACCTCAAAGCGCGAGCTGGCGATGACCATCATGTTGCCGATGCCGCGGTTGGAGGCGCCTAGCTCGGCGATGACCGAGCCGACGAAGGAGAGTGTCACCGCCACCTTGAGCGAGGCAAAGAAATAGGGCATGGCGCGCGGAAAGCCGATCTTACGGAACATGTCGAAGCGGCTGCCGCCCAGAGACCGGAGCACATCCTGCATCTCCGGCTCGACGGTGGCGATGCCGGTCCCCACGTTGACTGCAATGGGAAAGAAGGCGATCAAAAACGCAATCAGGATGGCGGGCATCGTGCCGACGCCGAACCAGATCACGAAGACCGGCACCAGCGCCGCCTTGGGGATCGAGTTGAAACCGATCAGCAGTGGATAGAGCGCCTTGTACAGCAGCTCGGAATACCCGATCAAAGCGCCGAGCGCCACGCCCATCACGATGGCCAGGCCGAAGCCGACCAGCGTCGTGTACAGTGTCTGCAAGGCGTTGGGCCAGATAGCGCTCTGCCAGCGAAAATAGGTTTCGACCGCCACGCTCGGCCTCGGCAACACAAATTCGTCCACCCTAAAGACCAGACAGCCCACCTCCCAGATCAGGAAGAAAAGGATGATCGTGACGGTGGGTGGGATCACATCCAGCAATCGTTTTCGCATTTTGTCGCTCATGCACGCACCTCGCCGATGCAGGTGTACAGATGATGTACCAGATTCACAAACGCAGGTTCAAAGGTATCTTCCAGCGTGCGCGGCCGCGGCAGATCGACGCTCGCTTCTTGGACCAGTCTCCCCGGTCGCTTGCTCATCACATAGACCTTGCTCGCCAGAAAGACTGCCTCGCGCAGGTCGTGCGTGACCAGGATGACGGTGCAGCCGCGATCTTGCCATAAGGTCTGCAGCACGCCCCATAGCTCCTCACGCGTAAAGGCGTCGAGCGCGGCGAAAGGTTCGTCTAACAACAGAATCTCCGGCTGATGGATCAACGCTCGGCAGAGGGAAACGCGCTGCTGCATTCCGCCGGAAAGTTCGTAGGGCGCCTTGTCGGCGAAGCCCTCCAACCCGACGGTGTGCAGAAGATGCAACGCCTGCTCTTCATATTTGCGACGATTGCGCGCAAACTCCTGACGATGGGGCTGCACGATCTCTAGCGGCAACAGCACATTTTCCAACGCCGTGCGCCAGGGCAGTAGAATCGGATTTTGAAAGGCCATGCCGACGTTTTTCTGCGGCCCTTTGACCGGAGCGCCGTCGATCAGCACCTGTCCTTGCGTGGGCGGCAGCAGGCCGGCCACCAGCTTGAGGATCGTGGTCTTGCCGCAGCCGCTCGGGCCGACAATCGCCACAAACTCCCCTTGCCGGATGGCAAGCGTCACATCCTGAAGCGCGTGGACGTTTCTGCCGTTGCTGACGTAATTGAGCGAAACGCCCTGCAGCTCTACACAAATGGGATTCTCTGTGTTCATATGCATCGTCAATAGCCGCCCCTCCTGCGGTGAAGGAGGGGCGGGTTTTGAAAACGAGCGGCAGGGAATTACTGGCCAGGCGGCATACGCTGCTCTTTGGCCGGCAGATATTTGTCGGTGAAGACCTCTTCCGGCGCAGGCGTGGATGGCAGCTCGAAGCCTTCCACCACCAGGTCGATGGCTGTAGCGAGGCGCTCCGGATCGACGGCGCCAAAGCCATTCTGTCGCACCTCGTCGGTCAGGAAGTGCTGCTCGATCACCATCTGCAGCCGCTGTAGTTCGATGTCGGCATCCACCAGCGGCTCGCGTCGTTTGATCGCCTCGATGGCGGCTGGCGGATCGGCCAGCGTGTCCTGCCAACCGCGCGTCAGGGCGCGCAGGAAGCCCTTGATCGCCTCCTCGTTGGCCTCAAGATACTCCGGAGGAGCCATGACCGCGTTGCCGTAGAGCGGCAGGCCGTAATCCTTATACATAAAGGCTACAATGTCTTCCGCCGGAACATTGTTGCGCAGAAGGCCGAACCAGCCGCTGGCGTAGAACGCAGTGATGGCGTCCACCTCACCTTTCGCCAGCGAGACCTCGCGCAGCGCCGGCTCCATCGTCACCCACTCGACCGAATCCGGGTCAAAGCCGGTCTGCTTGGCGAAGAGAGGAAAGAGTCGTCGCCCTGCATCGCCCGCCGGCGCACCGATCTTCTTGCCTACCAGGTCTTGCGGCGTCTCGATGCCTTTGTCCTTGAGCGTGAAGACGGTCATCGGCGCCGTGTTGTAGACCATGGCGATTGCCAGCAACGCCTTGTCCGGGTTTTTGACGTTGAACTCGATCATGGCGTTGATGTCGGCGTAGCCCATCTCGTATGCGCCGCTGGCGATGCGGGTGACCGTGCCGGCGGAGCCGGTGCCGCGATCGATCACGACCGACAACCCCTCCTCGGCAAAGTAGCCTTTTTCCAGGGCCACCAGGAAGGGAGACGAAGGCCCTTCGATTGCCCAGTCGAGAGAAAAACGGATATGCGTCACCTTGGGCCTCGCCGCAGGCGCCGCGACCTGATCGACCGGCAAGGCGGTGCACGCTGAAATCCCTAACACAACTGCAAGCAAGAACAACGTCACCGGATGGAGTTTTTTCATGGAGCGCCTCCTTTCATGACAGGAACTTTGTCGAATTGTGGGTGCAGGGTCAGTCGCTTGATGAACACGCTGTGAAAGACAGGAACCTAATGGAAGGCTTTCCCAGGTTCGGTTATTTCGAGATTATACATAGAGCGGACATCCACGCAAACAGGCTTTTTCAGAAGGATGAACCTTCTATTTTGAATCAAACAGGCTGTTCCGCAGGAGAAGCGTTCCTTTGCCACTGGAATCAGAGAAGAAGTTCGCGGGATTTGCTCGACGGCGTCTACTTTTCCAACCGGATGCTGCGTCCTCGCGCCTGGGTTTATTTTGACAAACGCAAAATCTTTTGATACGCTCCATAACGATTTTTTAAATGGAATATATCTGCAGACAAATCTTTGATTGATCCGAGCTACGGACGATTAGCGTTCAATGGTTTCTCTAGGCGTAGTCGCTGACTTTACATGTTGTTGTTGTGCATATTGTGTTATGGCGCGCGCCGTGGAGGAGACCACTTGGTCAGTGTGAAGTGTGTCGCTACCTGTGA
>CALFWA010000169.1 GCA_937928035.1 uncultured Caldilinea sp. | reverse complement strand
CTGGGGCTATGCAAGTGCCCCGGCGCTGGTGAGCGGGCTGACGCTGGCCGGCAGCGGTTTTGTCGGCGGGCTGATCGGCCACATCAACCAACTGAACGCCTCGGCCTGGCTGCCGTGGGCTGCGCTCTGTCTGGCCTGGGCGCAATCCCGTTCGCCTGGAGAAATCAGCTGGCGCGTCAGCCTGCGCGTCGCCGCCGTTTTCGGACTCCTGACCGCGCTGATGCTCCTGGCCGGGCATGCGCAGAGCGTCTTTATCAACCTCTTTGCGCTCGGCGCGTGGAGCCTGTGGCCGCACAAGGCGGAGCGGCGTCACTTGGAAGCGCATAGCGCCTTCTCGGTGCCCAAATGCAAACGGTTCTCAGCTCTCCGCCTGTATTTGCGTTCCGTCTCTCCTCTGCTCCTGGTCTACTTTCTGGGTCTTCTGCTTGCGGTTCTGCTGGCGGCGCCGCAACTTTTGCCCACGTTGGAGCTGAGCCGTCTGGGTCTGCGCAGCGGCGGCCTCACCTTCGCCGAGGCGACCAGCTTCAGCCTCCAGCCGTTGGCGCTAGGTTGGACGCTGCTGCCATCCTACGGCTTGGTCGATCTCAGCGCCGCGTTCGATTCGCCGGGATACACCGAGTTCGTGGCCTATATCGGTCTGCTCGGCTTGGCGCCGGCGATTCTGGCTGCATGGAAGGGGAGCGGGCCGGCGCGCAGCTTTGGGCTGTTCTTTGCAGCGCTGGGGCTCTTTCTGGCGCTGGGACGATGGAATCCTGTTTACTTTCTGCTCTATCACGGGGTTCCCGGATTCGATCTCTTTCGCGCGCCGGCGCGCTGGATGATGGTGTACACCTTCGGGGCTGCGATGCTGGCCGGAGCAGGGTTCGCCTTTCTGACGCAAAACCGCCCTCGCCTGGCTTCCTTTGCGCCGACGACGGTTCTGATCGGGCTGATTGCGGTGGAGCTGCTGCTGGCTGCGCGCAGCCTTCCCCATGCGCATCCCACCGCACCGCAGGCCGTCTTTGAAGTGCGCACTGCGCCTGCGCACCTGCTCACCGACCCTGTACGCCTCTCCTCTGAGCCGGCGGCGGCGCCTCGCTTCCTGGGCATGAGCACGATCACTTACGACCCCGGCGACATGATGGACTATCGCCGGGCGTTTCTGGAAAGCGACCCGCCTCAACTCGATGCGCGCGCCTTTCGTGATTTGGTGATCGCGCAAAAGGTGCAGGAACTGCTCGTTCCGAATCTGCCGCTCTTCTGGCGCATTCCGGCGGTGGATGGCTTCGACGGCGGCGTGTTGCCGCTGCAGCGCTATATTCGCTTCGCTGGGCTGCTCATTCCGCCGGAGCGCCTGGTGCCCGATGGCCGGCTGCGCGAGCAGATCGAGACGATGCCGGACAGTCGTCTGCTCGCAATGCTCAACGTCGCCTACGTCATCACCGACAAGGTGCGCGACCTCTGGTTCGAGGACGTTTTCTATGACCGCCAGATCGGCGCCGACCTGCGCCGGGTGAACGGGGCGTTGACAATCGAAGCGCCCCTGCCCTTTGAGGCGACGCACGTGGACTTGATCGGCTACGCCGAAGGCGACGCGGCGACGCTGGCCGGCGCGCTGCGCACGGTCGCCTGGCTCGACGTCGTCGCTCAAAGCGGGGACGTGCAGCGCATTGCGCTCACTGCCGGCGACGTCGAGGGTGCGCACTTCGCCGATGCGACGATGGACAGCCCACTGGCGGCGCGCAGCCGCGCCGTCGTCGCCTATCGAGACGTCGAAGGGGGGCGCCAGGAATATCGGGCGCGGCTGCCGCTGGCGACGCCCACCGATGTCGAGGCGCTGCGCGTCGAGCCGGTTGTCGGCCCGGTCAGCCTGGTGGTGCAGGCAGCGACGCTCTACGACGCCCGCACGCGCATGTTTACGCCGCTGCTGCCAAGCGACCGTGGACGCTTTCGGTTGGAGCACAGCGGGGACGTCAAGGTGTATCGCAATTTGGACGCGTTGCCGCGCGCCTATCTTGCCGGCGAGATGATGGCGGTGGACAATTTCGAGGCTGCGCTCGCCGCGCTGCGCAACCTTGCCGGCCGCGTCGCCGTGGTCGAAGGAACGCTCGACGACGCCCAACCCGCCGGCGCTCAGGATCGCGCCGAGATTGTCGAATACACGCCCGAACGCGTGCGCATTCGCACGCAGAGCGCGCAACCGGCGTTGCTTGTGCTGAGCGACAGCTTCTATCCTGGCTGGTCGGCGACGGTGGACGGCCGGCTGGTGTCGATCAAAGCGGTGAACGGCCTCTTCCGCGGAGTGGTTGCGCCGGCGGGCGTGCATGAAGTTGTCTTCACCTACGAGCCGACCGGTTGGCGGTTGGGGCTGAGATTGGCGACGGTCGGCGCCGCGCTGCTGGCGATGTTGTTAGGAGGTTCGACGCTTGTTCGCAGCCGCAAGGTGTAAGCCGCGCCGTTTTGCAACAAGTTAGCGTTCATCCACCATCGCCGTGCGAGGATCGCCGCTTCGGCGCGGCGTTCAAGGCGCGATATAATCTGGCCTGGGGTCGGAGGAATCGAAAGGGCTATCGACATGAATGCATTGAACCGACTCGTCGCCACTCTGCTCTGGCTGACGCTGCTGTTGGCGATTTGGGCCGTCGCCATCGCCCCTTTGGAGGTCATCGCCTGGCTGCAGCGCAGCCTGAGCGAGCTGGCGGCCTGGCTCACCGCCGTGCAAATGGAGAATCCCGTCTATTTCATCGTCGGGCAGGCGGCGATCGGCGTCGGCGCCCTCCTGATCCTGGGTTCTTTGCTCTTCTTTGAAGTGATGACGTTGCGTAGACGCGGGGTACGCATTCGCACGCCTGAAGGAGGCGTCGCCGAGCTGGACACCCTGAGCGTGGCGCGCAGACTGCAATGGAGCCTCGATGGCCTCGCCGACGTGATCACTGTGGCGCCCTCTGTGCGCCCGCGCGGCAACGCCGTGGACATCCGTCTGGAGATTGAGACCGCGCCCGATGTGGACATCCCCATGAAGACCGACGAGGTGGTCGAAGCGACGCGCGCCATCGTCGAGCAGGACATGGGGCTGCGCCTGGGCAAGCTTGACGTGCACATCCGCTGCGCGCCATTCGAAGCAGAGTAGGGTGCAGATGGAGACAGAAACTGCAGAAATTCACGCCGACGCCGCCAGGTCGCAACCACAGGAAACGTTGCAGCCGGCGCTGGACATCGCCGCCGGAACGGCGGAGCGCATCCTCACAGCAGAGAGCGCAAGCGGAGAGCTGCTCGTGCGCATCGGCGACGTCGCATTGCCGTTGTTAAGCGCGCTGGAAAGCCTGCTCTTCGTCGCCGATGCGCCGGTCGAGGCAGCGCAACTGGCGCGCGTCGTCGACGCGCCCGCCGAGGTTGTGGAGCGCCATCTGCGTGCGTTGGGTGAAATGCATCGCGCGCAGCGCCGCGGCCTGCGCATCGCCGAACGCAATGGGCGCTTCCAGATGGTGACTGCGCCTGAGGCGGGGGAGCTGATCGAAGCATTTCTCAACCTGGACGCAACGACCCGCCTGAGCGCGCCTGCGCTAGAGACGCTGGCCATCATCGCCTACCGCCAGCCGGTCACGCGCGCCCAGATCGAAGCGGTGCGCGGGGTGGATTGCTCCGGCGTGCTGCGTTCTCTGCTGCAGCGAGGATTGATCGAAGAAATCGATCGCCTTGAGGCGCCCGGTCGCCCGGTTCGCTACGGCGTGACCGACCTCTTTCTGCAGCATTTTGGCTTGACCAGTCTGCAAGAGCTCCCTCCGCTAGAGCCTCAAGAAGCCGAACAGATCGACGCCGCCATCGGAGCCACCCAGAGGAGCGCGTCGACGTTGTAATCGGCGTTTGCCGCTTCTCCCTTGGAATCGCCTTGCTCTTTCCTAAAGCCGCCGGAACGGCTATTCTCAATCAGGCGGCTATCAGTCAGATGGTTGGATGTCAGTTTCTTTGTTGGTACAATGTCAAGCAAGTCAATGCGATCGGTGGCACACTCGTGATCAGAGCCAGAGCGAGTGCGTCCAGATCGCGAATAAGAGTTGTGCAGTTCGATGAAGATTTTTCGTGGAATACAACCTTCAGGAAAGCCGGCAGGAATTGAACGGTTGACAGTGAATCGTTTGCACGATCGCTGTACAAAATAAACCCTCAAAGGGAGGCAAGATGCGCGCCCATTATCGCTGGATTTGGTTGCTGTTGACAGCGCTTCTGTTCAGCATTTGGTTTGTTGCGCCAACGTCGCCGGCCAGCGCCGCCGAGAAGAGCATCGTCTGGGAACGGTTCGACGTGGACATTCAGGTCAACGAAGACGGCTCCTTCGACGTGGCCGAGCATCAGCGCATTCGGTTCATCGGCGGAACGTTTCGAGAGGGATACCGGGAAATTCCCAGACGCAACTTCGGTTACCTCTCGAACTGGTCTGTGACCGACGCAGACGGCAACGTCTACATGCAATCATCCGGCGGCGAACTTCCGTACACCTTCGTCGTCGACGATCTGAGCGGACGCTACATGCTCCGCTGGTTCTTTCCACCGACCGACCGAACGCAGACCTTCACGCTGCGCTATCGGGTGCACGAAGGGTTGCGCTACTATCCCGGCGGCGATCAGCTCTGGTGGAAGGCGGTCTTCGGCGATCGCCAGTTTCCGGTGTTGGAGTCGCGCGTGCGCGTCTTCGTTCCTGCTCCGGCCACCATCGACGAATGGGCCGCCTACATCAATGGCCGTGACGCCCGCGATGCAGTGACAGCGGAGCGACTGGACAACGATCGCGCCATCGTCTTTGCAACGCAGCGCACGCTGCGCGCCGGCGAAGAGCTGGAGGTGCGCGTGCAGTTCACGCACGGCGTCGTGGCCGGTTCTGCGCCTGCCTGGCAGGCCGCTGCCGACGCCGAGGCCGCACGGCAAGAGGCGGAGCAGGCTTTCCGCGATCGATGGGGGCCGGCGGCGACTGTTATTCTCGGCGTGCTCACGCTGGTGCTGTTGTTGGGCGGGCCGGCGCTGGTCTATCTGATGTGGTACAACTATGGCCGCGACAAGCCGGTGGAGCGCATCGCCGACTATCTGCCGGAGCCGCCTGATGACCTGCAGCCGGGGCTGGCCGGCGTCCTGCTCGACGAAAGCGCCGACATGCAGGACATCGTCGCCACTATCGTCGATCTGGCGCAACGCGGGGTGATCAGCATCACCGAAGTCAAAGAAACCGGCTTCTTCCGCATGGGGACGGATTTCATCTATCGGCTGGAGCAAAAAGATGCGCCGTTGGCGCCCTTTGAGCGGAAGCTGGTGGATGCTATCTTCGGCGCAAAAAATGAACAAAAACTTTCCGATCTGAAGAATAAATTTTACAAAGACATCCCCGAGATCAAGACTGCCATGTACGAGGCGTTGGTTGAACGCGGCTACTATCGCTCCAACCCTGAGAGTGTGCGCACGCAGTTCGGATGTCTGGGCGGCGCTGCGATGGCGGCGGCGGTCGGCCTCTCGTTCTTGCTGATGATCTGGTTGATTGATTTGACTCCTGCGGCGATCTGTCCGGGTATCGGCCTCTTCGCCGTTGCAGTCTCACTCCTAATTGCAGCGCGCTTCATGCCGCGCAAGACCGATGCAGGTGCCGAAGCCGCCGCGCGCTGGAAGGCGTTCAAGGAGTACCTGCAGAACCTTGAAAAATACACTGACGTCGAGGCGCAGAAAGAAATTTGGGATCGCTGGCTGCCCTACGCCATCGCCTTCGGCGTCGACAAGGCGTACATTCGCAAGTTCGAGGCCGTCAACGCGCCGGCGCCCGGCTGGTACATCCCGGCGCCGCAACCCCACCGACCCGACGCCTACGGCCCGCGACCGCCCCGCCCAGTCGTCATCCTCGGCGGCGGAGGAGCCGGCGGTGGCGGCGAGACCCGTTCGCCCACGGGCGGCCTGGGCGGCGGACTCAGCGAAGCCTCACGCGGGATGGGCGCCAGCTTAGCCTCTATGAGCGCGGGCCTAGGAGCGCTGCTCTCCAGCACCAGCGCCACGTTCACCAGCCGACCGAGCAGCTCCAGCGGCGGAGGCGGCTGGAGCGGTGGCGGCGGCTGGAGCGGCGGCGGCGGCGGCTCCTTCGGAGGCGGTGGAGGCGGCGGTGGAGGAGGCGGCTTCCGGTAGCGTATGACAAGGTTCGGTGATGCGAGGTGCATGACGGACGCGCCCCATTACCGAAAGGCGTCCATAGCCTTCGGCCGCTGGATCGTGCGGGCGGGCGCCGGGGGCAGCGGCGGAGGCGCATACCCCCGGATCACCACGACTGGGCGCCCTTCGTCGCTCTGCCCCATCAACAGGCTGGCGGCGGCGGCCAGTTCATCGACAATGCATTCTTCGCTGGAGACCAGCTCATAGCCGAAGAGATCGCGCAGGCCGCGCTGGTTCCACACCGGTGGGAGGCCAGCGCAGCCGATGGCGACGCCGACTGTGCCGATACGCCAGGCGCGGCCGTGGCTGTCGTTGATAATGACGCCGGGGGCTACGCCGGTCAGCTCGGCCAGGCGACTGCGGAGCGCCTCGGCGCTGGCGTCGGCGTCGGCGGGAAGCAGCGCAACCCAATCGCTTTCATCATCCGGTTCGATATTGCTGCGGTCGACGCCGGCATTGGCGCAGACCCAGCCGCTACGCTGCTCCACCACCAACAGGCCGCGACGCACGCGCAGAACCTCCTTGCTGTCGTTCAGCACCACCTGGACGACGCGCGGATCATTGCCGACGATGGCCGCGTATTCGAGCGCCAGCGGCCCCGGCTGCACGTCTGCCAGACGCACCAGCCGGCCCTCCGCCTTGCTGACGATCTTCTGTGCAATAACGAGAATATCGCCCGGTTGCAGCGCCTCGCCCATAGCCGCCAGACGAT
>CALFWA010000168.1 GCA_937928035.1 uncultured Caldilinea sp. | reverse complement strand
CAGGAAGCCCGGGCTTCCTGGAAGATAGGCGCTGAACCTGGAGATCGCTGACTTTTTCAGGAGGGCGCTTTGCTTAATGAATCCACGGAGCGCAGCAGAATCGATCGCATCGACAGGGCATCAGCGACCGACTACGTAGCGCTCCAGCTCGAAGGTTGCGCGGTTGCGACCATCGATGTATTTGACCAGAGGATGGGGCGCCTCTTTGGCGATCCACAAACGCGTGGTCGAATCCCCTGTGTCGAGCACCACTACCCAGGCGTCGTAAGCACCCGCCGGCACGGTCAGGCGTTCCTCGCCGACTACGCGCACCGTCACGCGGTCGAGCAAGCCGGCGACCGGCAGAAAGGCGTTGAGGCGGGTGGCATAATTGCGCGCCAGCGGCAGTGCGCGCACGATCATCGGCAAGGTGGCCGACTCGCGCACGTCGCTGGGGACCTCGATGCGCTGCGTCGTCATGACGTTGGCGCGCGTCGTGAGTACCAGGTCGACCGCCGGGCCGTTATATTGCGCATCGACCGTCTCGGCGCCTGTTGCGTTTGAACGTTCTAAAAAAGAAGATTGCGGACGAAACCCGGCGGCAAGCACCTTGACCGTGACCTCTTCGCGATCGCCCTGCGCATCGATGATGCGTTCGATCGACCACATGGGCTGCCCTTGATCGTTGACGCCGGCGAGCAGCGTATAGGTCGCCGTGCCTGCCAGCCTGCCCTGCACATCGGTGATGCGAAAGACATGCTCCTCGCCGTCCTGCCAGGGGGCGGCGTTGAAGAGCAGCGCAACCGGCGCCGGCTGAGCGCAGGCCGTCAACAGCGCCGGAATCCACACGACAAGTGCGATAACAGGCCAGCGCCGCAAGGATGGAATGCTAGCTTCAACGCAAAGGCGCTGGAGCGCAAAGGCGCATAGAAAGGCAAGGGAGCGTCGGATGCGCCCAACGACATTTTCAACGAAATTTTCATCGTCGGGAAGGCTGTCAAGATAAGACGCGCCTGTTGGGATTTGGGGAAATCTCGTGAATCCTTTCTTCATCGTCTCTTTTCCATCCAGCGCAACGCCGTCAGCGCCAGCGCCGCAGCGCCGATCGGCAGTGCGTCCTCATCCAGACGAAAATCAGCGCGGTGCACCGGGTAATATTCCCGCCACGAGGGGTTGTGCACGCCTAACCGCAGAAAGCAGCCGGGAACCGCCTGCGCCATGTAGCTGAAATCTTCGGCGCCCATGATCAGCTCGCTCTCCGCAACGCGATCCTCGCCGAGCAACTCGCGCATGGCATCCATCATGTGCTCCGTCGCCGCAGGGTCGTTGACGGTCGGCGGGTAGCCGGGGAAGATGGTCACCTCGGCGCGGCCGCCCAGCGACTCGACGACGCCGGCCGCGCGCATCAGTTCGTCTTGCAGAAGCGTGCGCACTTCCGGAGTGAAGGAACGGATCGTGCCGGTCATCGCGACCCTGTCCGGGATCACGTTGTTGGCGGTGCCGCCCTGGATCGTGCCGATCGTAATCACGCCCGGCTGCGTCGGGTCGAGGCGGCGGCTTACGATCTGATGGACGGCGTTAATCACATGGGCTGAAAGCGCAATCGGGTCGATCGTGTTCTGCGGTCGCGCAGCGTGCCCACCCGAGCCGATCACAATGAGCTCGAACATGTCGGCGGCCGCCATCATGGGGCCAGGACGCGTGGCGACGTAGCCGACGTCATGAAATGGATCGACGTGCAGGCCAAAGACGGCGTCCACGCCCTGCAAGGCGCCCTCTTCGACCATGCGCATTCCGCCGGATTTCCCCTCTTCGTCCTGCGCCTCTTCGCTGGGCTGGAAGAGCAGCCGCACGACGCCGGGAAGTTTCCCTTCGTCCGCCAGTTGTTTGAGCAGCGTCGCTGCGCCGAGCAGCATGGCGGTGTGCGCGTCGTGGCCGCAGGCGTGCATGATGCCCGGTCGCGTGCTGTCGAACTCGGAGCCGTTGATCTCCTGAATCGGCAGCGCGTCCATGTCGGCGCGCAGGGCAACTGTTGGCCCATTTCCGCCGCGGATGTGCGCAACGACGCCTGTTTTGGCGACTTCGGTCTCCGTCGGCAGGCCCAGGTCGATCAGCACACTGTTGACCAAAGCGGCGGTGCGCTGCTCGGTGAAGCTCAGCTCTGGATAGCGATGAATCGTCCGCCGCCATGTGCGAATCGAGTCATGAATGGCTCGGGCGCGCTGCAACAGCTCCGTTGCGGACACAGAACCGGAACCGGACATAATTTTTGCTCCTTTCTGCTGTGTTTTGAATCGCCGGAGGCTGTCCCTCTGGCAAGGTTGGCCGAGTGATGTTTCATTGAGCCCTTCGTTGCGCCATTTACATTGACGCCATTATACCGCTGCAGCATTTTCATTCTCTGTGGGAACTCTTCCGCCTGAGGCCTCTTTCAATATCCTAGTTGTTTGTCCACTTGATTGGGAATGGGCAGGCCATGGGCGGCGGCCGTGAGCAACTTCGCCAGCTCCTGAAGCCGTCGTTCCTCCGCTTCCTCCAGCCAACCGCCCCGGTGTGGGCTCAGCACCACGTTGTCGAGTTCGTGAAATGGGAAGCGAGAGGGCAGCGTGTGGCTGCGCTCCTCCTCGTTCTGAGGATACACGTACCAAACGTCGATGCCGGCGGCGGCAAGATGCCCACTGCGCAGAGCGTGGTAGAAGGCCTCTTCGTCGATCACCGGCCCGCGTCCCACGTTGACGACGACGGCGCCCCGCGGCAACAGCGCCAGCTCGCGGGCGCCGATCAGTCCAATCGTCTCCGGCGTCTCCGGCAAAACGCAGAAGAGCACGTCGGTCTGCGGCAGCAATTTGTGAAGGTGGGCGGTCGAGTAGACGGCGACGCCGTTCTCCGCCGGCTGCGGCGGTTCATGGCGTCGCACGCCGGTCACCTGCATTCCCAGCGCCTGACAGACCGGCGCAATGCGTCGGCCGATGGCGCCATAGCCAAGGATCAGCACCCGCTTGCCCGATAGCAGCAGCGAAGGCGCGCCGCTGTAGCGCTGTCGCCAGTCGCCCTGGCGCAACAGGCGGTCGAGCGGCACGATAAATTTGGCGGCGGCGAAAAGCAGCGCCAGCGCAAACTCCGCCGTCGCCACGTCGTTGTAATGCAGGTTGTGCAGCGTGATCTGGGGGTGCTGTTGCAGCAGCTTCTGCATTTCCGGCGAGACGCCAGCGTAAGGAACGATCACGGCGCGCAAGGAGGGACTGGCCTCGAGCCATTCCGGCTTGACCGACCCGTGGATCAGGATGTGACAATCGACCGGTTGCGGATCAGGCGCAGCCGTGATGCGAACGTTGGCCGGCGTGAGTGCGCGCAGCTCAGCCATGCGCCGGGTCAGATCGGAGGGCGGAATGTAGACGTTCAACGGGGCAGGAAGATCGGTCGAAGGATTGGCGTGTGCGTTCATGTTTCTAACGATAAGGTATGGATGTTTTTGAGAGGGTGACTTCGCTCGAAAATTCACTGCAGAGAGTGCAGAGCTTTAAGGCGTTGCTTTTTTGCGCCCTCTGAGTCTCGGTAATGTGAAATTATATTCCCACGTTACACAGTCCGGCAATTCGGTCAGCGTCAGCGCTTGCAACTTCCTTATCCCCTCACTGGAACGTCGAAGGCGCTGCCGGAGTCCGGGCGAGATGATTAACCACTAAGTAACACCAAGATACAAAGGACGCTGAAGAGGGAAAAGACGCCAAGTCCTCGCGCTTCCTGGCGTCTTTGCGCCTTTGCGTTAAAAAGCGAGCATCCTGCGTAACGTGAGTTGTATTGTCGAGTCAAGACCGATCGAACACCAATGGCTTCAGCTGCGCCTCAATCTCCGCACGGTGCGGCTCCAGGAAGGGCGGCAGCGAGAGTCGCTCGCCGAGATGCGCCAACGGTTCATCGACCGTGAAGCCCGGTCCGTCGGTCGCCAGCTCGAAGAGGACGCCGTTCGGTTCGCGGAAGTAGATGCTGCGGAAATAGTAGCGGTCGATGACGCCGCTGGTCTGGACGCCGAGCCTGCGCAGATGCACATCCCAGGCGCTGTGCTCCGCCGCAGTCGGCACGCGAAAGGCGACATGGTGCACGCCGCCTGCGCCGAGCCGGGTGCGCGGCAGGTCGGGACGAACGGCGACATGCAGCTCGGCGCCGGGGCCTTCGCCTTTCATCATGAAGACGTGGACGGTGTGCTGCGGCGCCTCCGGGTTCGGATAGGTGCGCGCTTCCTCCATCCCCATCGCTTGCGTCAACAGAGCTGCGGTCGGCGTCAGATGAGCGACGGTCAACGTGATCGGTCCAAGCCCGCGAATTTGATAGTGTGCAGGAACGGGGCTATTGAGCCATGGCGCGCCCTCGCCCAGGCCGCCGTCGTCGACCAGGCTGAGTCGCTGGCCCTCGAAGTCTTCAAAGTCCAACCCAAGGCGACCATCGCGCTCCGTCATTTCGCCGTGCTGCACACCGAATTCCTGAAGACGCTCCGCCCACCAGGCAAGCGCATCGGCGCCGGTGACGCGCAGTCCGGTGCGCGTGATGGATTGCCCTCCGCGACGCTCCCTCGGCATGGCCGGCCAGTCGAAAAAGGTCAGATCGCTGCCGGGGGTCGCCATGCCATCGCCGTAAAAGAGATGATAGGCGCGCACATCGTCCTGGTTGACGGTCTTTTTGATCAACCGCATGCCCAGGGTGCGCGTATAAAAGCGAACGTTCTCGCTCGCCTGGGCGGTCACGGCGGTCAGGTGATGGACGCCGGTCAGTTTGAGATTCATTCAAACGCTCCTTTTGAATTTAGTCACTTCATCCCCTCCGGGCTGCGCCGGGCCTTGCAGACGTTATGCAAGCGCCTTTTCACATTGTCGACGCGCCTCGGCCAGCACGGCGGCGACGGCGGAGACAGGCGCGCCGCCCCCCTGCGCATATTCAGGCCGGCCGCCGCCGCGACCGCCAAAGGCTGCCAGCGCGTTGCGCAGCACTTCGCCGACGTGCAAAACAACGTCATCGCTACGACAAAACACCAGCGTCGCTTTGCCATCCACAGTTGAGGCGAGCAAACCCACGCACCTGGGCTGTTCGCGCAGCAGCGCCGCCATCTGCTTGAGCGCCTCGACCGACGCATCAGGGGAGAGGTATTCGACGATTGCAACATCGCCCACACGCGGCGCAGCGGCGATGAGCGCCGCCACTTCTCGGCTCAGCAGGCGTCTTTGCAATTCCATGTGTTTGTGTTCGAGTTCTCGCATTTGCGCCTGCATTCGCTGCACCATGGCAGGCACGGCGGCGATTTCCGTGCTGAACAAGCCGGCCGTCTCCGTCAGCAGGCGATGCTTTTCGGCGTAGTCGCGACACGCGCGCAATCCACACAGAAACGCGAGGCGCGTTTGGTGGCGGCGGCGTTCCGAACGCAACAACTTGATCGGCGCAACCTCGGCGGTGGTGCGCACGTGTGTGCCGCCGCACGCCGAGTAATCGTAGCCGTCGATCTCCACGATGCGAATCAGGCCGGAGACGGCGGGAGGGCGTCGCAGCGGCAGATGTCTCACCTTCTGTTCGTCGACGAAATATGCTCGAACCTCCAGGGCGAGATAGGCCAGCTCGTTGGCCGCCTGTTCGATCTCGCTCAGAAAAGCAGGCGGCGTCTCGGCCGTGTTCAGGTCGAGCGTCGATTCCTCGCGGCCAAAATGCACCGAGACGGTCTCGAAGCCATAGCGCTGATGGATGAGCTGCGAAAGCAAATGTTGGCCGGAATGTTGCTGCATGTGATCGTAGCGCCGCGGCCAGTCGATTGCGCCCACGACGCGCTCTCCGGCGGCGAAGGAGGGCGAAGCCGCCAGGAGATGCCAGACTTCCCCCTCCTCGGCGACGACGTCGACGACGGGGATGCCGCCCAGGAGGCCAGTGTCGTGCAGCTGCCCGCCGGAGGTGGGATAAAAGCAGGTGCGGTCGAGCAGCACGGCAGGAACGCCTGCGCGATCCTCGATGGCGAGCACCTGTGCGTCGAACTGTTGCCGATAGGCGTTCAGATAGTCAAGGCGTTCGGTCATAATCGGCTTGTTCAATGATACAAGGCGCATGGCGCAAGAGCCAATCTGCGTTACAATGGTTTCCGATGAAACACAATTCGCAGCCGCAAACAACCAGGCATCGCCTAGCAGGCGTCGCCTAGGCTTTTGGAAGGCTTCACTTTCGACCGGGATTGCTTCATGAATCTTTTATTGATTCGCCACGGACAAAGTTACGTCAATCTGCCTGATTGGTCAGGCACGAACTGGGATCAACCGCTGACGGAGTTGGGGCATCGGCAGGCGGCGGCGCTGGCGGCCTGGCTGCCGCAACGGCTGCCGCAGGTCGGTGCCATTTACGCCAGCACCATGCAACGCGCAAGGCAGACGGCCGAGCCGCTGGCGGGCGTCTACGGGCAGCCGGTCTCCTTCGACGACCGCGTGCGCGAGATCGGCAACAATCGGTACGACCATGTCCCCTGGAGCCCAGAAGAGCATCCGGGCGAGTTCGCCGGTTACTGGGCCAGCGAGCGTCCTTTTGCACCGGTGATGAAGGAGCCGCGCAGCGAAAGCCTGATGCATTTTCGGGCGCGCGTCGGCGTCTTCATCGAAGAGTTGGTTGAAAAGCATCGCGGGCAGTATGTGCTGGTCATCTGCCACGGCGGCGTGATCGAGTTCGCCTTTGATCATATCTTCAACATCGGCCCCTGGCGTCGCTGCGAGGTGTGGACCCATAACACCGGCGTCACGCACTTCGAGTACGTCGAGCATCCAGGTCGCGAGGTCTGGCGCCTGCATAGCCACGACCGCATCGACCACCTGACGCCGGAGCTGTTGTCGTGATGCGTGTTGCGTGATTCGTAGTGCACATTTAGCCACGCAACACGCAATACCTGTCACGCCTCCTCTACAGCCGTTCGGCGCCGGCGCCGTCGGCGGCTTGGGTGGTGTAGACTTCAGGCCAGATGCCGGTCGCCTTGGGATAGTGGGCGAAGATGGCGTCGGCCACCGTCTGTTCGCAGCCCGCCCGAACCAGGGCGACTGCGCAGCCGCCGAAGCCGGCGCCGGTCAACCGTGCGCCGTAGCACCCCTCGGCGCTGCGCATGGCCTCGACCATGGCGTCGAGCGCAGGGCTGCTCACCTCGTAGTCGCTGCGCAGGCTCTCGTGGCTGGCGTTCATCAGCCTGCCTGCTTCAGTTAGATCGCTGCGCTGCAAGGCCGCGACGCACTGCAGCACGCGTTCATTTTCTGAAACGACGTGGCGGCAGCGCCGATAGACCGTCTCCGGCAGCAAGGCGCGATGCGCTTCCAGTTGTTCGCCGGAGACGTCGCGCAGGGCACGAATGTCGGGCAAGGCCTGGCGCAGCAGCCGCACGCCTTCCTCGCATTGGGCGCGGCGCTCGTTGTAGGCGCTGGAGGCCAGCGAACGGCTGGCGCGCGTGTTGCCGATGACCAGGGAGACTGCTTCGGGCATCGGCACCAGTTGATAGTCGAGCGAGCGGCAGTCGATGAGCAGGGCGTGATGGGCGCGGCCCAGCTCGCTGATGAACTGGTCCATGATGCCGCAGTTAACGCCAACGAACTGGTTCTCGGCGCGCTGCGCAAGCTGGGCGATGCGCGGCCCGCTGAGCGCGCCGGTCTGGCTCGAGGCGATCAAAAAGGCGTGCGCTGCGGCGATCTCCAGCGCCGCCGAGCTGCTCAGGCCGCTGCCGCGCGGCACATTGCCGCTCACCACGGCGTCGACGCCGACCAGCCGCACGCCTTCCTGCTCCAGGCTCCACGCCATGCCCTGAATGTAGTTGAGCCAGAGCCGGTTCGGGTCGAAGCGCAGCCCGTCCAGGTCAAAGCTTCCTTCTTCGCCAAACTCCACCGAATAGACCCGCACCTGGCGATCACTGCGAGGGCGCAACACAAAGCGCACATCGCGCTTGAGCGCCACGGGGAGCACGAAGCCGTCGTTGTAGTCGGTGTGTTCGCCGATCAGGTTAACTCGGCCCGGCCCGCGGCTGACGTATTGCGGAGCAACGCCGAAGCGGCTGCGGAATTCGTCGATCAAGGTCCGGGTGCGCTCATCGTGCAAGGTGGACATGAATTGACATCCTTCGAGTTGGAGTAGGCAATCTTGATTTTTGAAAATTTTGCTTTTTGGAAATCTTGCTTTTAGGAAGAAGTATACCAGATCAAAGGTGGAACAGTTTCATGTTTTACGAATTTGACACGAGCTGCATAGCCCCTATAGCTTTCCTTAAGCTTGCACCCTGAAGCATTGCTCAGTCTCAAAACTTTCTCTGCCGAGCTGCGTAATGCTGCGAATCACACCTGCGGACACCTTCCGATGAATCAATCGACGCCAGACGTTGAACATCTGTGGCAGTTGGTCGGGTTCCAGCCCAATGAGGCGCAGCGCGCTGCCGCTCTCCATGTTGATGGCCCGTTCTATTTGCCGGCGGGACCGGGTTCCGGCAAGACGCGCATGCTGCTCTGGCGCACGCTCAACCTGATCGTTTTCCATGGGGCGCCGCCGGAGACGATCTTCCTTTCGACCTTCACCGAAAAAGCCGCCCGGTAGCTCAAAGAGGGGCTGCGGGCGCTGCTTGAGATCGCCAGCAACTTCACCGGCCGACCCTACGACGTCTCCCAGATGTATGTCGGCACGGTACATTCCTTCTGCTGGCGGTTAATCATGGACCGGCGCTTCTATCGAGAACAACAGCGCCACCGACCGCCTACCTTGCTGGACGACCTCGGGCAGTAACTGTACCCGTACCAACATAGCCGCTGGGAGGCGCTGGCGCGTGAGGCCGGCTTTGACGGCGATGCCGCCACCGAGATCAACAAGCTGTTCGGCCACAACTCCGGCTCCCGACATGATGCCGTCACCCATGCTTTGGCGCTGTTCAACCGCCTGTCTGAGGAATGCCTGACGCCCGAGCAGATGGCGGCTGTGGCGGACAATCCGGCGCTGATGGCGCTGGCGCGCATGGACGCCGCCTACCTGAGCTCCCTGCGGCGGCCGGGACAGGCGGGGATGACCGATTTCGCCCTGTTGCAGCAAGAGGCGTTGAATGTCCTCAACGGCCACGACGGCGCTGCGCACGTCTTCCAGCACGTGATCGTGGACGAGTACTAGGACACCAACACCATCGAGGAGCGCCTCTTCTTCCGGCTGGCGGCAGGCAGCCGCAACCTGTGCGTGGTAGGGGACGACGACCAGGCGCTCTACTGCTTCCGCGGCGTAACGGTGGAGAACTTCGTGCAATTTCCAGAGCGGTGTAAGACTGCATTTGGCGTCGAGCCGACGACAATTCCATTGGACACCAACTACCGTTCCCGGCGCCACATCGTCCAGTTCTACACCGACTTCATCGGTCGCTGCGACTGGCGCAACCCACGGGGCGGGCACTTTCGAGTGACCAGCAAGCAGATTCGGGCGGCCAGCGCCGACGCCGAGGTGGCCGTGGTGACCAGTACACTGGCCGAACCACACGCCGTGGCAGCGGAAGTCGCCGACCCGGTGCGCCGCCTGTTGGAGGCCGACCGGGTGGAGAACCCCAACCAGATTGCGTTCTTGTTTCCGTCGCTCAAGTTTCCAATGGTGGCGCGCATGAAGGACGCACTGGAAGCGCGCGGGCTGAGGGTGTACGCGCCGCGCGCCGGCACGTTCCTGGAGGTGCCGGAGGCCGTCGCCATGTTCGGCCTGTATCTGCGCATTTTCGGCCGGCTGGCGCGCAGGGACTTCGGCGGCGAGGACTATCATAGCTATCACGACTGGCTGGATAACGCCGAGACCGTGGCTGAAGGGCTGTGCGAAACAGATCGCCGTCTCGATGCCTACGTGCGCGACCGCCAGGCCGAGATCGAGCGCGCCGTGCAGCAGACTGGCCTCACCCGGCCGACGGTCAACGTCATCTTTCGGCGCATGCGGCCGGACAAGAAGCGCTTCTTCCTGCGGAACCCCGAGGGCTTTGCCGGTGTCTTCATCGCCGAGCTACGCAACGCCCTGGCCGACCACATCGCCGAGCGCATCGAGTTCGAGATCGTGAGCGAAGCAGGCCCCTAACGATCGCGAGGCGCTCTTCCCGCCCCCGCTGCGCCTTCCCGCAGAAGGAGGTCATCGAGGCGGGGCCGAAAGGGTTGTACGACCTGGTGCAGAAGGACTCCGACGCTGAGGCGCGCTACGTCGAGGTGATCCGGCAGGAGGGGGACGCCATCGTCTTCTACTTCAAGTTTCCGCCCGGCTTTAAGGTGGACCTGCTGGCGCCGATCGGCGACTACAACCCCGACTGGGGCGTGGCGCGCGTCCATCGGAATGGCCAGATGGAAGTGCGGGCCTACGTCCACGAGACGAAGGGCACGACCGAGCTGGGCAAACTCCAGTTCCCCCACGAGAAGTGCAAGATCGAATGCGCCAAACGCTTTTTCGCCATGATCGGGGTGAACTACCTGACGGTAGACCTGCAGAAAGTTGGGAGGTGGAGGAGAGGCAATAGCGACTCAGCATCTAGGCGGCGCTAGAATGTCTCTTTCCTCCGCTGCGCTACGTGGCCGATAGCAGCCAAAACCCACCACCATGGTGGGGCCCGACTCTTTGTTGAATGCCTGTGTTTGGACATAGGACAACCGCTTCGTCAATAAACTCTCCTTCGCCCCTTTTCTCTCAAAATAGTTGACGTAATCATTCCGTTTTGGGATGCATCCTCTTACAATGTTACAATCCATTGCGATGCGCGTCCTGGCGGTCAGTGACAAAGTCGAGCCAATTTTATACAGCGCTGGCATCAATCGCCGCGTCGGGCCGATCGACCTCGTGATCAGCTGCGGCGATCTGCCCCATTACTACATCGAATACATTATGACCATGACTGGCCGCCCGACCTACTATGTACACGGCAACCACGCGCGCGAGGTGGAGTATCACAGTCGCGGGGGCAGCGCCTGGCACGCCGTGAGCGAACCGTTGGGCGCCGTCAACCTGCACATGCGCACCGTGCGCGAAGATTCCTTGCTGTTAGCCGGACTGGAAGGATCGATCCGTTACAACAACGCGCCGCGCTTTCAATACACCGACCTCGAAATGATGTTCAACATCTTGCGCCTGGCGCCGAAGCTAATTGCCAATCGCGCGCGTTATGGGCGTTTTCTAGACGTACTGGTCGCCCATTCGCCTCCTTGGGGCATTCACGATCAGCCCGACCGTCCGCATCAAGGCTTCAAAAGTTTTCTGACTTTCATGCGTTGGTTTCGTCCTCGCTATCTTTTGCATGGTCACATCCACCTCTACCGACGCGACGTGGTGACAGTGACGCGCTATCTGGACACCGAAGTGATCAACGTCTATCCGTATCGAATCCTGGAGCTGGAGCCGAAAGAATGATAGAGAAGGAAGTCGTCTGGCGCGAACGATGCAGGACGCTGGCGCGCGAACGCGCCGAGAAGGAAGTGCGCGCTGCGCTCCACTTGCAACCAGAAGAGCCGATCCCGTTCAACTATCGCTGGGAGCATGTGCGGCGCGTGGTACAGGTCGCACTCTGGCTTGCCGAGCGCACCGGCGCCGACCGCGAGGTCGTCGAAGCCGCTGCCTGGCTGCATGATATTCGCAAGGGCGAGCCGAATCACGATAAAATAGGCGCTGTGGAAGCAGGGGCGTTCTTGCAGGAGACCGACTTTCCACCGGAAAAGATCGCCGGGGTCGTGGACGCCATCGACCGTCACGCCGGCCTGACGCGGGCGCCGGGCGCTCCGCCGTTGGAGCCGCTGGAGACCGCCATCCTGTGGGACGCCGATAAGCTGACCAAGCTAGGCGTGAGCATGATCGCCCACCAGCTCAGCACGCGTGAATTCGACGGCGCGTCGCTGGCGGAGCGCCGTCAGGAGATGCAAAGATTTCTGCGCACGGTTCTGGCGAAGACGGTGGAAAGCATGAACACGGCGCCCGCCCGTCACCTGGCGCAGGTGCGCTATCGGGCCATGGCTTCGTTTTTGGATGAGTGGGAAAGTGAAGACAAGCTGTGAAGTATCATCTGGTTACTCTGGGATGTCCGAAAAATAAGGTGGACAGCGACGGCATCGAGATGCTGCTGCGGGGCGCGCAGTATCGCCCCGCCGAGCGTCCTCAGGACGCCGATGTTTTAATTGTGAACACCTGCGGTTTTTTAGAGGCCGCCAAAGAAGAGTCGATCGGCGTCTTGCAAGAGCTGAGTCGGCGCAAGCGCAAGCATCAAATTTTGGTGGCGGCTGGCTGTCTTGTGCAGCGCAACGGCGCTGAAGTGGTCGAACGCGTGCCCAGGGTGGACGGCCTGCTCGGCACGCGGCGCTGGATGGAGGTGCTGGAGCTGATCGCCCAAATCCGCAACGGCAAAGAGCAGCGCCGTCTTGAACGCTACGCCCTGCTCGGCGAAACCGAAACGCCGAGGGTAGAGCACTTCGGAGAGCGCCTCGTTCCGGCGCTTTTGGGCGACCCAGCCATCGACTTCGTTGCAGCAACGCCGCGGCCGCCCGTCGTCGCCGGCAGCGCCTACCTCAAAATCTCGGACGGCTGCAACGCTCCCTGCGCCTTCTGCACGATCCCTTCTTTCAAAGGCAAGCTCCGCAGCCGACCGCTAGAGGCGATCGTGGATGAAGCGGTCGCCCTGGTGCAGGCGGGCGCTCGCGAGCTGGTCATCGTCGCACAGGACACCACCGACTACGGTCGCGATCGGGGAGAGCCGAACAGCCTGCCCCGTCTGCTTTCCGCCATCTGCCATCGCACAGACGACCGCCTGCGTTGGGTGCGGCTGATGTACGCCTATCCCGGCCACGTGAGCGACGAGCTGATCGAGGTGATGGCCAGCCAGCCGAAGATCATCCCCTATCTCGACATGCCGCTGCAGCACGGCGACCCGCGCACGCTGCGCCGCATGCGCCGCCCGAGCCGATTGGAGACGGTCTACGAGCATATCGAGAAGCTGCGCGCTGCCATGCCGGACATCGCCCTGCGCACCACCTTCATCGTGGGGTACCCCGGCGAGACCGAAGAGGAATTCGCCGGGCTGCTGGACTTCGTGCGCGCCATCGAGTTCGACAAAGTGGGCGCTTTCACCTTCAGCCCGGAGCCGGGAACGCCGGCGGCGGAGCTGCCCGACCAGGTGGATGAGGAGGTCAAGCAGGAGCGCTACGCGCGGCTGATGGAAGTGCAACAACCGATCAGCCTGCGCAAGAATCAGGCGCAGGTCGGCAAGCTGCTCGAAGTGCTGGTGGAGGGTGAAGGTCGGGTCGAGGGCAGCGGCGAGCCCCTGCTGTTGGCGCGCTCTTACCGCGATGCACCGGAGATCGACGGGTTGGTGCTCATTCCGGGGGTGCGCGGTGCAGCGCCAGGAGAGATGATGCAGGTGCTCATCAACGGCGCCATGGAGTACGACCTGGTCGGGGAGCCACTGGTGAGCGAGACGTTTTCCAGTAGGCGCTCGGCGCCGATTGCGTTCAGCGCGGAAGGAAACAACGAGCCGGTCGCCCATGCACGCTGAAGCTCGGCGCGCTCACCACCATCCGCGCTTCTTTTGCTGGTTCTGCCGTTGAAGCTGAATGAGTTGGGCGATCTGCTGCTGCTGCGCGGCGACGGTGTTCTCCAGCGCGCGCAGGCGACTTTCCAACCGCTCTTTGCGCGTCTCCTCGCGACGCTGGTACTCGGCCAGCGCGCGCTCCAGCTCCAGCATCCGCTCGCGCAGTTTGCGGTTTTCTTCCTTGAGATTAAAATTGTCCTGCACGACGACGCCGATCATTTCGCGCACGGTCGACTGACTGTTGAGCACCGTCTGCTGACTGTTGGCAATGGCGCTGAGGATGTCGCCCAACGCTTGGGGAAGCAAGGCGGCCTTCCCTTCGACCAGTTGTCGCGCCTGGTCGGTGCTCAAAGCAACCGCCGTTGATTCATCGGGAACGAGGCGTTTGGGCGTCAATTGTGCGTTGATCTGCTCGTCCTGCAGCCCCTGTTCCAGCAGTTTCTGCACCGTGATCAGAGCGGCGACGTCGGCGCTGGTGAAACGAGGCGGCTCCGCTCTGGCGGCAGGGCTGAGAAGCTGTGCAAAGCGGCGAATCCAACTGCGCAGCACCTCAGGCGTCACCTGAAAATGGTAGGCGACCTCTGTGAACGTATAGAATGCTTCCTGCGCGTTGGTGCGATCGTTGTTCATTCGCGCTGTGGCGAGCCTACAGGCCGGCGACTGTCGTGATCTGCCATGGATGAATGACTGACGAGTCAAGTTACTCGATGATGCGCCAGGTGGTGTCGATGACTGCGTCGTCTCCCTCCTGCGCCGACGTTTCCCGCTCCCGGCGTTGCTGGCGTTCGAGCGCTTCCGAGGCCAGTTTGACGAATAACATCAAAGCGCCGATCAGGATCGCCACGTCGTCAAATGGGAGGCCGGGCATCAAGTCGATAGGCCAGAACCAGTAGAGCATCGCCGCCACCGGCAACATAAGTTTCAACGAAGTCGGCACGCGAGGGTCGAAGAGCAGCTGAATGGCGCGCCCCATCTGCTGCAGAAAGCCGACGCTGTTGACGCCCGAGGAGCGATTTGAATATTGCGACATTTTCGTTCCCTCCTGAATATGCTACGCTACGCAGTATACCGGATTTGCCAGGAATTGTGAATTGTTGTTCATATACGGCGTATGGACGCTTTCCAACCAAAATTCGAGCCGAGCTTGAATTTCGTACAAGACGCATTCTGACGCCTCCATGCCTACGACCGCCCAGATGTTGGCCGAATATCCGGACATTTTGTTGCACGCGCTGGCGGAGATGCGCGGGGCGCTCATCGAGAGCGCCGAGACGCGTGAACAAGCCATCGACCTGCTTGCCGCCCAGTTGACCGATCCCACCTCTGTGCAGATGGCCTATCAGGAGATGGTGGACTATGCGCCGCAGGTGGAGGCCGCCATTCAGATGTTGCTGCGCGCGCACGGAGAAGTCGTCGAGGCGCAGTTCAACCGAGAGTTTGGCGCCATCCGCCAGATGGGGCCGGCCAGGCTGGAGCGGGAGACGCCCTGGCTGTATCCGGAGAGCGTCGCCGAGCTGTTGTATTACAACGGCCTGATCGGTCGCGCCTTCAAGGGCGCCGGTCAACATGCGCATACGATCATCTACATCCCTAGCGACGCGGCGCCCTGGCTTCCTCATCCTCAGAGCGACCTGACGAGCGGGTTGCCGCTCAAGCTGGCACCGCCGCCCTCTCCTTCTCGCACTATGCTCGCCGACGACGCCTTCTTGCAGGACGCCGGCACGTTGCTCGGCTTTCTGTATAACGAACGGCTGCGTCTCACCTCCGCCGGCCCTCATCCCGAAGACGTTGATCGTCTGGTACAACGCCTGCAAATTCCGTTCAACAACGGCGACGCCGACCTCAACGTGCGCCTTGCGCTGCTGCTTCACGTCGCCAACCGCCTTGGCTGGCTGCGCCGCGAGGGCGAGCTGATCCAGTTGACGCAAAATCCGGTGGCCGCTTTTTTGGAAAAAACGCGCGCCGAACAGCGCCGCATGCTTTTCGATGCATGGCGCAATTCGCCGGACTGGAATGATCTTTGCCGCACGCCGGAGCTGGAGTGTGTGGAAGCCGGCCTGTGGCAAAACGACCCTCTGCAAACGCGCAGCGCAATTCTCCGACTTTTCGGTTGCCTGCAGCCAGGCGCATGGTATTTCCAATCCACTCTTCTGGAGGCGATTCGAGCCGCCGAGCCTGACTTTCAACGCCCAACCGGCGACTACGAGACCTGGTACATCCGTAAGAGCAGTACGCAGGAGTTTCTCAAAGGTTTCGAGCGCTGGGATGAGGTTGAAGGCGCGTTGCTGCGCTTTTTGATTCGCGGCCCGCTGCACTGGCTGGCGGCGCTCGATCTCGCCGAGCCGGGGGCCGGGCGAGACCTGTTGTTGTCGCTGAGCGCATGGGGAGCGCAGTGGCTGGGCCATGATTCCCCCGCCCCTGATGAACAGGTGCACAATCAAGTCATCCTCAAAGAAGATTTCACCGTGACGCTGGAGAGCGGCGTCTCGTTGGCCGACCGTTTCCGCGTCGAACGCTTTGCGCAGTGGCGACAGAGCTATCCGCTCTTTGTGTATCAGATCACTCAGCGCAGCCTGAGGCGCGCAGCGGAGCGCGGCATCACCGGCGCGCGCATTGCGCGCTTTTTGCGCGAACGCTGTCGAAATGCGCCTCCCCGCGTGATCGCCGCCATCGAACGTTTCGATCTTTCGGAAAAAGTGCAGGCGTCGTGAGTGCAATGCCTGCGCGCACCTTTCGACACGTCGTTTGTCTTAAATCTATTTTGACAACTTGAATCAAACTATGTAGGATAGCTGCCATCTGAGTGCATCGGGTTAAATTCTCGCAGATCTTACTCTCATAACCACCTGAATTGTCGTTATCACCCATTGGGGGGCGGCCTTCAACCAAAGCGGTTGTCAGCTGCTCATCCTCATGTTCATGCTGTTTATTCATTTCTGTTTCTGCACAACACAAAGGAGAGCATATGCAACGCCACAGAAATCGGAGAACTCTGCACCTGTTAGGCCTTCTCACCATTTTGTCCTTGCTTATAGGCGCCTGTGCAGGACCGGCGGCGCCAGCCGCATCTGGACCTGGCGCGCCGGCTGCTGAACCCGTGCGGGTCGGCCGCGGCGTCGGCGACACGCTGCGCATCCTCTACTGGCAGGCGCCGACCATTCTCAACACCCATCTTGCGACCGGCACGAAGGACTTTGATGCGTCTCGCCTGATTCTGGAGCCGCTGGCGGCCATTGGCCCAGACGGTTCGTATGTGCCGTTGCTGGTGGAGGAGATTCCGACCGTTGCCAACGGCGGCGTAGAGGATAACGGGCGGATCATTACGTGGAAGTTGCGCAAGGATGTCAAATGGTCCGACGGCACTGACTTCACAGCGGAAGACGTCGTTTTCACCTGGCAATACTGCGCCGATCCCAAAACCGCTTGCACGACAGCGACGTACTTCGTCGACATCGAGAATGTAGAGGCAATCGATCCCCACACCGTGCGCGTCACCTGGAAGACCCCGCGCGCCAATCCCTACTTTGCCTTCACCAGCACCAATGGCCGCATCATTCAGAAGGCGCAGTTCGCCAACTGCATTGGCGAGGCGGCGTCTACGGCTGAGGAGTGTCAGAAAGCAAATCTGGCGCCCATCGGCACTGGCCCGTATAAGCTGGTAGAATTCAAACCCGGCGACGTCGTCACCTACGAGATCAACGAGCACTACCGCGATCCAGACAAACCTTTCTACAAGAACGTGATCTTCAAGGGCGGCGGCGATGCGACCTCTGCAGCACGCGCCGTGCTGCAGACCGGCGACACCGACTGGGCCTGGAATCTGCAGGTTGAAGCGGCGGTGCTGCAACAGCTTGCGGAACAGGGCGGCGCCGGCGATCTGGTTATTTACAACACGGCAAATGTGGAACGCCTTCTCATCAACTTCACCAATGTCGATCCGGCGCTTGGCGATGAGCGCGGCCAGCTCAATCATCCGCACCCGTTCCTGACCGACATCAACGTGCGTAAGGCGCTGCGGGCGGCGATCGACAACCGCACGATTGCGGAGCAGCTCTATGGTCCGGCTGGCTTCCCCACCTGTCATCTGCTGTGGTATCCGCCCTATCGCTCAGGCATCGAGGAGTTCTACAGCGGCTGTGAGCAAGATCTCGACGAGGCCAACCGTCTGCTCGACGAGGCTGGCTGGGTGCGCGGCCCTGACGGCGTCCGTGTCAAGGATGGCATGCGCCTGAGCCTGCTCTTCCAGACCAGCGTTAACCCACTGCGCCAGAAAACTCAAGAGCTGATCAAGCAGTGGTGGGCGGAGATCGGCGTTGAGACGGAGCTGAAGAGTGTGGACGCCAGCGTCTTCTTCGGCTCCGATGCGGGCAACCCTGATAACATCGGTCATTTCTTCGCCGACATCCAGATGTACACCACCGGTGCCAGTGAGCCGGACGCCATCACGCATCTCTGCCAGTGGGTTTCTTCGGAAGCTTCTCAGCGCGAGAACGAATGGCGCGGCAATAACAACATGCGCTGGCAGAACGCAGAGTTTGACGCAATCTGCGAACAGGCGCGCGCTTCTCTCGATCCGGAAGAGCGCCGACAATATGCCCTGCGGCTGAACGACATCATCAACGAGGACGTCGCCATGATTCCGTTGGTGGCGCGCCCGCGCGTGGCCGGCGCCGCCAAGACGCTCAAAGGCTACAATCCCTCTGGCTGGGATTCCGAAATGTGGGACGTCGCCAACTGGTACTCGGAAAGGTGATCAAACCAGGAGGCCGTCGTTAGAGCTAGCTACTGATTTTCCACGTTCATAGGGATTGCTCGCCGCCATCTTCCCGAAAGAAGCTTCGGGAAGATGGCGCCAACTTCTAACTTGCGCTTCTCGCATTGTAGAGGAACAATGGGCACTTATATTTTACGTCGCTTAGTCTTCGCCGTTCCCACCTTGATCGGGATCAGCATGATTCTTTTTCTGATCCTGGCGCTGGCGCCCGGCGACCCGCTGGCTCAGTTCGCCGCCGACCCTTCGGTGCCTCCTGAGGTGCGCGAAAATATTCGCAGACAGCTGGGGTTAGATGATCCGATTCATATTCAATACTTGAAGTGGTTCCGCTCAATGATCTCCGGGGATTGGGGATTTTCATTCGCCTCGCGAGCGCCGGTCGCTTCCTTGATCTGGCAGCGCCTTCCCCAGACGCTTTTGGTCGTCGGTTCGGCGTATGTCCTTTCGGTATTGATTGCGATTCCTATCGGCGTGCTTTCGTCCATTCGCCCTTACTCCTGGTTCGACAACATCGCTACAACCTTCGCTTTTGTCGGGTTTTCGGTGCCGACCTTTTTTACCGGCCTGGTGTTGATCTTGGTCTTTAGCGTCAATCTGCGCTGGCTGCCCTTTATTTATGATTCAACTTTACGCGTGAACAGCTTTGAGACGTTCATCTTACAGATTAAACAGATGATCATGCCGGTCACCGTGCTGGCGCTCTTCCAGACAGGCGCCATGACGCGTTTCGTGCGCAGCGCCATGCTGGACAATCTTCCGCAAGACTACACGCGGACAGCGCGATCAAAGGGATTGGCGGAGCGCACCGTCATCATTCGCCATGTGTTGCGCAACAGCCTGATCCCGGTGGTGACGCTGGTGGCGTTGGGGGTGCCGACCATCTTCTCCGGCGCGATCGTGACCGAGCAAATTTTCCGCATCAACGGCATCGGTGAACTGTTGATTAAATCGATTCAAAATTCAGATACGCCAGTGGTGATGGCAATCACTTTCATTTTTGCCACACTGGTGGTGCTGTTCAATTTGATCGCAGATGTGATTTACGGCATCCTTGACCCGCGCATCCGGTACGATTGATCTCATAGATACGATAGATCTCATAGAGAAGTTCAGGGTTTCCTCATGACAGCTTCTGTAGGTGCAGGTTCACAAGTCTCTGGCCAACTTGCGCAACGTCAGCGCGCCCCGCGAACCTTGTGGGGAGACGCCTGGCGACGTTTTCGTCGTCATCGCCTGGCGATGGCGGCGTCGGTCGTGCTTCTGACCATGATTGTTATCTGCGTTTTGGGGCCGCTCGTTTACCCCCCAAGCCCCACCCGGATCGATTTCTCCAAAGCTCTACTTCCGCCCAGCGCTCAACATTGGATGGGAACCGACGATCTGGGGCGCGATATGCTGGCGCGCATCATGCTCGGCGGTCGCATCTCGCTGGCGGTTGGCATCGCCGCCATGTTGGTGGCGATGAGCGTCGGCGTGTTAGTCGGCGCCACCGCCGGTTATTGGGGAGGCCGCATCGACAACATCCTGATGCGCATCACCGATCTGTTTCTGGCCTTGCCGGTGGTGCCGTTGCTGTTGTTGCTCATTTTCCTCTTTCGGGATCGGTTGCGCCAGTTGATGGGGCCAGAGATGGGTATTTTTTGGCTGATCATTTTCGTGATCGGCATCTTAAACTGGATGACGGTGGCGCGCCTGGTGCGCGGATCGTTCCTCTCCTTGAAGCAACGCGAGTTTGTCGAGGCGGCCACCTGCATCGGCGTCAGCCGGCCCGCCATTATGTTTCGGCACATTCTGCCCAACACGATGGGACCGATCATCGTCGCCGCCACGCTCAGCGTTGGCTCCGCCATCATCACCGAGTCCGTGCTTTCTTTCCTAGGGCTTGGCTTTCCACCCGACACGCCCACCTGGGGGCGGCTCCTTTATGATGGACAGAACTATCTGGCGATGGCGCCGTGGATGGTGCTTTTCCCTGGCTTTTTCATCTTTTTGACCGTGTTGAGCATCAACTTTATGGGCGACGGCCTGCGCGATGCGCTCGACCCGCGCCAGCGCCAGTGACTGTACTGCGTCCAAAGGTTCACTGCGCCGAAGGATTCGCCGCCGACGCTGCGTACTCCTGCGCAACCTTCACGTAGCCGGGCGGCGGCGTCAACGCAGGCGGCGCGTCCGCTTCCGGCCCGCCCTGGCTGCGCTGGAACTCGAAGAACTCCCACACAATGCGGGTGAGATCGGCCACCGACTGATTGGCCACCTCCCAGCCGACGAGGCCTGGATTAAAGACAAAGACGCTGATGACATAGGGCCCCGTCGGCCCCCACACCAGGGCGACGTCCCCCTGCTGCGCCGGCGACATGCCGTGGCGATGGACGATCCAGCGTTCGTCCCATTGCGGCAGGCCGCGCCAGATGGGGGAGCGTAGTTCGTTGTGCGTCATATAGAACAGAATCGTGGCGCATTCCTCCGGCGTGAGCGTCTCCGGATAGCGTTGACGCAGCAGGCCGGCGTCCTGCGTGCATGCGTAGACGGCGGCCAGCAGCGTCGCCATGTCGTCGGGCGTGGTCTGCATGTTGGCGTCGGGCCGCGTATTCGGGCGCTCGCGCTGGTTGGAAGGCGTCCGGATCGGCGCTTGGGCGACGCCGCCAAACTCGCCCTGGATGAAGGTGTTCTCCAGCCCCAGGCTGCGCACGAAGGCGGTCAGCCGCTGTGCACCGAGCGCAATGTTGCCGTCGCCCAGCCAGCTCAGCGCCTGATTCGCCGCCTCATTGGGGTCTTTGCCTAGCGCCAGGTCGAGCCACTGACCGACCTGTTGAGCTTCAGGATCCTCTGCGGCCACGCCGTTCGGGAGCTTTTCCATCACCGCGGCGGCCAGCGCCACGCGCAACACCGCCATCGCCGAGAAAGCGGCGTCGCCGTCCACATGAGCGCTCTCTCCGTGCTGGAGGTCGATGATGCTCACAGCCGTGAAGGCGGGATAATCGTCGAGCAGTCGCGTCAACTGCGGCTCCAGATCGCGCATCGTCGGCATCGGCGGCGGAATCTCGCGCGCTGCCAGCTCGACTTCGCGCGCGTCGTGGCTGGTCAACCCTGCGAGGATGCGTGCGACGCTGGCGTCGACGTCGATCTCATAGCCAGGCGCGCCCGGCGTCCACTGCAGCCCACGGCGCGGCTGCGGCACGGTGGCCGGATAGACCGGCGTAGGCGTGGCCGGCGCATCGGCGCTCACTTCGGCGTCGACAACGCGCGCGGCGATGGGCGCGGTGTTGAGCTGAAGAGCAAGCTCCTCCACCCAGGCGCGCAGCCTGGCTTCGTCGATTGTGTAGCGCACCGGCACGTTGCGCACCTGTTGCGGCAGCCCTATCGCCTCGCGCACGGCGATGTCCACGAATTCCCAGCCGGCAAGATAGCGTTCGGCGTCGGCCACCATCTGGTCGAAATCGACCCGAAAGTCGAAGTCGTCGGGGTCGAGCATGAAGAGCCGATTCTGAAAACGCACGCCGATCAGATCGTGATAGATCGGATCGAGATGGCCGCGGATCTCTTCGACCGTCTTCAGGCCGGCGACGTCGACGCCGCCCAGCCGCACGCCCGGCGGCACCGGCGCCGCCACTTGTTTATAGTGGCTGTACAGGGGAAAGAGCGCAAGGACGCCGACCAGGAGCAGTGTAAAATAGATGAAACGGGTGGAAGGAAGACGACGGCGCATGGCTCGACCAGGGCGTTTTCACCCGTTAAATTTTATCATGCTGATGAAACGAATCGAATGCGGCGGCTTCCATCACGATCGGCTTATCAAGTCGATGCGCCCTCATTAAGTCTTTCATCGGGTCTGATCGCTGCGTTGTTCAGAACTATACGCCGGGACGACATCTGTCACCGCCTCCGGCGGCAGATGGCTGATGTCGTTGATGGACTCCGCGCGCCAGCGCTCCCCATCCCACACCAGCTCGGAGACCGCGCAGTTGTGAGGGTCCCAGCGGATCCAGTCGCCGCTGCGATCGCCGACCCAGGCGTCGAGCACGCAGCTGATGACGCCGCCGTGGGTGACCAACACGATGCGTTGACCGGGGTGGCGTTCGGCGAGGCTTTGCACGGTCTCGATGGCGCGTTTGCCGAAACTGGCGGGCGACTCTCCATTGGGGGGAGCAAAGGTCGGGTCCTGCGCCCAGCGCTGCCAGAGCTGTTCGTTCTCCATCAGGTCGTGAAACGTGCGCCCTTCCCAGTCGCCGATGCTGAACTCGCGCAGCCCCTCCTCGACGATCGGCTCCATGCCCAGCGCCTCGGCGATGGCGGCGGCGGTGCTGCGCGCCCGCGGCAGCGGCGAGACGTAGATGGCGTCCACCGGCTCTTGCTCGCGACGGCAACGGAAGCGCTCGCCGGTCGCCTGCACCTGGAGGCGTCCGCGTTCGGTGAGCGGCGCATCGAGCGCACCGTACCAGCGTTGCTCATGATTGGCGGTCGTTTCACCGTGTCGCACCAAAATCACGCGCGTCTCTTTCGTCATGTGTCACCTTTTCTTTTCGTCTCAAATCTCTATGTTCTCTACGCCCTCTATCGTTGCCATTCCATCACTTTGGATGGGGTCTTGCTGTAAAAAACTTCACAACGGATTGACACCGCTTGGTGTGCATGTTACACTGTGCGCA
>CALFWA010000167.1 GCA_937928035.1 uncultured Caldilinea sp. | reverse complement strand
ATCGTCGGCGACGCCATCAAGTCCGAGGAGTTCGGCTTCATCTATCCCAAAGGCTCCGACCTCGTCGCACCCATCGACGCCGCCATCGACACCATGCTCCAGGACGGCTTCATCGACCACCTCAACACCAAGTGGTTCTACTTCTATGACCCTAATCGGTGATGTAGTCGGGTAGCGTTCTTGTCGGTGTGCGTTGGCGCAGCTTCGCCGCAGGTTGCGCCGGCGCCGCCGACCGCCGTTGATCACTGCAAAGGAGCAGCCAGATGTCTGAGACCTACATCGTCTCCGCCGTGCGCACTGCGATTGGAAAATTCGGCGGGGCGCTCAAGGATGTTTCTCCGGTCGATCTGTGCGCCCATGTCATGAAGGCGGCGATCGACTGCGCCGCCATCGACGCCGCCGCTCTCGACCTCTATATCTTCGGCAATATCCTCAAACATGGGCACGGACAGCTTGTGCCGAGACATGCGGCGTTCAAGGCGGGCATCCCTGTCGAGGTGGACGGCTACGCCGTCGATATGCTTTGCTCATCGGGGATGATGAGCGTGATGAACGGCGACGCCGCCATCCGCGCCGGCGACGCCGACCTGGTGCTGGTGGGCGGCGTCGAGTCCATGTCGCAGGCAGGCTTTGTGCTCAGCGCGCGCGCCCGCTGGGGCTACAAACTCCTGATCGGCGACAACGCCGAACGCCTGCAGGACGCCATGTTGGTCGACGGACTCACCGACCCGCTGACGGGCGAGCTGATGGGGGAGGAGACTGAACGCCTCTGCGCTGTGCACGGCGTCACACGCGCAGAGTTGGACGAAGTCGCCTGTCTGTCGCACGCCCGTGCAGCCGAGGCGAGGGCAAGCGGCAAGTTCGCCGACGAAATTGCTCCTTTCACAATCCAGGAGCGCAAATGCGCCGTGCTCTTTGGTGAAGACGAAGGTATCCGCAGCGACACCACGATGGAGACCCTGGCTGCGCTGCGCCCCGCCTTTGCCAGAGAAGGCGTGCTGACCGCCGGCAACTCCAGTCAAATTTCCGACGGCGCAGCGGCCCTGGTGCTGGCAAGCCCCCGCGCAGTCCAGCGCTATGACCTTAAGCCGATCGCCAGAATCCTGGGCGGCGCGTGGGCGGGCGTGGACTCCTGGCGCTTTGTAGAAGGGCCCGTGCCGGCAATCCGCAAGCTGCTGCGCAAGCTCGACGCCAGCCTCGACAGCTTCGACCTGATCGAGAACAACGAGGCCTTTGCGCTGAACAATGTCCTGCTGCGCCGCCTCCTGGAGATTCCCTATGAGAAGATGAACGTGCATGGCGGCGCCATTGCGCTGGGACATCCTATCGGGGCGTCGGGGGCGCGCATCCTTGTCACGCTGGTGCATGTGCTGCGCGCGCACGGCAAGCCGCGCGGGCTGGCGACCCTGTGTCACGGCGTCGGCGGAGCGACGGCGCTGGCGGTGGAGCTACTGTGAAAAATAAAAGTCGGCCTCGCAGTGAGACCGACTTATTTGTGGTGCCCCCACTCCGACTCGAACGGAGATGCCCTAATGGGCACAGGCCCTCAACCTGCTGTGTATACCAATTCCACCATGGGGGCACTGACAACTTTAGTATAGCCATTTTCCTCCCGAAAGTCAAAAATTATCGAGAGGATTTTGAAGCTCAGCATGGGTTTTCGAGCCAGCGCCGCAGATTAGCCTCGATGCGTGGACCTGCAGGGTATGCAGCCGGCTCAAAGGGAACGCCGGTCAGCAGTTCATATGTGCGAATGTAACGCAGCGCCGCCTGCAACGCCAGCTCGGCGGGCAATGGGAAAGGCTCGCCTTCTCCACGATACCCATGCGCCGCATAGTACAGGCGAATGAACTCCTTGTCGAAGTTGTCCGGCTCCTGTCCGGCGGCGATCCGCTCTGCGTAAGTGTCGGCGATCCAGAAACGGCTGGAGTCCGGCGTGTGGATTTCGTCGATCAGCATCACCGAGCCGTCGGCGGCCAGCCCAAATTCATATTTGGTGTCCACAAGAATCAGCCCCCCGCGGCGCGCCAGCTCCTGGCCGCGCTTGAACAGCGCCAGCGCCGCCCTGGAGACCTGCTCCCAGACGTCGGCGGCGACCAACCGCTTCTCCACCACCTCGGCGCTGGTGATGCGTTCATCGTGGCCGCCGTCGCGCGCCTTCGTCGTCGGGGTGATGATCGGCTCGGGCAGGGGATCATTTTTGCGCAGGCCGTCCGGGAAGTCAATGCCGTAGATCGTGCGTGCGCCGAGGCTGTATTGATACCACAGCGCAGTGGAGGTCACACCGGTGATGTACCCGCGTACAACCACCTCCACCGGAAGCGGCTCACAGACGCGTGCGACGGTCACGTTGGGGTCCGGCAGGGCAATCAGGTGATTGGCGATGATGTCCTGCGTCTGCGCAAACCACCAGGCGGAAAGTTGCGTCAACACCTGGCCTTTGTAGGGGATCAGCCCCAGAATGCGATCGAATGCGGAGAGACGGTCGGTTGTCACCAAGAGCAGACGCTCGCCGCAGCGCTCATCCTGAAAGTGGTAAATATCGCGCACCTTGCCGCGCGTCCGCTCGCCGAGGAAGGGGAGATCGACTCCCTCCAGGGCGAGCGGAAGAACGGCCTTTACCTGAGTTTCGGTCAGCATAGGTCGCTTCGTGTAGGGCGGTCGGGTGGACCGTTACGCCGGAATCGGAGGCGTGTCGATCATAGCAATGGCCGCTTCGATCTCCTCCTGGCTCATTTCATGCTTTTGCAGACGGCCTTCAAAATACGCTTCGTACGCAGCAAGGTCGAAGTGGCCATGGCCGCACAGGTTGAAGAGGATCGTCTTCGAGACCCCTTCTTCTTTGGCGCGCTTCGCCTCGCGGATCACCTGAGCGATGCCGTGGTTCGCCTCTGGCGCCGGAATGATCCCTTCCGTCCTGGCGAAGAGCACGCCCGCCTCGAAAGTTTCGATCTGATCGATGGCGGCCGCTTCGATGACGCCGTCTTTGAGCAGCTGACTCACGATCACGCCTGCGCCATGATACCGCAGCCCGCCGGCGTGAATCTTCGCCGGCACAAAGGTGTGCCCCAGCGTGTACATCGGCAGCAAAGGCGTCATGCCGACGGTGTCTCCGAAATCATAGCGGAAAACCCCGCGCGTGAGTTTGGGGCAGGAGGTCGGCTCCACGGCGATGGCGCGCACCGGTCTCCCCTCGGTCAGTTTATAGCGCAGGAAGGGGAAGGAGATGCCGGCGAAGTTGGAGCCGCCGCCGAAGGGGGCAATGACGATGTCGGGAAAGTCGCCCGCCATCTCGAGCTGCTTGATCGCTTCCTGGCCGATCACCGTCTGATGCATCAACACGTGATTGAGCACGCTGCCCAATGAGTATTTGGCGTCTTCGTTGGTGGCGGCCACCTCTACCGCCTCGGAGATGGCGATGCCCAGGCTGCCGGGCGAATCGGGGTCCTGCGCCAAAATCTGGCGCCCTGCGTTGGTGCGGTTAGAGGGGGAAGCGTACACCTCGGCACCCCAGGTGTTCATCATGATCTTGCGATAGGGCTTCTGCTCGTAGGAAACGCGCACCATGTAAATCTCGCAGCCGACGCCGAACAGGTTGCAGGCGAAGGCAAGCGCGCTGCCCCACTGGCCGGCGCCGGTCTCGGTGGTGATGCGCTTGACGCCCTCTTTCATGTTGTAATAGGCCTGAGGCACGGCGGTGTTAGGCTTGTGCGAGCCGGCGGGGCTGACGCCTTCATATTTGTAGTAAATTTTGGCCGGCGTATCGAGCGCTTTTTCCAGGCGACGAGCGCGATAGAGCGGAGTCGGGCGCCACAGCTTGTACACCTCGCGCACCTCTTCAGGAATTTCGACCCACGTTTCGGTGGTCGCCTCCTGTTTGATCAGCTCCATCGGAAAGAGCGGCGCCAGATCGGCCGGCCCGATCGGTTGGTGCGTGGCCGGATGCAACGGCGGCAAGGGTTTGTTCGGCATGTCGGCGACGATGTTGTACCACTTTTCAGGAATATCGCGCTCGGACAGGGTGAATTTGGTTTGCTGGCTCATCGGTTGCTCCTGCTGGTGAGAATGAGATGGTGTCGCGACGAGTTCGAGAATGTAGCCGCCCGTATTGCTCCGGTGCGTAGAGCGAACAGGCGAATGCTCTCCAGCGAGACATTGTACACACCCCTGCGTCGAACGACAAGCGCG
>CALFWA010000166.1 GCA_937928035.1 uncultured Caldilinea sp. | reverse complement strand
GATGTTCAGCGAACCGCTGGCGCGGCTGGTCTTCTGGCTCTTCCTGCTCTTCAGCACGCCGGTCGGCTTCCATCATCAGTACGCCGACCCCGGCATTCCGGAGATTTGGAAGTATATCCACATGATCTTCACCTTCGGCGTAGGCTTTCCCAGTCTGATCACGGCCTTTACCGTGGTTGCCTCGCTGGAGATCGGCGCTCGAGCACGCGGAGGCAAGGGTTATCTTCACTGGATCACGCGGTTGAACTGGGGTGACCCTTCCTACGCGGCGCAGAACCTGGCCATGATCCTCTTCATCTTCGGCGGCATCGGCGGCCTCATCAACGCCTCCTACAACGTCAACATGGCGACGCACAACACGATGTGGGTGCCCGGTCACTTTCACCTGACCGTCGGTTCGGCCACCACCTTGACCTTCTTCGGCATCTCCTACTGGCTGGTGCCGAAGTTGACCGGCCGCAAACTCTTCACCCCCAAGCTGGCGCTGGCGCAGGCGTGGACCTGGTTCTTCGGCATGCTGTTCTTCGCCAATGCCTATCACATCCTGGGTCTGGTCTTCAGCGTGCCGCGGCGCACCATGTTAGGAGAGGCGCCCTACTACAGCTCGCAGTGGACTCCGCAAATGATCGAGTCGGTGGTGGGCCTGGCTTTTCTGACCATCAGCGCCACGCTCTACTTTGCGGTCATGCTCTTTACGGTGCTGCTGCCGCGCAAACTGGACAAACCGATCGAGATGCCGGTGGCGCAGCCCCTTGACCCGACGCCTGCGCCCAAGTGGCTGGACACCTGGTGGCCGTGGCTCAACGGCGCCATTGCGCTGGTCATCCTTTCCTACGGCCCGATGCTCTTCCAGCTCATCCGCGACGCCCAGAACTGGTCGCGCGGCATCCGAGTCTGGTGAGGCGCTCACACGTCACTTTCTCCTCTTCCCACCGGCCTCCAGGCTAAGCACGCATCTTCCAGGAAGCGTTGAAACTTCCTGGAAGATGCCGCCAGCATTGCGTACGAACGTGCCAAGCGGTCAATCCCCATTCGCTAATCTCTCTAAGATCGCCGGTCTCTGACAAATTTTTTGCGATCGAAGACCGGCGATGCCCACTAGCCACTTGACCAGTTCGCAGACTGCTACTCTGACCAGCATCACTTCTCCCCAGGTGCACGACGTGCCTTCACAGTGTATGGTTTACACTAATCGGCGTATCGCAATCATATTCTTTATTTTCTGTCTCACATCGTTGTGAGCTGACGGGCCGTTCAATTGCGAATCTTTTTACCAAGGAGAAATCTGCGATGTCTGTACTTGTGAGAGAAGAACAGCCAACCGTACGCCCCGGTCAAAAACAATGGGTTTTTCTGTTCGATGAACTGGACAAGGTGGAAGCCGCCTGCAACGCCAAAAGCTGGGACGACATCCGCGCCTTTCTCGGCGGCAAGGGCGCCAATCTCTTCGAGATGACGCGCCTAGGGCTTCCCGTGCCGCCCGGCTTCACCATTTCAACGGAAGCGTGCAACGCCTACCTAGAAAACAACCATGAATTCCCCGAGGGCCTGTGGGAACAGGAAGTGGCGGCGATGCACGCCATCGAAAAGAAGACGGGCAAGGTCTTCGGCGACCCGAACAATCCGCTCTTTGTCTCCTGTCGTTCAGGCGCCAAATTCTCCATGCCGGGCATGATGGACACCGTCCTCAACATCGGCCTGAACGACGAAACCGCCGAGGGGTTGATTCGCCTCACCGGCGACCCTCGCTTCGTCTACGACTCCTACCGCCGCCTGATCCAGATGTTCGGCTCGGTGGTGATGGGCGTCGCCGACGAACCGTTCGAGGAGGTGATCGCCGAGCAGAAACGCAAGGTGGGGGTGAAAAACGACGTTGACCTCAGTGCAGAAGATTGGATGTACATTGTCGAGCGTTTCAAAGCGCTGGTCAAAGCCTATAAGGGCATGGACTTCCCCCAGGACCCTTATAAGCAACTCGAGATGGCGACCCGCGCGGTCTTCAATAGCTGGTTCGGCAAGCGCGCCGTGGATTACCGCAACGCCACCGGCATCCCCCACAACCTGGGCACCGCCGTCAATATCGTGACCATGGTCTTCGGCAACATGGGCAACGACAGCGCCACCGGCGTCGCCTTCACCCGCAACCCGGTGGACGGCACCAAGGAGCTGTACGGCGATTATCTGATCAACGCGCAGGGCGAAGACGTCGTTGCCGGCATTCGCAACACGCTGCCGATTGCGCGCCTCAAAGTCGACATGCCCGAAGCGTTCGAGCAGTTTATGGAGATCGTCACCAAGCTCGAACGACACTTCAAGGACATGCAAGACGTTGAGTTCACGATCGAACGCGGCAAGCTGTGGATGCTCCAGACGCGCAGCGGCAAGCGCACGGCGCGCGCTGCAATCAAGATTGCCGTCGACATGGCCAACGAAGGGCTGATCACGCGCCAGGAAGCGATCATGCGCGTCACGCCCGAGCAGGTGGACCAGCTCTTGCACCCCCAATTCTCGCCGGAGACAAAACAGAAAGCGCGCAGCGAAGGCAGATTGATCGTCCCCAAAGCGGTCAACGCCAGCCCCGGCGCCGCCGTCGGCATGGCGGTTTTCGACGCCGACACCGCCGAAGAGTGGGGCAAGGCGGGCAAACCCGTCATCATGGTGCGGCCCGAAACCAAACCGGATGATGTGCACGGCATGATTGCGGCCAAAGGCATCCTCACCAGCCGTGGAGGCGCCACCAGCCACGCCGCCGTCGTCGCCCGCCAATTCGGCACGCCGGCCGTCTGCGGCGCCGAAGAGCTCCAGATCGACGTCGATCATCGCATGATGTACGTCATCGTCAACGACCAGAAGATCGAAATCCGCGAAGGCGACTGGCTGAGCCTGGACGGCGGCACCGGCGAGGTCTATCTCGGCCAGCTGCCCACCCAGGAGCCGGACTTCGAGAATGAGGTCGAGTTGAATACGTTGCTCAAGTGGGCGGATGAAGTTCGCAAGCTCGGCGTGTGGGCGAACGCCGACTATCCGAAGGACGCCGAACGCGCCCGCCGCTATGGCGCCGAAGGCATCGGCCTCTGCCGCACCGAGCACATGTTCTTCGAAGAGGATCGCCTGCCCATCGTGCAGGAAATGATCATGGCGACCAGCAAAGCGCGGCGCCTCTCTGCGCTGGAGCGGCTGTTGCCGGTGCAGCGCAATGACTTCGAGGGCATCTTCCGCGCCATGGATGGCCTGCCGGTGATCATTCGCCTGCTCGACCCG
>CALFWA010000165.1 GCA_937928035.1 uncultured Caldilinea sp. | reverse complement strand
GCGCCAGCTGCTGGCGTTCGATCTCCGCCATTTCGGCGTCGATCTCGGCTTGGCGAAGAAAATTCACCAACGGTGTCGCTTCGCTGGGCGGCATGAAGACGTCGACGAATGGATAGCTCTCCACAAGCTGCGGGCTAGGCTTGACGCCCACCATGCAGCCCATCAGCGCAATGACGCGATCCGGGTGCGCCTTCTTCCAGGGCTTGAGGCTGCCGAGCTTGCCGATGGCCTTGTCTTCAGCGCTCTGGCGCACGACGCAGGTGTTGAGCACGACGACGTCGGCCTCTTCAAGCCGGTCGGTCGGCCCATAGCCGAGCTTTTCCAGCTCGGCGGCGACGTGATTCGAGTCGGCCACATTCATCTGGCAGCCGATCGTCCAGATGTGATATTTGCGGGCTGCAGTGGAGGTGCGGTCGGTGGCGAGTTCGTACGTTATGGCCTCACGCGCGTCGCCAGGCGCACGCAAGACGCGATCCGATCGATTGCTCATGGTCTCCTCCTGTGATCCGGCGTGAACCGGGCAGGCTTCGGTGCAAGATTTAAATAAAACCCGTTGTATGAAGTTGTATGAAAAAGTGAGGCGCAATCGTTGCGCCTCTTCTTCAAAACTATATAGGATTCTGTCGCTACTGTCAAAACCGGCAAATTTCAAGCAGAGAAGTCTCCCCGGCGGCGGTTAGACCGGCGGAAGGCGGGCGTTGCATCACACAGCGAACATCTGATCCCGCTCCGGCCCGACCGACACGTAATCGATCTTGATGCCGGCCAGCTCGCTGATGCGGTGCAGATACGCGCGCGCGGCCTTGGGGAGGTCATCCCAACGCCGACAGTCGGACGTAGACGTTTTCCAGCCCTCCCAGACCTCGTACACCGGCGTCACGTGCATGAGCACTGGCGTGTCCGGCATCGAATCGGTGACAATCGAGCCGTTGGGCAGCTTGTAGCCGATGCAAATTTTGATGGCTTCAAAGGTGTCGAGCACGTCGAGCTTGGTGATGGCGAGGCCGGTCATGCCGTTGAGCCAGGCTGCGTAGCCGATCGCCACGCCGTCGAACCAGCCGCAGCGCCGCGGTCGGCCGGTTGTAGCGCCGAACTCGCCGCCGATCTCGCGCAGCTTCTCGCCTTCGGCGTCGTGCAGCTCCGTGGGGAAGGGGCCGTCGCCGACTGCAGTGCTGTACGCTTTAACCACGCCGATCACGCGGTCGATGGCGCGGGCGGGCAGGCCGGCGCCGGAGGCGGCGTAGGCGGCGGTCGGGTTGCTGCTGGTCACGTAGGGATAGATGCCCCAGTCGAGGTCGCGCATCACGCCGAGCTGGCCTTCCAGCAGGATGTGCTTGTTCTGCTGCAAGGCGCGGCGGGTCATGGGCACGGTGTCGATAATGCGGTCGCCGAGTTTCTCCCGGTACTCCATGCACAGCGCATAGAGCGCCTCGCCGTCGACCGGTTCGCCGCCGAGAATCTCAAGCTTGCGGTTGACGGTGCGCAAGGCGTTGTCGAGGCGCATCTCCAACCATTCCGGTTGCAGAAGGTCGCCCATGCGCAAGCCGGAGCGCGCCGCTTTGTCGGCGTAGGCGGGCCCGATGCCGCGCTTGGTCGTGCCGATGGTGTCCTTGCCGCGCGCCGCCTCTTCGAGCACGTCGAGCTGGCGGTGATAGGGCATCAACATCTGGGCGCGGGTGCTGATCCAAAGGTTGCCCAGGTCGACGCCCGCCGAGTGTAGGTCTTCCATTTCATGCAGCAGCGACTGCGGGTTGACGACACAGCCGGAGCCGATGATGTTCTGCGTGCGCGGGTTGAAGATGCCGCTTGGGATGAGGTGTAGGGCGTGTTTGCCGTACTCGTTGATCACCGTGTGTCCTGCGTTGTCGCCGCCCTGGAAGCGGATGACAACGTCCGCCTCCTGCGCCAGGTAGTCGATCACGCGGCCCTTTCCCTCGTCGCCCCACTGGGCGCCCACCACTGCGGTGACGGTCATGGTTTGTTTCTCCTCTTCCTCTTCTCCTGACTATTTCGCCGATTCTCCTCCGTCCACGGTTAACACCGTCCCCGTGATGAATGACGCATCCTCAGAGCAGAGGAACGCCGCCGCGCGAGCGACGTCCTCGGGCCGCCCGACGCGTCCCAACGGGATCAACGGCAGTTGCGCCTCGAAAAACTCCGCCGGCATCGCGTCGAACGCTTCGGTGTGAATCAACCCCGGACGGATGACGTTGGAGCGAATGCCCTGCGGCGCCAGCTCCAGGGCGAGCCGGCGACTAAAAGCCTCCAATGCAGCCTTGCTGGTGACGTAGGCGATATCGTCAAACTCGCCGACGACGACGCCGATGCTGCTGATGTGCAGCACGCAGCCGTGCGCGGCGACCAGATGAGGCAGCGCCGCGCGCACCAGCACAAAGGCGGCGTCCAAATTGACGGCAAGCACCTGACGCCAAAGCTCCGGCGTCATCTCGTCCAGATCGACGCCGGCCGAAACGGCGGCGTTGTTGACGAGGATGTCTAGGCGGCCAAAATGTTGCACCACCTGCCGCACGATGTTGGGCGCTTCGCCGGCGACGTCGCCGCGGATCGGCAGTGCATCGTATCCATGGGCGCGCAGGGCGTCGGCGTGGTGCTGAACGATATGACCCCGGCGTCCCACCAGCGCCACGCCCGCCCCCTCCACGGCGAACTGACGCGCGATGGCGGCGCCGATGCCGGTGCCCCCGCCGGTGATCAATGCGACTTTGCCCTCAAATCGACGGTGATTTTCGCCTGACAAGTCAATCTCCTGTCTGGATGGCCCGAACTAGCCGCGTCCGGTGGCAAGTTGGTAGTTGGGTGCCTCTTTCGTGATGATGATGCTGTGCGGGTGGCTTTCCAGGATGCTGGCGCGACTGATGCGCTGAAAGCGCGCCTTCGCCCACAGGTCCGGAATGCTCTCGGCGCCCACATAGCCCATGCCGCTGCGCAGGCCGCCCATGAGCTGGAAGATGAAATCCTTCAGCATGCCCTTGTAGGGGACCTGTCCCTCGATGCCTTCGGGCACCAGTTTGCCGCTGATGTCCGGGCTGGCCGATTCGCCCTGCGCCGTCTGATAGCGGTCGCCGGCGCGGCCCTTCATGGCGCTCAGGCTGCCCATGCCGCGGTACTCTTTGAACGAACGCCCTTCGCGAATCACGATCTCGCCGGGGGATTCGTGCAGCCCGGCCAGCAGGCTGCCAAGCATCACCGCCGACGCGCCGGCCGCCAGCGCCTTGGTGATGTCGCCGCTATAGCGGATGCCGCCGTCCGCCACGATGGGTGCGCCGAATTCGCGGCCCGCTTCGGCGCAGATCAGGATGGCCGTAAGCTGCGGCATGCCCGCGCCGGCCACGACGCGCGTGGTGCAGATCGAACCGGCGCCCACGCCCACCTTGACCACCGAGGCACCTGCTTCGACCAGGTCGCGCACGCCCTCGCGCGTCACCACGTTGCCCGCAATGATCGGGATGTCACCGAAGCGGCGGCGCAGCGCCCGGATCGTCTCGATGACCCCTTTGCTGTGGCCATGCGCCGTGTCGATCGCCACGGCGTCGGCGCCCGCCTCGATCACCGCCTCGGCGCGGCGCAGACCCTGCTCCCCGACGCCGATGGCCGCGGCCACGAGCAGCCGCCCCCGGTCATCCTTTGCAGAGTTCGGATAATCCTGCTTCTTGAGGATGTCCTTGTAAGTGATCAGCCCGCGCAGGTGGCCCTCCTCATCCACCAAAGGAAGCTTCTCGATGCGATAGCGATGCAAAATTTCCTGCGCTTCGGCTAGCGTCGTCCCCAACGGCGCCGTCACCAGATTTTCAGAGACCATGTATTCCCGAATGGGTCGCGTGAAATCGGTGGCGAAGCGCACATCGCGGTTGGTGAGAATGCCGACCAGCTTGCCCGACGCATCGGTGATGGGCACGCCGCTGATCTTGTAGCGAGCCATCAACTGCTCGGCTTCGGCCAGCGTGGCGTCCGGCGGCAGCGTGATCGGGTCAACGATCATTCCGCTCTCGCTGCGCTTCACCTTGTCCACTTCGGCGGCCTGCTCTTCAATGCTCAGGTTGCGATGAATAACGCCCAGCCCGCCCTGCCTCGCCAGCGCAATCGCCAGCTCGCTTTCGGTGACGGTGTCCATGGCGGCGCTGAGCACCGGGATGTTGAGCTGAAGTCGCGGGTGCAGCTCGACGCGCAGATCGACTTCGCTGGGCAACACCTCGGTGTAGCCGGGGATCAACAACACGTCGTCGAAAGTCAAAGTCTCTACATCCAGCCGGGCCAGCTTCTCTTCGAGTGAATACGCGCCGTTGCGCGCGCGTTCCGTCCATGTCGCCTGGGTTGTGATCGTCATAAAGGTCTCCCTCGTCTCGAATCGCCCCTTTCTCGATCGCCTCTCCTGGAGACATTCTAGCACTGCCTCGATCTCGCCTCCAAGCCAAGAGACCGCTTCGGATCGCGTTTATTGGCATCGATTCAAGGGGAGACGTTGAATGGCGCGCGTTGCGTGGAGGGTCACCGCCCAGGCAGGCCATAGGCGCGCCGGACCTCTTCGGCGATGATCTGGATGCCGGCGTGCACGGTGGCGTCGTCCTGAGCGTAGCTCACGCGCAGACATTCATGCTTGTGGGGCCACTCCTCTTTCAAGCCCGGGAAAAAGTGATGGCCGGACAACACGATCACGTTGCGGGATTTGAGGCGCTCGTAGAGCGTCTGGCTGGAGATCGGCAGGTCTTTAAACCAGAGCCAGAGGAAAAAGGCGCCTTCGGGTTTGTGAATATAACACGGCGCATCTCCCATCGCTTCGCGCACCCAGGCGACGGCCTGCTCCGCCTTGGCCTGGTAGAAGGGGCGGATCACCTCTTGGCTGAGTCGAAGGACTTCACCGCTCCGCACCATGTCGAGCGCCAATGCTGCGCCGACGCTGCCCGGCGCCAGGCTGATGATGGCGTTGAGCGCAGCAATGGCCTGCGCCACGCGCGGATGGGCGATCACGATGCCGGTGCGAGGACCGGGCATGCCCAACTTGGAGAGGCTCATGCACAGGATCAGATGCTCCTCCCAGATCGGACGCACGTCGGTGTAGAGGATGTGAGGGAAAGGCGCGCCGTAGGCGTTGTCGATGATGAGCGGGATGTCGTGCGCCTTCGCCAGCCGGCTGAGACGGTCGATCTCTTCGTCGGTGAGCACGTTGCCAGTGGGATTGGTCGGTCGCGAGACGCAGATGGCCCCGATCTCAGGGCCGATGTGCAGCGCATCAAAGTCGACGCGATACTTAAAGAGACGATCTTTCAAAAACAAAATCTCCGGACGATAGGCGACGAAGTGGTCGTCGGTCAACCCCGCATCGGCGTATCCGATGTACTCGGGTGCCAGCGGCAGCAGGACACGCTTGTGGCTTCCGTCGCGAAACTCTCCTGCGAAGAGATTGAACAGATAGAAAAACGAAGTCTGACTCCCGTTCGTGAGCGCAATGTGCTCCGGGCCGATTTCCCAACCGTAGGTGCGACGCAACAGCCCGGCGAGCGCAGCGATAAAGGCGCGATGGCCCTCCGGCGCGCTGTAATCGCCCACCATCCGCGCAAAGCTCTCTTCGTCCTCCAGCATGTCGAGCATACGCTGGCGAAAGTGGGCTTCCATCGCCGGAATTTGGGCCGGATTGCCGCCGCCCAACATCAACACTTTACCCGCGCCCGCCGCCAGCGCAGAACCGAGATCATCCATCAAAGTTAAGACGCCGCTCGGGCCGGTGAATTTTTCGCCAAAGCGAGAGAATTGCATGCGTGGCTCCAATACTGATCTATTTTCTTGTCCGTTGTTGGTTTTGGCGTCCGTCGTGGATCGTCAGCGCACACCCATTCTACATGGGGTGCACACCGAATCGCCAACCACGACCGATCCTTGGTGCAAACGTCGGTGCGGCCGCACCGGAATCGAATTTTTGAGGATGGTAAGTTACGTTGCACCAGACAGACTTGTGGTAAAGTGCTGTTAACTGGAATGGTTAACTCGATGCATCAAAACGGCTTAGCAAGGTTTTTTAGATGATCATCTATCCGGCAATCGATCTGCGTCAGGGTCGGTGCGTGCGCCTGCGCCAAGGAAACCCTTTGGCGGAAACTGTGTTCGGCGACGATCCGGCTGCGATGGCGCAGCACTGGGCAGCCCAGGGAGCAGAATGGTTGCACGTCGTCAATCTCGACGGCGCGCTCGGCGCCACCCAGGCGCATCTGAACGCATTGCATCGCCCCTCTCACATTTTGATTCAACATCCGGGCCAAAACAAGCCCGTCACGCCCACAGAAGAGCTGGAGCAGAATCTCCCGATTAACCTGCGTCGTCTGCGCGAAATTCGTCAGGCGGTCGATATTCCAATTCAGTTTGGCGGCGGTCTGCGCACGCTGGAGGACATCCAGCTAGCCCTGGAGTTGGGCGCCGACCGTGTGGTGCTCGGCACGGCGGCGATCGACAACCCAGGGCTGATCTCAGAGGCTCTACTGCGCTGGGGGCCTGAACGCATCGTCATCGGCATCGACGCGCGCGACGGCAAGGTGGCCACGCACGGCTGGCAGACGACCAGCAACGTAGACGCCATTGAGCTGGGGCATCGCATGCAGGCAATGGGCGTGAAACGCGTCGTCTACACCGACATCAGCCGCGACGGGATGCTCTCCGGCGTCAACATCGAGATGACCTCGCGCCTGGGCGACGTCACCGGCCTCAAAGTGATCGCCAGCGGCGGCGTTGCCGGCGTCGCCGACATCGAGACGCTGAAGGCGCACGAATTTTACAACATCGAGGGCGTCATCGTGGGGCAGGCACTCTACACAGGCGCGCTTGACCTGGCCGAGGCGATCCGGATCGGCCATCAGCCGCTCGTGCGACGCAGCGCCGGGCTAATTCCGTTTCGCTGGGAGAATGGGGAACCTCAGTTTCTCCTGCTCTACAATCTCTTCTTCGAGCAGTGGCAGTTCCCTCGCGGCGGACGTCACCGCAACGAGGGCGACATCACCTGCGCCCGTCGCGAATTTTCCGAAGAGGCGGGCCTGCCGGTGCGCAAAGTCTACGACGCTTGCCGCACCGAGCTTCACTACACCTCGGTGATCCGCGGCTTTGAGGTCGAACGCACCATCGTCTACTACCTGGCGGAGATCGGGCCGGGAGAAATTCGGCTCGGCCACGAAAATCATTGCGAAGCGCGCTGGGTGTCTGCGCAAGAGGCGTGGGAGCTACTGACCGAGACCTCCCCCGAACAGTTGCCCGCGCTGGACGCTGCATTGGAATTCCTCAGCCAACTGCGCGTATAATATCCGATATGTTGGCGAAACGCATCATTCCCTGTCTAGATGTGAAAGATGGCCGCGTCGTCAAGGGTGTCAACTTCGTCGACCTGATCGACGCCGGCGATCCGGTGGCGCAGGCGCAGGTCTATGACCGCGAAGGCGCCGATGAGCTGGTCTTTCTCGACATCACGGCGACGCATGAAGCGCGCGCTATCGTGATCGACATGGTGCGCCGCGTGGCGGACAGCGTCTTCATCCCCTTCACCGTCGGCGGCGGCATCCGCACGGTGGAGGATATGCGCGCCATTCTGCTGGCAGGCGCCGACAAGGTGAGCGTCAACAGCGCGGCGGTGCGCAACCCGACGCTCATTACTGAAGCCGCGACGCGCTTCGGCAGCCAGTGCATCGTCGTGGCCATCGACGCACGGCGACGGCGCGGCCAAGAGATCGCCGAACGCGGGCCCGGCTGGGATGTCTACGTCAACGGCGGGCGCATCAACACCGGCATCGACGCCGTAGAATGGGCGCGCGAAGTGGAGCGCCGCGGCGCCGGCGAGATTCTGCTGACCTCGATGGATGGCGACGGCACCAAGGAAGGCTACGACATTCCCCTGACGCGCGCCATCAGCGACGCCGTCTCCATCCCGGTGATCGCCAGCGGAGGCGCCGGCCGGCCAGAGCACTTTGTGCAGGCGCTCACTGAAGGAGGCGCCGCCGCCGCATTGGCCGCCAGCCTCTTTCATTTTCGCGAGATCAGCATCCTGGAGATCAAAGAACGTCTGCGCGCGGCGGGAACGCCGGTGCGCTTTCCGCTCCAGATCGACGAAACCACTTCCGCGCACCTTCTTGACCGCACGGTCCATCTATGACCAATCCAGAATTTTTGCAAGAGATTCGTTACAACGAAGCCGGGCTGATTCCTACGATCGTGCAGGATGCGCACACCGGCCAGGTGTTAATGGTGGCGTGGATGAACGCTGAAAGCTTGACGCTGACCCTGGAGATCGGCGAAACGGTCTTCTGGAGCCGTAGCCGCCAGGAGCTATGGCACAAGGGCGCCACCAGCGGCAATGTCCAAAAAGTCGTCGGCGTTCATCTCGACTGCGACGGGGATGCGCTGCTGATTCAAGTCGAACCGGCAGGCCCCGCCTGTCACACAGGCGCCACCTCCTGTTTCTTTCGCAAAATCGTTTAAACGCAACCGTGCGCGGCAGAGTCGAGGTAGTAGGCGCAGCTCGTGGCTGCGCTTCCCTGACCCATTCCAGACCTTGCGGCCTGTCGAGCGCATGCAGCCATGAGCTGCGGTGGACGACGTGAAGAACACACATCGGTTTATCGCCCCCGGCGGGACGGAGTGATATGCCAGACCCTGCGGCTGCGAGCCGCAACTACGAGAATTGCCGAAATGATTTTGTGTGAACGACTGTAGATAGCTCTTTCTGAAGGTGGGTCAATTGTTGTAACCTTCGCAAAACCGGAAATGAAAAAGGAGTCTCATGTCAACCCTTGCGACGCTCGCTGCCACCATTCAGGATCGTAGAGAAAATCCCCGCGCCGGGTCCTACACCGCCGCTCTCTTCGCCAAAGGCGAGAACGAAGTCTTGAAGAAAATGGGGGAAGAGGTGATCGAGGTGATCGTCGCTGCCAAAGATGAAAGCAACGAACGCGTGGTCTACGAGCTGGCGGACTTCGTCTATCACACGCTCGTCTTTCTGAATATGCGCGGCCTGCGTTGGGAGGACGTCGAGGCCGAACTGGCGCGACGCTTTGCATAAAACGGATTGAAAATGTCAATCTCAGAACACACGCCGACCATGCGATTTATCCCTGGTGTCAGGGCGCCTGTAGCCAACGGCCAAGCGCGCTGGTACCTGTATCAAGGCGACCGCCTGATCGTGGATGAGCACAGCGGCGCGCCCTCCATTCCGGTTGCGGAGACTCCGCAGGAGTTAGGACTGGCTGCCGCCTGCACAGAGTACCTGGGGGTGCTTGAGGGCGAACGTCCGCTGCTCTGTTTCTCCGGCTGCGTTGCGGACGACGCAGAGCTGCCGAATGGGTTCGCCGCCTATGACCTGCGCGCCCTCTTCGAGCGGATGGACGAGTTCGAGATCGGGCTGGCGGGCCGCGCCAAGCAGATTGCACACTGGGATCGTGATCACCGGTTTTGTGGACGTTGCGGCGCGCAAACCGAGCTGCTGACAGAGGAGCGCGCCCGTCGTTGCCCTCGCTGCGGACTGACCAGCTACCCGCGCATCTCGCCGGCGATCATCGTCGCCGTCACGCGGCGGTTTGACGATGGACCTCGCATTCTCCTGGCGCGCAACCACCGTTTTCCACCCGGCCGTTACAGCGTCATTGCAGGCTTTGTCGAAGCGGGCGAGACGTTGGAGGATTGCGTGCGTCGCGAAGTGGAGGAGGAGACCGGCGTGCAGGTG
>CALFWA010000164.1 GCA_937928035.1 uncultured Caldilinea sp. | reverse complement strand
CATCGGCCCCTCCGGCGCCGCCACCACCAGAATGGCGCCGTCCATCTGCGCCGCCCCCGTGATCATGTTCTTGATGTAGTCCGCATGACCAGGGCAGTCCACGTGCGCATAGTGCCGCTTCTCCGTCTCATACTCCACGTGTGCTATCGCTATCGTGATCCCACGCGCCTTCTCCTCCGGCGCATTGTCGATCGAGTCAAACGGCCGATACTGCGCCCATCCCTTCAGCGACAACACCTTCGTGATCGCCGCCGTCAAACTCGTCTTCCCGTGGTCAATGTGCCCAATCGTCCCCACGTTCACGTGGGGCTTCGTCCGCTGAAATACTGCCTTGGACATCAGTAAACGCCTCCCTTAAGAATGATTTTCAGTCTTCACCGAAGTGTTCGTGTGAATATACTGTCCCGTGAACACCGAACCGCCCAAAAACGGGCGGTTCGTGTCTCACAAAATATGAAACGCGCCCGTTTCTATTCAACCGAGCGCGCACACAAACATCGGAGAGCCCACAACCGGACTTGAACCGGTGACCTCATTCTTACCAAGAATGTGCTCTACCTGCTGAGCTATGTGGGCGAGACTGTGGGCGGGGGCGGATTCGAACCACCGTAGGCGCTAGCCGGCTGATTTACAGTCAGCTCCCTTTGTCCACTCGGGCACCCGCCCATGTATGCGACTGCACACACCACAACGCCAGCAAAGCTTTGAGGCTTTTCCCTCTTGTTCTGCTCGACCTCTGGCAGAGCCGACGATCGGACTCGAACCGATAACCTGCTGTTTACAAGACAGCTGCTCTGCCGATTGAGCTACGCCGGCACATGGATGCTGCTCGGTCATTGTGCACAACACAGACTGCGCACGATAGTTAATTATAAACATATCCTCCTGAAGGGTCAAATTGCCGGGCTGTAAAAATTTCGCTAAAAGCATCGGTTCCGAGCGCCGAGACCGTTGTACACGCCTTGAAATTTCGGAGGACGCCTGAAGATTGACAGGGGTCACATCCTGTGCTACTGTTTTCCGGATATGCGATCCGATGCACCCGCTCCGATGCAACAACAAGGTTTAAGGTGGTAGCTTATGCGAGAGAATCGATTGCGCACGCTCTGGTCGCAAGGAGAGGCGGCGCTCTGCGGCTGGCTCACGATTCCCAGCACCTTCTCGACGGAGATTATGGCGCAAGCGGGCTTTGATTGTCTGACGATCGATCTGCAGCACGGCTTGATCGACTACCAGACTGCCGTGACGATGTTGCAGACCATTTCCACGACGAGTGTGACGCCGCTGGCGCGCGTGCCCTGGAACGAGCCGGGCATCATGATGAAGTTGCTTGATGCAGGTTGCTACGGGATCATATGCCCAATGATCAACAACGCGGAAGAGGCGGCTCTGTTCGCCAGCGCCTGCCGGTATCCACCGGCGGGGTTCCGCAGCTACGGCCCTAAACGCGCCATGCTCTATGCCGGCCATGATTACCCAGAGGCGGCGAACGAGACTATTTTAGCGATCGCCATGATCGAAACCGCCGAGGGCCTGGCGAACGTCGACGCCATCGCTGCCACGCCGGGCATCGACGCGCTCTACATCGGCCCCGCCGATCTCAGTCTGGCGCTCGGCCGCACGCAGCGCACCGATCAGACCGATCCTGTGCTGGTGGAGGCGCTGGAGACGATTCTGGCGGCGGCGAAACGTCACGGCAAAGTGGCGGGGTTGCACACCGCTACGCCCGCCTACGCCGCGAGCATGATTGAAAAAGGCTTCCAGTTGGTGACGGTGTCCACCGACGCCGGCCTGCTAGAGACGGAGGCGAAGCGCGTGGTGGGCGCAGTGCGCGGCGAAAGAGAAAAAGAACAGGTTCAAGGGCCGTATTGATGCATAAAGCTTTGCTTCTGGAGTGACGTGGAGGGGCGTTGTTCTCTTTCAGGAGGCTTCACAGCTTCCTGGAAGATAGTCGCCTCACCCTGGAGGTCGCCGGTTTAGCGCGGAATCAGCAGCCGCTGTCCGACGACAATGGTGTTGGGATCGCGCAGATCATTGGCCGCCATGATCGTTTCCATGCTCACGCCGTAGCGCTGAGCGATGCCGGATAGGCTCTCGCCGGGCTGCACGGTGTGCCAGACGCCTCGTTTCTCCATCACCTGACGCGGGGTGACGCCGGGGATGACCAGGCGTTGCCCCACGCGTAGCAGGTTCGGATTGGCGATGGCGTTGGCGGCGGCGATCTCTGCGGCGGAGACGCCGTAGTCAAGCGCAATGCTGTTCAGCGTTTCGTTGGGCTGCACGACGTGAGTCACAACCTCCTGACCGCTCGTCGCTGTGCCGCCGCCTTCTGCGGTGGGGGCAGCGACCCCCTCCGCAGAAGGAGATGGAGCGACGCCGGGGATCAGCAACGCTTTCCCGACAGGCAGATTGTCTCGGTCGAGAAGGGCGTTCACTTCGGCCAGAACATTCACATTGACCCCGTATTTCATGGCAATGCCGAACAGCGTCTCGCCGGGCTGCACAATATGACGGAGCGGCTCGGGCGTCGGCGTCGGCTCTCCCTCTGGGACGCGCAAGACTTGGCCCGCAAAGATATTGTCATCGACGAGATTGTTCAGCTCGCGCAATTGTTGTGGAGAGACGTTAAAGCGCCTCGCAATGGCGGAGAGGGTGTCGCCGGCCTGAACCGTATACTGAAAGACGGCGCGTGTAGGCGTGGGTTCGGGCGTGGGGGTGCTGGTTTCGCGGGCGGGCGCCGATGCGGTGGGCGTCTGTGTGTCTAGCACTTCGACCACCGGTTCGGCGCCGCCCTGCACTTCCGTCACCACCGTTGCATCAGCAGCCGGCGTGGGGCGTTCGCGTGTGCAGGCGGCCAACAGAGCGACTGTCAAGAGCAAGAGGCCAAGAAGCAGATGTCGAGCGCGCACGGCTGTACCTCCCCGGTGATGCAGAAACCAGAACCGCAACAATTATAGCAATTGGGCGGCGATTTCACAATTCCAGGCGCGAACCGTCGTCGGCCAGAGGGCGGAGATTTGCCGCTGCGTTTGCATCAGCGCAGTGTCTGATAGGCGGTGACGATCGCCAGGACAAGGAACAGCAATCCCCCCAGGCTGAAGAATGAAAAAAAGCTGCCGAAGAGCAAACCGGTGAGCAGGCCGCTCAGGGCCAGCCCTACGACAATGCCGGCCAGCGTGAAATGGCGAATATAGCGGCCGCGGCGACGGCCAACCGATTTGCGAATCATCTGGGCGAGCGAAGCGCCTGCGCCAGAGCCGATTAGAATGGCCAGAATCCATCCGAAGAAGCCGGTAAGACGGAAAAGCCAGGCGACAAGCGGCCAGGCGATCAGCGTAACGCCCGCAGCGACGGCGAACGCGATCAGGTTGTCCGCCGTCGCTGCGTTGTAAAAGACATTTTGCTGCTCGCGAATGCATTCCTTGCAGCGATAGCCCACTTCCGTCAGCACGGCGCATTTCAGGCAGATCGGTTTGCCGCATTTGTTGCAGCGCAGATAGGTTTCTGTGCCTGGATGGTTGGCGCAATACATTACTGTAGCGACATCAGCGGGATCATGCGCCGCCGGGTTCGACGGAGATGTGGTCATGCGTTGCTTCCTTCGGTTTCAGCTCGTCTTCAGATCGTCCACTGCATTTTTTCCATCAGCGTCTGATAGAAATAGTTGCGCTCTCGCACGCGCACGAAGCGGGCCAGATGTGGGCTGCCGACCACCACGACCTGATCGCCTTCCTGTACCTCCACAACCACTTGGCCGTCCACCGTCACCATGGGAGGATAGTCGCTGGTGGCGTGCAGGCGAATGGTCACCCCCTCTGAAAGGATAATGGCGCGGTCCATGCTCAAATGCGGGGCGATCGGTATCAACAAAATGTTGCGTAGTTCCGGAGGCATAATCGGCCCGCCGACCGCCAGTGCATAGCCCGTGCTGCCCGTGGCTGTGCTGACGATCAAACCATCGCAGGTGTAGGTTGTCAGGTATCCGTCATCCAGTTCGGCGCTGATGCGCACCACGCGCGCTAGGTTGCCGCGGCTCAACACAACGTCGTTGAGCGCATCGTAGGTGCAGACCACCTCGCTGACGCCGTTGCGAGGATTCAGCCGCTCGAGATGCATGCGCACCATCAAGCGCTCTTCGATCCAGTATTGGCCGTTCAGGATCGCCCTCAGCGGCGTCTCCCAGTCGTTGGGTTGGACTTCCGCCAGAAAGCCGAGCCGCCCCATCTTCACGCCGAGCATGGGCACGGCGTAACGAGCGCCCATGCGCGCAGCGCGCAGCAACGTTCCATCGCCGCCCAGGGTGATCAGCAGATCGACGCTGGGCAGATGGGCGGCGGTCACTTCCAGCTCCCAGGCGGATTCGCGCCAGATGTCAGGGACGCCCGCCGCGCGCAGGAAGTCGCTGATCTGCTCCGCCAAGACGAAAGATTCTGGTTTTTTGGGATGATGGAGGATGCCTATGTGCGTGAACCCTGCGCCGTTTTGTTGGCCCATGTCCGCCCTGCTCATTTGCGTCGCCATAGATGATCGACCTTGATTTCCATTGTGCATTGTAAATCGGTGGACTGTAGATCGGCTGCGCGTTGTCATTATCCGGCGCCTTCAGAGGCGCCTCTGCGCCATGTATGTGTTGGCTCCAGAGAAAAACAGACGCGCTTCACCTTCCCATTCCATACGCAAAACCTTATCATGAAGTCGTCCCGGCGGCGAAACTGAGGTATGATTGTGTACATGAGTCGAGTGCTGATCATTTCCGATATTCACGCCAACCTTGCGGCGCTGGAGACGGTTCTCAACGACGCTGATGGGCAGTACGACGCCCTGTGGTGTCTGGGAGACCTCGTCGGCTATGGGCCGAGGCCCAACGAGTGTATCGAGATCGTGCGCGAGCGCGCCGAACTGTGTGTGATGGGCAATCATGACTGGGCGGTGTTGGATAAGCCGGGCGTCAACGTGGAGGATTTCAACCCGCAGGCGCGCCATGCCGTGCTGTGGACGCGCGAACAACTGAGCGAGGAAAATCGGCGCTATCTAGAGCAGCTTCCCTGTACGCCGGTGCATCCGCCGAAGACGTCGGAGATTTTGGTGACGCACGCCAGCCCGCGCGAACCGGTCTGGGAGTACATCCTGACGCCTTCGATCGCGCTCGAGAACTTCGCCGCGTTTGACGATCTGCTTTGCCTGGTCGGCCACACGCACAAGCCGGCCATTTATCGTTGGCGTTTCTTTGAATCGTTGGGCGAGGGTGGAGACGATCACGAAATGCAGGGCATGGCGACGGTCGACTACCTCCAGTTGCCACCTCAGACGGCGGTGCATTTAGAGCTTTCGCCCACGCAGCGGCTGATCGTCAACCCGGGCAGCGTCGGTCAACCCCGCGACAACGACCCGCGTGCGGCCTATGCGATTCTCGACCTGGAAACCATGACGTTGATCCACTCTCGCGTTTCGTATCCCATCGAGCTGACGCAGAGCCAGATGCGCGAAGCCAGGCTGCCTAAACGATTGATCGACCGGCTGAGCTTTGGCTGGTGAGACGATCCTCTAGGTGTTGTTGATGCGCTCCTCTAACACCTCTGGCTCAATTCGGTTGTACATCTCGAACCAGTCCGGCAGATCCTTCGAGCGGTTGACGGCCGCCTGTCTTTCTGAGCGTCGTCGATATTCTTCCATGCGTTTCAAAATTTCCTGCGCCACCAGGCGTGGATTGGGCACGCCGATGAAATCGAAAGAGCCTCCTTCGGCCGCCGTCTGACAGCGTACGTCGCCGTAGTTGAAGAGCCAGTGCAGCGGCGACGGGATCGACATGGTGACGTTCTGGATGCGCCCTAGATTGGCGCTCTTGCGGTCTTCGGAGAGGCCGAGCGGCATTCGGTCGACATGCACAATTTCATCTTCGGTCACTTCGTAGGTGTCGTTGCGCCAGTCGGCGATCGTCCAGATCAGGTTGCCCACCGCAATCAGCATTCCAATCACGCCGAGAATGACCAGCAGGTTAAGAAAAGGCAGCGCCTCCTTGGGCGCTCCCCACATTTCCGACAGCCCAGGCAGTGCAATGAAGAGTATCCCCAACAAGAGGATGAACACAGGAAATCCCATCTGTGGCGCAAGCATGAGCCAGTGTTTGCGCCAGACAATATGGTCTTTATGGTCTTTCGGCGGACGATGCGGCTGCAACTTCAGATAGCTTAACAGACGTTCCCACCGGCTCGGCTTTCGCGCGACAGGCGCGTCTCCTGCAACAGGCGCGCCTTCTCGATAAACACGACTCGGAATATCGACGGCCAGCCCCAGCCGAGCCTCCAGAGCTTGCTGGATGGAGGATCTGTTGGCGGCCTCTGCATGGCGTCGACGCTGCTCGCGCCGACTTACGATTTCTTTGCGCAGGTTGTTGAAATCCTTGGCGTAATCAAAGCGAATCACGCCGACCGTCGCCGCCGTCTCGATGGTGATGGCACCGTAGTTGAACAATCTGCCCGCCAGAGTGCGATACTGATTGACATTCTGAATCTGCTCCAGCGACGCCTCCTCGCGAGTTTCTGTGACGAAAAGCACCTTTTCTTGATGGATCACGCGCAGGTCGGTGATCATCAGCCAGTCGTTCCAATAGTCAATGATGCCCCAGATGAGGGCTGCGACGCCGAGGACGAGCACGGTGATTATGGCTGCGCGGAGCAAGACTTCGAGGCCGGGCGCAAACCCCGTCGCCCAGCCCGACAACCCGTACAGCGCAAGCGCCACCAAGAAGAGCACAATCGCCGGCGTATTTTTGACAAAAAATGCAATCCAGTGACGACGCACTTGCAGCACGACTTCCTCGCCCGGCTCCAGCCATTTATAGTCGGGTTGCCTGGATTTTTGAGAACGTTCGCTTGCGATATCCGTCCTCTTGATTTTCAGACGCGGCCGCAGGTCGGCTCCCAACCGCTTCGACACAGCCTCCAAGTCGCGCCAGTGGAAGCGCAGCCACTCGCTGCCGGCCTGCGCCTCCACCGTCGACTCCTGAGACACCTGACCTAACAGCGCCTGTTCGGCGAAATAGGTCGGTCCGATCGCCGTGGCGCTGCTGATCAAACGACCGTCCTTGTCGAGTGCGCGGACGGAGGCGCGCCCCTCCACCAACATCCACAGGCTATCGGCGACTTCTCCTTGATGGATGAGCAGACGAACGTGTGGCAAATAAAAGTGGCTAACATAGCCGACAATGGTCCGTCGCTCCTCAGCATTCAAGCGCCCAAACATAGGGAGTCGGTCGATCATCTGTTCACGAAGGTCGATGTCTTCGTGCATGATTTTTTCCGGATTCAGGCCGGTGATGCTCTTGAAGCTATGATAAGGAATACAATAGAGATCGGTTTTTGCCTGGGAAGTTGCATCGTGCAGCATGTACCGGTCGACGCTGCCCATGCCGATGAAGCCGACGATGTCTCGCGCCGCGCCGAACATGGCGCCGTTGCCCAGCAGGTGCGTCTCTTTAGGATGACCGGCCAATTCGAGTTGAACCTGCCCCTGATGGATCAGGTAAATGCACTCCGACAGAGCGCCGCGTCGATAGATCGTTTGTCCTGGCTGATACACTTTGGGCGTCGTATCATCCGCCAGAAAACCGCTGACGATCGGATGGAGCGCAGGCGACAGCGCCAGCCTGCGCATGAAAGGGAAAGTGCTCAGGCGATCCGCCACCTCTTTGGGAAAGAGGCGCTCGCGAATTCCGGGAAAGTAATAAATCAGGCGGCTGAAAGCCTGCGCATCGATGGCGAGCAGCTCACAGGCATCTTCACTTCTGGCGTAAGTGGTGTAGGGAATCCCATAGAGAAACTCCAGGTGCCCCAACAGCTTTCCTTCGCCTACGGTGCGTGCAATCAAGCGTTTTTTTTGGCCTTGGACGGTCTCTTCACGATACTGATTGATGCGTCCAGACGCCAGAATATACACTGCCGTGACCGGCTTATCTTGGCGATAAAGCATTTTGAACGGCGGGAGATAGAGACGGTGGATGGCGCCGAGCAAAATCGGCTCCCAGATGGCCGGGTTTATATCTGCGAGGAAATTCAGCTGCAACGCTCGAATTTGTGAACTATCGAGCCGCGTTGCGTCGAACATCGCAGCGTCTTTGCTCATAGCCATTCCTTCACCCGCTCCGCCACTTTGCGCGTGACGCCCGGCACCGCCATCAGCTCCTCGATCGACGCCCTGCGCACGCGCTCGATGTCGCCGCCGAAGTGTTGCAGGATCGCCTTGCGCCGCTTAGGGCCGACGCCGGGGATGTCGTCCAGCCGCGAATGCGTCTGCTCCTTGCTGCGCAGGTTGCGATGGTAGGCGACGCCAAAGCGATGCGCCTCGTCGCGAATGCGCTGTACAAGGTGTAGGGCGGCGCTGCCGCGACGCAGCCACAGCGGGGTGGGGGTGTTGGGGCGGTAGATTTCCTCTTCCCGTTTGGCGAGACCAATGACCGGAATCTGGTCGAGCAAGCCGAATTCTTGCAGCACCTCCACCGCAACGTTCAGTTGTCCTTTGCCGCCGTCGACGATCACGAGGTCGGGCGGAATGCGCCATGTCTCATCGTCGTTGCGACTGCGTTGGCCGGCGTCCCTTTGCGCCGAACCGGATCGTTCTGCGCCGTCCTCTCTGGCCGACGCAACCAGGCGACGGAAGCGGCGCCGCAGCATCTCACGCATGCTGGCAAAGTCGTCCGGCACACCCTGGCCGCCCTTGCCCTGAATTTTGAAGCGTTTGTAGGCACTCTTCAGCGGCGCGCCTTTGGCGAAGACTACCATCGAACCGACGGTGTTGGTTCCCTGCAGTGTGCTGATGTCGTAGCATTCGATGCGCATCGGCGTTTTTTCCAAATGCAGCGCTGCCTGCAGCTCGGCAAGCGCCTCCGTCTGGCGATGCACATCGGCGGCGCGCGTCGCTTGTTGCACGCGTAGGAACTCGGCGGCGTTTTCTTGCGCCAGCTTCATCACGGCGGCTTTGTCCCCGCGCTTGGGCACGCGCAGCTCGACCTTGCCGCTGCGATGCTCGCTCAGCCATTGCGCCAACAGATCTGCGTTGCGCGGCATCGCCTGCACCAAAATTAAGGGCGGGATGAAAGCGGCCTGGTCATAGAATTGCTGAATGAAGGCGGCGATCACCGTCTCCATCTGAGCGGCGCCGATTAGGTCCTGCTCCGCCACGTCGGCGTTCTGCTCCTGAAGCTGGAAGACTTCTGCACCTTCGAGCATGAAACTGTCGCGCCCGACCAGCCGGCCATGGCGCACTATGAAGACCTGCACCGCCGTGTCGCCTGTGCGTTCGTCCTGGGCCACGGCGACGTAGTCCAGGTCCTCTATCGCGCCGGTGACGATTTTTTGCTGTTCGGCGATGCGCTGCGCCGATTGCAGTCGATCGCGATAGAGCGCGGCCAGTTCAAACTGCAAATTCTCCGCCGCGCGCTCCATCTGCTCCTTGAGCTGACGGAGCACGCGATCGCTGTCGCCTTCTAGAAAATCCATCAGTTGCTGGATCGTCTCCCGATACTCTTCGCGCGTCTGCGCGCCGATGCACGGGCCGCCGCACAGCTTAATGTGATAGTAAAGGCAGGGGCGCGCATCGGCGCCGGTGATGGTGCGGTCGCAGTCTAGGTAGGGAAAGACGCGGCGCAGGGCGTCGAGCGTCTCATAACAGGCGCGCGCGCTGGTGTACGGGCCAAAATAACGCGCGCCGTCCTTGCGCATGCGACGCACCACCTGAATTTTGGGGAAATCGTCCTGCCAGTTGACCTTGATGTACGGAAAGGTTTTGTCGTCTTTGAGGCGGACGTTGTAGCGCGGCTGGTGGCGTTTGATCAGCTCATTTTCGAGCACCAGCGCTTCCAGCTCTGTGTTGGTCACCCACCAGGAAATGTCGGTGACTTCTGCAACGAGCGCGCGCGTGCGAGGACTATGATTGGCGGACGCATGAAAATAGCTGCGCACGCGGTTGCGCAGCACCACTGCTTTGCCGACGTAGAGGACGCGACCGTGCACATCCAGCATCAAATAACAGCCCGGCGAGGTGGGCAGGCTATCCAATTTTTGTGCGACTTTCTCAGAAATGCGGTTGTTCATGGTTCACAATTTTACCATAAGGCCAAGACGCGTTGAAGATGATTGCGCCAACCCCTTGTCGAAAAAATTGACCGCGCTCTTGCCGTCCGTTATAATCAGGGACGCGCTATTTTCAGGCGTCGTTTTGACCATTCAAGGAAACGGTTATGGGCAACGACGAGTTGAACGAAAATCCACTGGATGAATACGCCGCCAGAGCCAGCCAGCGGCTCTCCAGCCAAAGTGCCGAGGTGAGCCACTCAAGCGTTGAGCGCGTGGAGAGTGGTCAGGTGTCCCTGCGCGACTCATTCGCCCAACATGTGCAGGCGGCCGCCATCTACATGGAAGACGCCGCCGCCGGCGTGCTCAAGGCGGGTTCCTTGGAGGTGAAGGATGCGGCGATCGGCGCCGTATTTACGGGGTCTATGCAGGCCGCGACGCTGCATGCGGGCGTGCTGGCCGGAAAAACAGTGGAAGGCCGGGAAATTCGCACCGGTCTGCTCTTCGCCGTCAACGTCCGTGGGGATGTCTACAGCGCTCTTTCCCCGGTCGCCAGCCTGGCGATCGGCGTCGGTTTCGCCGTGGGATATTTCTTGACGCGGCTCGCCTGGAAAATGGCAAAGCGGCGTCTATCGCCGATAGAATAAAACGAATTTGATCAGGAGCCTTTCATTATGTCGAACTTGAACTTGAGCGCCGAACCGAGAACGGTTTTTGGCCGAAAAACCAACCAACTGCGCCGTCAGGGATGGGTGCCGGTGGTCGTGTATGGAACCGTCGCCGAGCCGCTGAGTCTGCAAGTGACGGTTCGCGACTTGGAGCGCACGCTTCAGGCCGGCGGAGCCTCCCAGGTGGTCACGCTCTCCGTTACGGGCGGGGGCGTTCACAATATTTTGATCAAAGAGGTTCAGCGCGAACCGGTGAGCCATGCCCTGTTGCACGCCGACTTTTATGCGGTGAACATGAACGAGAAACAGCGCGTGGCGGTGCCGGTGGTCGCTGTAGGTAAGCCCTCCGGCATGGCGGCCGGGCTGATGCTCTTCCAGGCGCATGAGATCGTCCACATCGAGGCGCTGCCCGCCGACATTCCCGCCGAAATCGAAGTGGACGTGACGCCGTTGACGCTGGAGCATCCGATCCATGTGCGAGACCTGCCGCCGATTCAAGGCGTCACCTACCTGGACGACCTAGACGAGGTCATCTTCTCGCTGATGATGACACGCGCGGCTGAGGCGGAATTGGCGGAAGCCGAGACGGAGGCGGCGGAGCCTGAGGTCGTCAAGAAGGGCAAGCAGACCGAAGAGGAAGAATCGGAAGAATAACGGCTCCAAAGAGAGCCACAGGAGGCCTGAGGGGTGCGAAGAAGTTGCGCCGCTTCAGGCCTTTTTTATTTTAGAGGTTACGCAGCTTGGTGAAATTCCCTATGAAGCGAGACCTTGCGGGGAGTTGGATGAAATTGAACAAATGATTCCGACCACCTCGTAGCTGCGCTTCCTTGAATTCCCCTAAACCCTGCGGCCTATTGAGAGCGTGCGGCTGAGAGCCGCACTACCCTGCGTCTGCTGAAGTCACTCCCCAGTTTCAAAGGGAGGTTCCTCGAGAAACTGCATCGGATCGACGGCGACGCCGTTGATGCGCAGCTCCCAGTGCAGATGAGGGCCGGTGCTCAGGCCGGTGTTGCCGACCAGCCCCAGGACGTCCCCCGTCTCCACTCGCATGCCGGGCGCCACTTTGATCTCGCTCATGTGCCAGTAGCCGGTGAAGACGCCGCCGCCGTGATCGAGGATGACGGCGTTGCCGCGCACGGCGAGCGGCTCCGCCAACACGACGACGCCGGGCGCCGGCGCAAAGATCAACGCCCCCTCCGGCGCGCCGAAATCCTGGCCGGCGTGGAAATTGCCGATGTCGGCGACGGAGTAGGTGCGCCGCTGACCGAACGGGCTGGTGGTGGGATAGTCGACGCTGATGGGGCGGCGGAAACGCTCGCGCCAAAGCAAGACAGGCGTGTATTGCGACCACACTGCGACGACGCGATCTCGTTCGGCGGCCACGACGTCGGAAGTGAGGACATCCGCCTTCTCCTGCGTTACAACGATCTCCTGGTAGCCATACGGGCCGGCGACGACGTTCACCGGAAATGTGCGTTTCAGGTCGACGCCGCGCGCCGTGGTGTAACCCACCTCGAGCGTATACACGCCGGGCTCCTGCAGCGCATTCACCGGAACAAACGCAAACTGCCCCAGACCTTGCCCATCCAGAGCAATGAAATGCAACGGTTGGTCGCTTAATCGACCGAACAGGGTCACCGGACGGGTGGTCGTGACATAAAGACGGCCGGTGCGACCTTGCACGATCGAATCAGGCGCGTCGATTGTCAAAATGGCGCCCAAGTTCAAGCGAGGAGGCGGTGCCGAGCGCGCGGGTACGCGTACCGGCTGGCCGGGGAAGAGGCGATGCGTTGCTGTCGTGGCGTTCAATTCAGCGATGAGTCTCGGGTCTTCACCGTAGCGGGCTGCAAGCACGGCGATGTCGTCGCCGGCCTGCGCGCGCACGACCGCCGTCGGAAGCTCAGCCGCCGGCGCCGGCGCTGACGTCGACATCGTGCCATCGGCGCCGGGGATGAGCAGCACTTGACCGACGCGAATGCGATCGGGGTCCTCGATGCCGTTGGCGGCGACCAGCGCCTCCACGGTGACGCCAAAGCGCACGGCGATGGCGCCGAGCGTATCGCCTGGGGCTACGGTGTAAGCGCCGCCTTGTTGCGCGTACAGCGGCTGCGCCCAGAGGAAGGTCAGCAAGAGGGCGACAAAAAGCGCGCTGTGAACCGTTGGCTTACTCAGGCGCTCCATAGACGCTTGGCTTCAGCACACCGATGTAGGGCAGGTTGCGATAAATTTCGTTGTAGTCCAGCCCATAGCCGACGACAAACTCGTTGGGAATCGAAAATCCCACCCAATCGACGCGGATGTCGACTTCTCGGCGCTCCGGTTTGTCGAGCAGTGTCATAATTCGCAAGGAAGCAGGCCGCCGCTCCTGCAAGATGCGCGCCAGGTAGTTCAAGGTGTGGCCGCTGTCGATAATGTCTTCCACGATGATGACGTTGCGGCCTTCGATCGAGGTATTCAGGTCTTTCAAGATGCGCACGACGCCGCTGCTGCTCACACCCGCTCCATAGCTGCTGGTCGCCATGAAGTCGATCTCGTGGGGAATGGTGATGGCTCGGATCAGGTCCGCCATGAAAATAATGCTGCCTTTGAGCACCGAGACGAGCAGCAGGTCCTTGTGGGCGTATTCTCGGTTGATGATTTCCCCCAACTCGCGCACGCGTTGACGCAGTGAGACCTCGTCCACCAATACTTTGGCGATGTCCTGATGAAGGCTGACTTTGTCGAAAATTGGACGATAAAATGAGGCGCTCATGTCCGTTCCGGCTCCTGTCCGGCTTACTCAAAACGCTTATGGGTTCGTCGCCTGCACCTGGCGCAACAGAACCGGCTGACCGTTGACGGTGATGGTGAAGGTAGGCGAGGCGGCGTTTGCGTTTCCGCCTGCGCTGCCTGGCCCGGCGGGCGAAGCAGCAGCGTTGGGGAAGACGGCGATGTCCTCGAGCGGGCCAAGCGCTTCCACCAGCCCGCCGAAGACCCACGCCTCTCCGAAGGAAGTCCTGACCCGCCACCAGGTTGCGTCGTCCGAGCGGCCGAGGATCGGGAGTCGGGCGCCTTCGACCACGCGACCCAGCAGCGCAAAGGAAACGCCGGGCCCTGCGCGCAGGTTCAACACAGGGGTTTTGACGACAGCGATCGGCGCAGCAGCGTCGACTTCCACCGACGCCGCCGCAAACGTCTGAGCCTCCGCCGACGGCTGCCGCCCAGGGACGTCGGCCTTAAAGCGACTGCTCCAGCTCGCCGTCAATCCCAGAAAGAGGTCGCCGAACGCAACGCTTGGCTCGATGTAGCTGCCTTCCGGCCACTCGTTGAAGCTGTTGATCACCACCCAGTGCGGGTTGCTGTCGATGGCCGCCTGCCAGGAGCGCTCGTAATAGGCGCCGCCTTCGCGGTCTCTGGCGAAGCCCGACCCTGGCCGAATCTTGAGGTCGTTGTACCCGGGCATGACCGTCGCCACCCAGAAGCGATCTGCGCCGACGCGCGCGCGCATCGCTTCGACGCGCTCGGCGAAGCGGCGGTTGGTGGCCGTCAGGTCGGCGGGCGGATTCCATGTGTTGCTGTACAGATGATGGCCGTCGAAGACGGAGAGATACGAGACGTCCACCCCCTCGCCGACCCAGATGGCGATGCGCCTCGGATCGACCTGATTGCGAATGGTCGCCCAGGTCTCGACGCCATACAGCGAAGGGCGCCAGAAAAAGATCACAGGCCGTCCGTCCACGCGCAGATAGGCCGGGTGGTTGCCGTGCACGTCGAGCAGATGACGAAGCGCAGCGCTGACGGCTCCGACGTTGCCGAGAAAAGGAGAGTCCGTCTCGAAAAGCACGGCGATCTTGAAGCCACGCGCCGCCGCTTCCTCCAACAGTGCCGCTAGATTGGGTTCAGTCTGATTGCTGGCGCCTGTGGGGCCGTACCAGGCTACGACAAATGCGTCGACGCCAGCGCGTTGCGCCTGTTCAATGTGGCGCCCCATGACGCCGCGATCCCGGCTCACGTATGGCTCGGCGGGGAGGTCGCTCAGCTTGTCGTAGGTCCAGGTGGATTCATCGAACCAGGTGTAATAGAAGGCCAACACCAGGCGATCGGCTATGCTTTGCGTGGGAGGGCGCTCGGCGGGCGCTGCGCTCGCCGCTTTGGGTGATTGCAGCAGCATGCCCAATAGCGCCACAAGCGCTAGAAGAAGCAGAGAAATCAGAATCCGCCATCCCAGGCTTAACGCATAAACATTTTTTTCGCCTGCAGCCGCTGAATTGGCGTTAAGAAAAGTTGGTTTTTCTGTAAATTTCATACTCACGACATTCGATCCTATCATGTGCGTTTTGCTGCGACAAAACTGAACATTTGTGACTCCGCGGCGTCTTTACGCGTTCAGTTGACCTGGCGCCAGTTTCATGGCGGGCAGCGCCAACAGCTCGCTCAGCATCATCGCCGTTGCGCCCCACACGGTGTGATCCCCCAGCGCAAAATAAGGCACCTCGATCTGACGCCCTCGTAAAATCCAGGGTTCCACGCGTCGCGTCTCCGGCTTCAGCAGGAGCAGGAGCGGTGCTTCGATTAACGCCGCCACCTCATATGGATCGATATGGAACGCAGGGCGATAGTCGATCCAGGCGATTGTCGGAAGCACAATAAAGTTGCTGGCGGCGACATAAAGCGGGGTGAGATGACCGAGCACGGTGTACTGGCTGGGATGAACGCCGATCTCTTCGTAAGTTTCGCGTTGGGCAGTCGCCGTCAGATCGTCGTCTGACGGTTCATACCCGCCCCCTGGCAGGCTGATCTGGCCGCTGTGCACTCCGGGGTAATTCGGGCGCAGGATCAGCGGCAGAAAAATTTGGCCCTCATGTGGATAGAGCAAGATCAACACGCCGCCCTGGCGCGCGTCCGTCCGCGGCTCGTCGCCCAGATCGGCGCCGGGGCGAGGACGCGGCGCCATTTGATACTGGGCGGCACGTCCCGGCAACGGCCCACAGAGATCTTGGCGCAACTGACGCAGGAAGGGTTCGTAAGTCTCACGCATGGGCCTCTCGCGGCGCATGCGCCGCCCGCACAATCAAACCCTTCAGGTATTCCCCCTCCGGGAAGGTGAGCGCCACCGGGTGGTCGGCGCTCTGCCGCAACGTTTCCAGGATCTGCACATCCCGCCCGGCGTCGATCGCTGCACTGAAGACGACTTTCTGAAAGAGCTCTGCACTGACCAGCCCGCTGCAACTGAAGGTGGCCAGCACCCCGCCCGGCGACAACAGCCCCAGCGCCAACCGGTTGATCTCTTTGTAGCCGCGTAGCGCGCGCTCCATCGCCGCCTGGTTGTGCGCAAATTTCGGCGGATCCAAAATGACGACGTCGTAGCGACGTTCAGGATCGGCCTGCCAGTCGCGCAGCACTTGGAAAACATCGCCCGCAATGTTTTCCGCATGACGGTCGGGGTCGAAGCCGTTGCGACGCAAATTGGCTTCGGCTAGTTCCAGTGCAGGTGCGCTGCTGTCAATGTTGACGACGTGCGCTGCACCGCTGCGCAGGGCGTGGAGGCCGAATGCGCCCGTATAGCTGAAGGCGTTAAGCACGCGTTTGCCCGCACAGTAGGCTGCCACGCGGCGTCGATTGGCGCGCTGGTCGCTGTAGAAGCCAGTCTTCTGGCCGTGCAACAAGTTGACGACAAAGATCAAACCGTCTTCGACGACTTCAATCAGCTCAGGCGGCGGTTCACCTGCCAGGGGACCACTGGCAGTAGGCAGCCCTTCCAGGCGACGGGCCGCCATGTCGCTGCGCTCGACGACGCCTTGACAACCGGTCAACTCGAGCAGCAGCTCCGCCAGCATCTGTTTGCGCTGCTCGACGCCTAGCGTCCCCGCTTGCAAGACAAGAAAATCGCCCAGTCGATCGACGGTTAAGCCAGGCAAATAATCGCTCTCTGCGTTGACAAGGCGCAAGGCGGTGCAGCCCCGCACTTCCGGAAGTGCTCTCCGCATGGCGATGGCCGCCTGCAATCGGCTTCGCCAGAAGGCTGCGTCGATTGTCTCCGCAGCGTCCCACGTGAGAAGACGGACCTGAATCTGGCTGCGACGATTGAGGTAGCCGCGCGCCAGAAAGGCGCCCTGCGCGTCGCAGAGATCGACGATGGCGCCGTCGGCGGCATCCTCCGAGATCGAAGCAATTGCGCCGCTGAAAACCCACGGGTGGCGCTGGCGCACCGGCTTTTCTCGTCCCGGTTTCAGCGCGACAACCGGATACTCATGCATCGTTGGTCGGCTCATGGCGCATGCGCTCTAGTTCCCATCCGTACTCATTGATGCGGATGCGTTCCTCGGGCAGTGTGACAACGCGCGTAGACGCGTCATAGGCGAAACGAATTTCAGCGCCCTCCGGCGTCGTGAGCACGCCCTTGGCCACCGGCGGACGCCGCGCCGTGAAGCGCACCTTGTAGCCTTTATAGATGACCCAGTGAGTCAACGGCTTGACGTCGACGCGCATGCGCCTTTTGCGCCTCCATTCTCTTACGCCCTGACCAGATGATGATGCTCTTGCAAGCTGCGCACGCGCAGTTCTTTCTGCCGCAGCGCGCGGATGCCGCTCACCGCCGCCGCCGCCGCCGAGAGCGTGGTGATCAGCGGGATCTCCATGCGCGTGGCGAGTCGGCGGATGCGGGCGCCGTCCTCGCGAGCGTTGGCGCCGAGCGGCGTGTTGATGATCATCTGGATTTTGCCGTCGCGCAGCGCGTCGAGCGTGCTGTAGCCGGGCTGGTCGCTGCTGCCTTTCTGCAGGATCGTCACCGGCAGCCCGGCGCGTTCAAAATAGGCTCCGGTCCCGGGCGTAGCGTAAAGCTTGAAGCCCATGCGATGCAGGTCGCGCGCGATCTTCAGGGCGCTGCCTTTGTCGAAATCGTTGACCGTGATCAGCACGCCCCCTTCCAACGGCAGGCCGGCGCCGGCTGCAAGCTGACTCTTAGCGAAGGCATGGCCGAAGCTCGACGCATGGCCCATCACCTCGCCGGTGGAGCGCATCTCTGGGCCGAGCAAGGCGTCGATGCCGGTGAATTTCTTCCAGGGCAACACCGCCTCTTTGACGAAAAACCCATCCAGCTCCGGCTCGCGCAGGAAGCCGATCTCCGCCAGCGATTCGCCCGCCATCACGCGCGCAGCGATCTTGGCGAGCGGAACGCCGGTGGCTTTGCTGACAAAAGGCACGGTGCGGCTGGCGCGCGGATTGACCTCGAGCACGTAGACGACGTCGTCTTTGATGGCGTATTGCACGTTCATCAGTCCACGCACCTTAAGCGCCAGGCCGAGTTTTTCCGTATATTCGCGGATGATGCTCAGGTGATAGTTGCTGATTTTATACGGCGGCAAGACGCACGCGCTATCGCCGCTGTGGATGCCGGCCTCTTCGATGTGCTGCATGACGCCGCCGATGACCACGCGTTCGCCGTCGGCGACGGCGTCCACGTCGATCTCGAAGGCGTCCTCCAGGAACTGATCGATCAGCACCGGCTTGCCTTCGACGACGCTCACCGCCTCGGCCATGTAGCGACGCAGATCCGCTTCTGAATCGACGATGGCCATGGCGCGTCCACCCAGCACGTAGGAGGGGCGCACCACGACCGGATAGCCGATGCGCGCGGCGACTTCGACCGCCTCTTCGATCGTGCGCGCGGTGCCGTGCTCCGGCGCCGGGATGTCCAGCGTTTTCAGCAGGGCTGCAAACCGGTCGCGGTCCTCCGCCAGATCGATGGCTTCCGGCGAGGTGCCGAGGATGGGCGCGCCAGCCGCTTGCAACGCATTGGCCAGGTTGAGCGGCGTCTGGCCGCCGAATTGAACGATGACGCCGTGCACCAGGTTGGCGGTGTCGCCCCGCGGCCCTCGATTTTCGCGCTCCACGATGTTGAGCACATCTTCCAGCGTCAGCGGCTCGAAGTAGAGCCGGTCGCTGGTGTCATAGTCGGTGCTCACGGTCTCCGGGTTGCAGTTGACCATGACCGTTTCATAGCCTAGGTCGCGCAGTGCAAAGGCGGCGTGGCAGCAACAATAGTCGAACTCAATGCCCTGACCGATGCGGTTCGGGCCGCCGCCCAGGATCACGACCTTGCGGCGTTCGGTGGGCGGCGCCTCGCTTTCACTTTCATAGCTGCTATACAGGTAAGGGGTGTACGCCTCAAACTCCGCCGCGCACGTATCCACCTGATGATAGGTGGGCGTGAGCCCCAAGGCGATGCGCAGCCGGCGAACATCCATCTCCGTGAGCGGCGTGCGCAACGCCTCCCCTTCTCCCGCTCTCCTGCTCTCCCGCTCTCTCGCTCTCCCGTTCTCCCGTTCTCCCTCTTCCCTCTCCATTTTCTGATTGAGGATGCGCGCCAGCTGTCGGTCGCTGAAGCCCATGCGTTTGGCTTTGCGCAGCGTGGCGTAGTCGAGCGTTGTCAAGTTGCGCTCGAAGTCGGCGATTTGCGCCATCTGCGCAACGAACCACGGATCGTAGCCGGTGAGCTGCGAAATCATCGCCTGGTTTTCTCCGCGCAGCAGCGCCTCGTAGACGGCGAAAAGGCGGTCGCGGTTGGGGATGCGCAGCAGGTCGTGCAGCGTGACGCCTGGATCGTAGCCCTTATAGCCGCCGGTGAAGGGGTCGCGCTCCAGTGGGCCGAGACCGTCGCGACCGATCTCCAGGCTGCGCGCCGCCTTTTGCAGCGCCTCTTTGAAGGTGCGCCCGATCGCCATCGCCTCGCCCACGGACTTCATCTGCGGCCCCAGCTCGCGGTCGACGCCGGGGAACTTCTCAAATGCCCAGCGCGGCATCTTGACGACCACATAGTCGATGGACGGCTCGAAGGCGGCGACGGTCTTGCGCGTGATGTCGTTCTTTAGCTCGTCGAGCGTGTAGCCGACGGCAACCTTGGCGGCCAGCTTGGCGATGGGGAAGCCGGTCGCCTTCGAGGCCAGCGCCGAGGAGCGCGAGACGCGCGGGTTCATTTCGATGACCACCACGCGGCCGGTCTGCGGATCGACGGCGAACTGCACGTTGCTGCCGCCGGTCTCCACGCCGACCGCGCGCATCACAAGCCGCGCCTGGTCTCGCAGGCGTTGATACTCCTTATCGGTGAGGGTCTGCGCCGGCGCCACGGTGATGCTGTCTCCGGTGTGCACTCCCATGGCGTCGAGATTTTCGATGGAGCAGATCACGACGAAATTATCGGCGGCGTCGCGCATCACCTCCAGCTCGTACTCCTTCCAGCCGATGAGCGACTCCTCGATCAGCACAGTGTGGACGGGGCTTTCCTTCAGCCCCCACGCCACTTTTTCGTCGAATTCTTGAGGCGTGAAGACCGTGCCGGCGCCGCTGCCTCCCAACGTGAAGCTGGGCCGGATAAAGATCGGATACCGGCCGATCCACTGCGCGATCTGGCGCGCCTCCTCCAGGGAACGCGCCACGCCGCTGCGCGGGGACTCTAGGCCGTAGGCGGTCATCGCCTCTTTGAAGAGTTGGCGGTCTTCCGCCACTTTGATGGCGCGCAGGTTGGCGCCGATCAACTCGACGCCGTAGCGAGCGAGGACGCCTTCCTCCGCCAGCGCCACGCCGAGATTGAGGCCGGTTTGCCCGCCCACGGTGGGCAGCAGCGCGTCGGGACGCTCGCGCGCAATGATCTTTTCGAGCACATCGACGGTCAACGGCTCGATGTAAGTGGCGTCAGCGAACTCGGGGTCGGTCATGATCGTCGCCGGGTTGGAGTTGACCAACACCACGCGATAGCCCTCCTGACGCAGCGCCTTGCACGCCTGCACGCCGGAATAATCAAATTCGCAGGCCTGGCCAATGACGATGGGGCCGGAGCCGATGATCAAAATGGAAGAGATGTCGGTTCGTTTGGGCATAGCAGATTCATCCGTCCAGTCAAAAACGGGCAATTGATTCGGCCTCTGCGCACACACATGTTGCACTCCAATCGCATAGCATACCATCATCTTCTGGCGAAGAATGAACGAAGCGGGCTGTGAGCGCGCATAATTTGTTTGTCAGACGCCAACTGCGTCGGGGCTTGTTCATCTTTCTTCGGAGGAGGCTGGCAAAGTGGGCTGAATGTCGGCGACGCAGACGAGGGCGTCAACGGTGCGCGTGCTCCGATGAAGAGAAGGCTCTGGCGCTTGAGGTTGCTCTGTCCCCCAGCGCCGTCGATGTTCGTCGCTATCTTCCAGGAAGCCCGGGCTTCCTG
>CALFWA010000163.1 GCA_937928035.1 uncultured Caldilinea sp. | reverse complement strand
ACCACGCGCCTGCAACCGTTCGACGGCGAGACGCGTCGCCTGCGCCTAGCCGATCTATTATTTTGGATCGTTCTATGGATTGCGTCACCGGTCACTTGGGGAGTCTTTTAAAAAATCCATAGGAGGGAAAGGCGTCCACTGTTCTGTTTTCTCTTTCTTGTAGGCTTCCTTCTTGTGGCACAATGGTGCAGAAATTCATAATTGCGCAACCCGTTCATCGCACAATCCGTTCCACAACGTGAATGCCAAGAACTTGAAACAATAGGACATTGAAATGGACGCGCAGACAATCATTCCCGCAAGCAGCGTAAGGATCGACCGTTCGGAGCCGTTGCCTCTGTTGTTTCTCGCCGGGCAGCCGAGCTGGAAGACGCCGCAGCTCACCAGCCTGAACCGGCTGCCCCCGCGCGCAACGCTCTATCCCTTCCCCACCGCCGACGATGCGTTGCACAAAGCGCGCGAAGAGTCGCCCTGGTTCCTGTTGCTCAACGGCGTCTGGGATTTCAAACTCTTCGCGGCGCCGGAGCAGGTCACCGGCGCCGCGTTGCACAACGGCGCATGGTCGCCGATCCAGGTGCCCGGCGTCTGGACCATGCAGGGCTACGGCCGGCCGCACTACACCAACGTGCAGATGCCTTTCCCAAACCTGCCGCCGGATGTCCCCGACGCCAACCCGACCGGCGTCTATCGCCGCACATTTGCGGCGCCAGAGCATTGGCGAAGTCGGCGCGTCGTGCTGCATTTCGGCGGCTGCGAGGGGGCGCTCTACGTCTATCTCAACGGCCACGCGATCGGCCTGAACAAGGACGCGCGCACGCCCGCCGAGTTCGACGTCACCCGCTATGTGCGCTTCGATGGGCAGAATGAGCTGCTCGCCGTCGTCGTGCAGTGGTCGGACGCCGCTTTCATCGAAGATCAGGACATGTGGTGGCACGCTGGCCTCCAGCGCGAAGTCTTTTTGTACACAACGGGAACGCCGCATCTGCAGGACGTCTTTGCACGCGGCGACCTCACCGACGATCTGCGCGACGGCGTGTTGCGTGTCACGGCCAAAGCAGGCTTCCCCGGCGGTGACCTCGCGGGCTGCACGCTGGAGGCGCAGCTCTACGACGCGCGCGGCAAAGCCATTTTTCGCAAGCCGCTGCGCGCCGACTTCAGCGCACCCGACTTTCCGCGCGGCGAGGTTTCGCTTGAGGCGGAGGTTGCCAAACCCAAGCTCTGGTCGGCGGAGACGCCCAACCTGTACACGCTGGTCGTTACGTTGAAAACGCCCAACGGCGAAGAGAGCAGCTGCTGCACCGTCGGCTTCCGCAAGGTCGAGATCCGCGACCGCAGCCTGCTCATCAACGGTAAGCGCATGCTGATCAAGGGGATGAATCTTCACGATCACGACGACGCAACCGGTCGCGCCCTCACCCGCGAGCGTATAGAGAGTGACCTCCAGCGCATGAAGCAGTACAACGTCAACGCCATCCGCACGTCGCACTACCCCAAGGACCCGCATTTCTACGACCTGTGCGACCGCTACGGCTTCTACGTCATCGATGAGGCGAATATCGAGTCCCACGCCTTCTATCGAGAGCTTTGTCGCGACCTGCGCTACACGCACGCCTTCGTCGAGCGCGTGCAGAACATGGTCGAACGCGACAAAAATCATCCCTGCATCATCCTTTGGTCGCTGGGCAACGAAAGCGGCTATGGCCCCAACCACGACGCGGCTGCCGGCTGGGTGCGCAGCTACGATCCGAGCCGACCGTTGCACTATGAGGGCGCCATCTCCATCTGGGCGGGCGGCAATTTGCGGGGCGGCGAGCGCGTCACCGACGTCATGTGCCCGATGTATCCGGAGATCAGCCGCATCATCGCCTACTCCGAACAGAACGCCGATCCTCGTCCGCTGATCATGTGCGAATACTCGCACGCCATGGGCAACAGCAACGGCAGCCTCGCCGACTACTGGGCAGCCTTCGAGAAGTATCCGGCGCTGCAGGGCGGCTTTATCTGGGAGTGGCTCGACCACGGCATCCGCCAGACGGCTCCCAACGGTGAAAGCTATTGGGCCTACGGCGGCGATTTTGACGACGTTCCCAACGATGCCAACTTCTGCGCCGACGGCATCGTCTGGCCGGACCGCACGCCGCACCCGGCGCTCAACGAGTTCAAATACCTGGCGCAGCCGGTGCGCGTTGAGCCGGTGAAGCTCGCCAAAGGCCGCGTGCGCATCCTCAATCGATGTGATTTCTTGAACCTGGGATGGCTGCGCGGGGAATGGGAGCTGGTCGAGGACGGCGTCGTGATCGCCGGCGGCAAATTGCCCAAGCTCGACGTCGACCCGGGCGAGGGGATCGAAGTGACGCTGGAGGAGGCGACGCCCTGGCTGAGCGGCAAGAAAGCGACCGACGGGGAGTGTTTTCTCAACTTCCGTTTTTATCAGCGCAACAAGACGTTATGGGCGCCGGCCGGATACGAGGTCGGCTGGGTTCAGCTCGATGCGCCGACCCGAGTGCGCAGTAAACGCAAGGCGCAACGCGCCGATTCGACGGCTGCGGCGGTCGAAGTCGTCGAGCGCGACGAGCAGATCATCCTGCGCAGCGCGTCCGGTGAAGCTGTGTTCAATCGACGGAGCGGCCTGCTTACGGCGTTCGGCGCACCGGGGCGCAATGTGTTGGTGCGCGGGCCTCGGCTCAACGTCTGGCGCGCGGCGACGGACAACGACGGTATTCGCCTGCTGGAGAACCCTGCATGGAAGGCGCTGCCGCGCTGGCTGGCCTTGGGCCTGAACGCCGTCCGGTTTCAGCTTGCAGAAGCTCGCCTGATGCAGGAGTCGCGCAACCCGGTTGTCGAGGTCGTGCATCGGGCGAGCGGCCGCAATCGATGGAGCGATTTTACGCACATCCACCGCTATATGCTCCTACCCGACGGTGCGCTTGAGATGTACAACGAAGTCCATCTCGGCGACGACGTGACCGACATTCCGCGCGTGGGCGTCGATCTGGCGCTTCTGCCCGACTTTGAGCAACTCGAATGGTACGGCCGCGGCCCCTGGGAAAATTACAGCGACCGCAAAGCCTCGGCGATGATCGGCCGCTATCGCAGCACGGTGACGGAGCAATATGTGCCCTACATCATGCCGCAGGAGCACGGACACAAGACCGACGTGCGCTGGCTAACGCTGACCGACGGGGACGGCTATGGTCTCTACGTGCAGGGCGCTCCAACCTTTGAGTTCTCGGCCAGCCACTTCACCGCCAACGATCTCTTCCAGGCAAAACATACCTACGAGCTGACCCCGCGCCCAGAGGTCTACCTGAACCTGGACGCTGCGCATCGCGGCCT
>CALFWA010000162.1 GCA_937928035.1 uncultured Caldilinea sp. | reverse complement strand
GATGATCATTTCACAAACACCCTTGCGCATCAGTTTTTTTGGCGGCGGCACCGATTTTCCCGATTTTTTCGCTCAGGAGCCGGGCATGGTGCTCAGCTCCGCCATTGACAAATATATCTTTGTCATCATCAAAGAGCGCTTCGACGACAAGATCCGCGTCGGCTACACGCGCACCGAGCTGGTCGACAGCATTGATGAGCTGGAGCATGAGTTGGTGCGCGAGAGTTTGCGTCGCACCGGCATCACCCACGGCATCGAGATCAACACCATGGGCGACATCCCTTCCGAGGGATCGGGGCTTGGCTCTTCCAGCACGGTGACGGTGGGTCTGCTGCACGCCATGTACATGTATCTGGGAACGCCTAAAGACCATGCAGCGTTGGCGCGTGAAGCCTGTGAAATCGAGATCGATGTGCTTAAGAAACCGATCGGGGTGCAGGATCAGTACATTGCCGCATTTGGCGGGCAACGCGTCTTGCAGTTCTGTCCAGATGGCGAGGTGCAGGTGCAGCCGATCGCCATGCAGCCGAATGTAGCGCGGCGTCTCAATCAGAATTTGATGCTTTTTTACACGAACATGACCCGGAAGGCCGAAAGCGTGTTGACCGAACAGCGCAGCAACATTGAGGATCGGCGACCGGTGCTGCGGGAAATGAAGCGCATGGTGCTCCTTGGCAAGGCTGCGCTGGAGGAAGGAGCGCTGGATGACTTCGGACTTTTGTTGCATGAGGCCTGGCAGTTGAAAAAACAGCTCGCCAGCAAAGTGAGCAACTCTGCCATCGATGAGCTCTACGACACGGCCATTCGCGCTGGCGCACTGGGCGGCAAGATCACCGGAGCAGGCGGCGGCGGCTTTTTGCTGCTCTATTGTCCTCGCGAAAAGCAGGACAACGTGCGCAGCGCCCTTCATCACCTGCGCGAGTTGCCCTTTCATCTCGAGCGCGATGGAACCAAGATCATTTTTAACTATCGCCGCGGCTGAACCGATGCTCGCCGGTCGTCAGCTTATGATTCGAGCAACAGAATTTGGTCGAGGAGGAGGCCATGTACAACAGCGCTCAATTCTTGCAAACCTATGCAGGTGAACTTCAGAAGACTCTGCTCAATCTGCCGTGGAGCGCCATCGGCGAAGTTGTGGACGCCTTGTTTGCAGCCTGGATTGAACGAAGGACGGTTTTCATCATGGGCAACGGCGGCAGCGCAGCGACGGCGTTGCATATGGCCGCCGACCTGAGCAAGAACACGGCTGTGCCTGGTTATCCCCGACTACGCGCCGTTTCGTTCAACGACAATATGGCGCTCTTCTCTGCGCTGGGAAACGATGCATCGTATGATCAGGTCTTCCGAGAGCAGGTGCTCACATACGTCGATGCCGACGATGTCGTGATTGCGATTTCGGCCAGCGGCAATTCGCCGAACGTGTTGAACGCCGTCACCGCCGCGCGGGAGCTAGGCGCAACTACGATCGGATTCAGCGGCTATTATGGTGGAAAATTGGCTGCACTGGTGGACATCCCTGTGGTAGTGCAGAATCATTCGATCGAACAGATCGAGGACGTGCACATGATTCTCGAACATATGGTGACCGCCAGTGTGCGCCAACTGGTGCAGCAGGCGGTAAAACATGCAAGATAACGACCGGAGCTTGCAATGGAACCCGTCGCAAGCCATTGAAACGCTGCATCCAAGGCGTGTGGTGGAAGCAGTTTTTCTCGATCGCGATGGCACGCTTAACGTTGAACGCACTGACTACGTCAAATCCATTGACGAATTGGCCCTGTTGCCCGGCGTGCTGGATGCGCTCGCCAGGCTCGCGGCCTTGAATCTCCCTCTTATTTTGATTACCAACCAATCCGCTATCGGTCGTGGCATCGTTTCCACTCATCAGGTGGAGAGGATCCACGAGCATCTGCGTTCGATGGTGCACGCTGCGCAAGGACGCATCGATGCCGTCTATCTCTGTCCGCACCCTCCTGACGCGGGCTGCACATGTCGCAAGCCCAAGCCAGGGTTGTTGTTGGCAGCAGCAAATGATTGGCGGCTCGATCTTGCGCGTTGCGCGTTTATCGGCGATAGTATGGCTGATCTGGGGGCTGCGCGTGCGGTCGGTTGTCAGCCGATCCTGGTGCGCACTGGCAGACAGGCGCAACAACTGGACGAGCTTATTCATCGAGACTCCGATGTTGTGCTGGTAGATGATCTGAGCGCCGCCGTCGACTGGCTCGAGCGGTGGATGAAGGCGAACTCAGGAGAGCGTGCGTTGGCTGCACAGGCGCATTCGTCGTCTCAAGCAGCGCATTAGAGGTGAGAACATCTATGTGTGCATGCCCATATTTGGGTCTTTTCGATGACGAAACGATCATGCTGAGCGAGCCAACGCCGGCGCATCGTTGTTTTGGAACCAAGCCTGCCACGTCTCCCTCGACCGATCATCAGGCGAACTATTGCTTGAGCGATGCCCATGTCCGCTGTCCTTACTACCTGGCGACGAAGCAAAATGGCGGAAGGCGCATCGAGGTTGCGACCAAACGACCTAGACGCCGCGCCAGCGGCGCATTGGTTTTTGCTATCATTCTGATGATCGCTGCGCTGGCGGCAGGCGCCATGTTCGCCGTCAACGGCTCATTTGGCATCCTTTTGCCGAGTCCAACGCCGCCCGCCGAAGTCGCCCTCGCCGCCACGGCGACCGCCACCGCCACGTCAACGCCTACGGCTGCACCGTCTCCCACACCCCGGGAGGACGCGCCGACCACAGCGCCCACCACAACGCCGCCCACACTCGTCCTGCCCACGCCGACACCTGCGCTGGTCGCGGTGGCCGACGTGGCGATGCCCTCCGTCGTAACGACGGGCGAAACGCAGCGCATTGTTCTGACGCCGCCCAGCGGCGGGGTGGGCTGGTGGGACAGCTCCGAGGACGTGCAGATCGGCCTGAACGACTCTTTTTTATATGCAGGCGTCTTCAGCGACCGCGCGCTGCTCAGCGCAGTTCGCTTCAACCTTGGCCGCATCCCGCGCGGCGCGCCGATCCTGAGCGGCGAGCTGCAACTGAACGGCCTGTCCGATGAACGCCTCAATCCGGAGGCCGACGGCATCTGGCGAGTGCAATTGATCCCGGAAAATGAACTCGCCACCCTGATCGGCGCCAATTTTATGATGGTCTACAGCGCCGCTGCGCCGATCACCCTGCGCGAGCTGCGCACCCAGGATTTGGGACGCGACCGCCTCAACACCTGGACGCTGGAGCCGGAAACTCTGCGCTGGCTGGAGCAGCAGCGTCTCGAAGGCGCCGAATCCGTCATCATGCGCATCACCGCCTCTACCAACGGAACGGGCGACACGTTGTTCGCATGGGACAGCGGCTACGGTCAGAAGACGGGGGGCTTTGCGCCAGCGCTGGCGTTGGAGGTTGGCCCGCCGCCGGCGACTCCGCCGCCCTTGCCCACCGTTGAATATCTGGTGGCGACCTTCACTCCGGTTCCGGAGAATGTGTTGACCGCAGTTGCGCTACAACAGACCGCCACCGCAGTTGCTATGACTACCGGCACCTACACGCCGGTTCCGCCCTTCGTGACGCCGACGCCCTATCCAGAAAATCTGGCCACGGTGCAGGCTGCAGCGCGGCTGGCCGGCTTCCCGGCGGTCGTGGTCGAAACGCCGACGCCGGCCAACGCTGCAACGGCCACCGCCTATGCCGCATACGCCACCGCCGTAGCGCTGACGACCGGCACCTTCACGCCTGTCCCCACCGAGTATGTAACGCCCTTCGTGGTGCCGCCTTCGCCACCTGCCGAGAATGTGGCGACGGTGGTGGCGCGCATCGTCGCCGCCACGGCTACGGCCAGGGCTGAGGGACCAACCTTTACACCGCTGCCGTACAACGCCGTGATCGGCGAATATGTGATCGCCACGCCGACGCCGCAGAACGTGGCGACGGCAGCGGCGCTCGCCTTAGCAGCGACTGCGGAAGCGGAGACCTATGGCCCACCTCCGCCGACGCCGTTCCACTGGATCGTGATTACGCCGACGCCTGTGCCGCTGCCAACCGCCACGCCGACCACCCCGCCGCTGATCCTGGAGCGCGATTTCACGCCGACGCCGCCGCCCCTCCCGACCGAGGCGATCCCGGACGCCTTGCCGGATGCCTTTAAGAACCTGATTTTCTTCCAACGCGGCTCCGGACCCGGCGCACAAATCTGGGTGTTGAATCCGACCACCGGCGAAACCGGCCTGATCACGCGCGACTGGATCTATCCGCTGGCCAGAAAGACGTTGACGCTTTCGCCCGATGGTCAGCAGGAGGTGTTCGTGCGTCGAGATTCCAACGGCGTAGCGCAACTTCACGTTCGCAACATCAATTCTGAGCGCTCGAGGCAGATCACCTCCTTTGGCCGCGACAGCTACGACCCAGCCTGGTCTCCCACGGGCGAGTGGATCGCTTTCGTCTCCAGCAATCCGGGCAACGACGAGATCTATCGGGTGACGCCGGACGGCAGTATTGTTGAACGGCTGACGTACAACAACTGGGAGTGGGACAAACATCCCACCTGGTCGCCCGATGGACAGCAAATTGTTTTCTTCACAAACCGAGAAGTGGGGCGCACGCAGCTCTGGATCATGAATGCCGACGGATCCAACCAACGCAGGCTGCTTGTTAGCGAGTTTGATGATATGTATCCGGTGTGGACGCGCTAGTGCGTCTGTGGTAAGGTATACAAAGAATGAATCAACGGGAACTTCAGGCTTATTTACGTC
>CALFWA010000161.1 GCA_937928035.1 uncultured Caldilinea sp. | reverse complement strand
ACGATCGTCAGTGCTTTTTTGGGCGCCCTACAACTGCGCGGCAATCAGATCGTGCGGCTGGCGATCGGTCACGCCATATTGGAGGAGCTGCGTCAACGTGCGCCCGGTGAAGGGCCAATTTCATTCTTCAGCGACGTCTTCGCCCGATTGCTGATCGACGGCAACGTGATCGAAGGAATCGCCAACGTGACGCTGGGGCGCCATCTCAATGTGCAGGCCAATGAATTCACGCAGACGGCTGCTCCTGCCGGTCGCGTCGGTCTCGCCGCCGGAGCTGCGCGCGTGCTCGGCTGGTTCGTGGCGGACTCGGCGATCTACATCGGCAACCAGGGGGTTGGGGAAGCCTCGGTGTTGGTGGATATTGCGAGGCTGAGCGAACGCGTGGCGAATTTGCAGATGCGGGTGAGTTGAGGCTGCTTATCAGAGGGGGTGAAAAGCGGAGGAGCCATGTACAAATCGCCTGAAAGGGTAGGATATAGCGCAAAACGCAAAGCCGTGTCGCACTCGGCCTTGGTGAGAATGCGCCTTCGGTTGGCGCCTGGAGCGGACCAAAGGGCGTCTGCTCAAACAACCGATCGCTATGAGCATGAAGCAGATCGAGCGGCTGCGCAGATGCTTGCCTCTATGTCTCAACACCGAGCCGGTGAAGAAGCAATCTCGACCTCCTCTCTGCGACCAGCTGCTTCATCGTCTGACGGCAGGCCGCTCAACGCAGAGATGCGCAGGGTATGGGAGCCGCGCTTTGGCCATAGCTTTGCCAATGTGCGCGTGCATACAGATCAACAGGCGGATGCATCGACGCGGCGTATAGGCGCGCGCGCATACACCGTTGGCGAACACATTCACTTCGCCCGAGGCGAGTATCAACCTTCGAGCACGGAAGGGCGGAGGTTGTTGGCGCACGAGTTGGCCCATGTGGTGCAACAATCGCATGCGCCCCGGGCATCTTATATTCGCCAACCGGAAGTTGTATTGTCGAAAACGCCGTCTCCAATGATTCAGCCGAAATTGATCGCAACAGGCGATGCGGCCGGATTTGCAGCGCTGGCCAATTTGATTATCGCTGTGCAATTCGAGGTGCGCGTTTCGTCTACCGGAGAGGTTTCGATTCACGCCACCGATGTGCAAGGACCACCGACGCGCGATGCGCAGGAATTGCTCAGGGTGCTGCGCATGATTATCAACGATCCGAAGACAACCACCATCGATTTTATCCGCGGCTCCACCTCGACGCGGGCGGGCGACCGCAATGTGATCGTCGGCAGCTACGCACTCTCCAGGGTGGACTTGGACGACATCGAAGCCTTCGGCATGACCAGCAGTCACAGCCGAGAAGGTGACAACGTAGCGGTTCAACTGGTGCATGAGTTGACCGAGCAGTATCGAAAACAGGTGCACGGAGAATCGTTCGATGTAGCTCATCGCGCCGGTTACGCCGCCCAGGAGCGCTTGCTGGGCGCTCGCCTGATCAATGAAACGCCGATGACCCCCATCGGCGGCGATCTGGGCGAGGTGACCACCACATATCGATACCCAGATGGCCGCGAGGTGGACGTCATCACGCAAATGAATTTCCGCACAGGGCAAATTGTGAGCGTGCGTAGAGTGATTCGATAAAATGCAAATTCCGCACTTTGGTTTATCCCAGGAGATTTATGACGATCACGCACTCAACGATTCCAGAGAATAGCGCCATCCGGTGGGACGCCACTCGCTTTGGCCTCTTGCCTCTTTTGTCAGAAAACGTAGAAGCGCTGGAACGGGAGGGCGAAGTCTTCATCCCAGCGTTGCTCGACGCTCTGTTAGATCCTCAACGCTTCGTCGTCGCACATGTCCTGCTCACCCGCATGACAGGCGTTCGCTACGAGACCTTTCCTACATGGAATGGACTCTATGTTGAGCTGCGAGCCGATGGGGAAGTCGTGATCGACCCAGACCAACGGCGCCGACTTCATCAGCGATGGCGCAAGTATTTTCATACAGAACCTAGGCCCGACATGCTTCCCGCCTGACCTAAGCGAATTGTTTTTTAGCGAGTCGAACCTGCTCTGTACGGCGCAGATGAAGGAAGGCGACGTCTGCTCCTCCTCTATCTGCACTTCGAGCGCCAGTCCAAGCCCGACCCGTGGATGCGCTTTCGGCTGCTCAAGTCCATGCACCGCATCTGGGATGAATCGTTCAAGGAGCGACCGGAGCAGAGCGAGTTGCCGGCGATTGCGCCGGTGGTCTTCCATCAGGGCGAGAGCGAATGGTGCGATTCGACCGAGTTCGCCGACCTCTTCGCCGTAGGCATATAGGAGCATGACTTTCTGCCCCGCTTTGCGCACTCTCTCATCGACCGGTCGGGGCTGGCGCCGGAGGAGGTGGGGCAGACTGAAGGCGAAGGCGACGCAGCTACTTTAGCGTAAGGGTAAAGGGATGCGCCGGCGCATCCTGCGTCCATCGGCCTACAAATTCTTCAACGCTTCGTCGATCTTTTTGACTGCTCCCTCATAGTTTGGCAACCGCTGCAACACTTGACGTAAGGTTGCGGAAGTCTCGTCGGGCAGCCGTCGGCGAACAAATTCCGGAGCGCCGAGCTCCTCCAACGTTGCGAGAATCGTCTTGCGAGCGGCCGGGTCGAAGAAAAGGTCGCTCACGAGGTCATCCACCGTGTAAGGGCCGCGCGCATCGGGGTCCTGGTAGGGCGTCGTCCAGCGCCAAACGCCGGAGCCCACCTCAACCGGAGCATCCGCTCCCGGCAAAATGACCTGCGCAGACGTGTTGGCCGGCAGAATCAGGTCTAGGGTGAAGGTGCCGTTTTCGATCTTCCAGGCGACATCGACCAGCCCGTAGGGGGTGAGATGGCGGGTGCGCGCATAGGTGAGGCCTGCGCCCGGACGCGGCTGAATTTGCATGCGACGATAGCCCGGCTCGAGCGGGACCAGGCCGCCGAGCGTGCGATGCATCCAGTCGGCGACTGCGCCGAGAGCGTAGTGGTTAAAAGAGGTCATCTCTCCGGGGTTGATGGAGCCATCCGGCAGCATCGAATCCCAGCGCTCCCAAATGGTGGTCGCTCCCATCGTCACCGGGTAGAGCCAGGACGGGCATTCTCGCTGCGTCAACAGGCGATAAGCCGTCCGGTGATGCCCAGTCTGGCAGAGGGCGTCGCAGATGAGCGGCGTGCCGACGAAGCCGGTGCGAATGTGATAGCCGCTAGCGCGCACCAGTTCGGCCAGTCGATCGCCCGCGTGTTGACGCTGCTCTGGGGTGGGCAGCAGGTCGAAGACGAGGGCCAGCGCGTAGGCCGTCTCGGCGTCGCACATGAGGCGACCGGCGGGGGTGACGTATTCATGCGCGAAGGCAGCCTTCACCTTCGCCGCCAGCTCCGCATAGCGCTGTTGTTCTTCGCTGCGGCCGAGCGCCTCTGCAGCGCGCGCCGTCAATTCTGCGGAGTGAGCAAAATAGGCGGTGGCGACGATGGCCGGATCGGTGCGCGCCTGCCAGGGCTTGTCGGGCGGAGCAGTTGGGTCAAGCCAGTCGCCGAATTGGAAGCCTTTGTCCCACAGGAGCGTTTCGCTCGCCATCCTGGCGATGAAGTCCACCCAGGCGCGCATGCTCTCGAATTGGTCCGCCAGGATTTGGGCGTCGCCGAAGCGCTCGTAGAGCACCCAGGGCGCCACCGTGGCGACGTCTCCCCACGCGGCCGCGCCGCCGGCGTTGGGTCCCAACACGTTGGGGATGACGTGCGGGACCATGCCATCCATTCTGCGTTGCTCGATCACGAGATCGCGCAGCCAGGAGCAGAGCACGCCGCTTACGTCGTAGAGGTAGGAGGCGGTGGGCGAAAAGACTTGCAGGTCGCCTGTCCAGCCCAGACGTTCATCGCGCTGTGGACAATCGGTCGGGACATCCAGGAAGTTGCCGCGCATGCTCCAGACCACGTTTTCATGCAGACGGTTGAGGAGCGGGTCAGAGCACTCAAACCAGCCGGTGCGCTCCATGTCCGAGTGAAGGACAACGGCGATGAGGTTCTCGGGGCGCAGCTTGCTCGGCCAGTCGTTGACTTCGGCGTAACGGAAGCCGTGGAAGGTGAAACGCGGCTCCCAGCGCTCGACGCCCTCGCCCTTCAATGTGTAGCGATCGGTGGCCTCTGCAAAACGCAGCGGTCGCGTGCCCAGCTCGCCGTGCTCCAACACCTCGGCGTGACGCAAGGTGATGGTGTGGCCGGCGGGGCCGCTGACCTCGATGGAGAGACGCCCAACGAGGTTTTGCCCAAAATCCACGATCGTCTTGCCGGAAGGAGATTGAAAGATGGAGACGGGCTGAACCCGTTGCGTGCGGCGAACGGGCGGCCCAAGCGGAGCCTCCAGCGCGTTCATGTTCCATTCCAGGATGCGCACGCCGCTCCACCCTGCATCGTCGAAGCCCGGCGCGGACCAACCCGATTGCTCCAATCGCGCGTCATAGGTTTCGCCGTCGTAGATGCTGTTGGAGAGGATCGGTCCGGTGGCGGCGCGCCAGCTTTCATCGGTGACGATGCGTTCAACGGAGCCATCGACGTATTGCACCTCGAGTTGCGCCAGTAGAGCCAGGCGCTCGCCGTAAATGTTGCGACGCCCGCCGCCAAAGCCGAGTCGCCCCCGGAACCAGCCGTCGCCGAGCACGGCGCCGAGCGCGTTGCGTCCCGGCCTGAGCAGTGCAGTCACATCAAACGTCTGATAGCGCAGGCGCTCGTTATAGACCGTCCAGCCTGGGGCAAAGACATGGTCACCCACGGTTTGCCCGTTGATCTCAGCCTCATAGAGGCCGAGGGCGGTGATGTACAGTCGCGCCGAGTGAATTTCCCCGCGCAGGGTGAACTCACGCCGCAGATAAGGGGCAGGATTCGAGCGGGTGACGTCCTCATCCCAGTCCGGCGTAATGAAGCGGGCGCTCCAGTCCGACGGATCGAGCAAGCCGGCCTCGACAATCAGCGCCTCGCTCCAGGCGGATTCGCCGCCGTCCTTTCCCCAGACCCTCACGCGCAGGCCGACCCGCTCTCGCGAACGGAGCGGGGCGAACGGCCATTCCACCAGGACAGATTGCTCGGATTCCACGCGCCCGGTGCTCTGGCGCAATTGGCCATCGGCGGAGAGACGTTCGACCTCATAGGCCGCCTGCCGCCAGTGAGGAGAGGCGCTTTCCACTTGCCAGGAGAGGCGCGGGCGGGCGAAGCCAATGCCAAGCGTCTCTCGCAGGTGCTCGACCTGCAATCGAGAGATTGTAATTTCGGATTGTGACATGGCACTTTCCTTTATTTTGCGGTTTTGAACTTTGCCGTTAACAAATCCTTTTTATAGTGAACTCAAAAATTGAGCAAAAGTCAAGAGGTTTTCATGAGCGTTGTTCAATCGCCTTGTCGCAACCTGGCCCCATTTCCCGCTTTGATCGGCTTGCGTTACAATCGTGGCGATGATTGGTCGGGCCGACTTGTCCTATATCGCCTCGGTGCAGCGTAGTCGATCTCTGGCAGGATGGCGCGTTGCGCTGGTGCATGATTGGCTCAATCAGATGGGGGGCGCAGAGAACGTGCTGGAGGAGTTTGTCCGGCTTTTCCCGAGCGCCCCGGTGTACACCAGCATGTACGACCGCATGCGCATGCCCGCCGCCTACCGCGACTGGGACATTCGCACCAGCTTCATGCAGCGACTGCCCGGCGTGCACCGCCACCATCAGAAATACCTGGCGCTCTATCCGCTGGCCTTTGCGCGCACCGACCTCAGCGACTATGACCTCGTGCTCAGCAACAAGAGCGGCTTCTGTCACGGCGTGCGCACCGTCAACAACCATCGCCGCGCGGTCCACGTCTGCTATTGCCTGACGCCGACGCGTTATCTCTGGCTGTTTGAGCAATATCGGGAGCGGGAGCAGATTTCGTCTGCGCTTGCGGCGCTGCTCCGCCCCGTCTTGGCGCAGCTGCGGCGCTGGGATTACGCCGCAGCCCAACGCGTCGATCACTTCATTGCCATCAGCAGCGAGGTGCAGCGGCGCATTCGCACCATTTACCATCGTGAAAGCGTGATCGTTCCTCCGCCAGTGGACACCGACTATTTTCAACCTGCGCCGCACGCGGAGATCGGCGACTACTATCTGGTGGTGAGTCGGCTGATCCCGTACAAACGCATCGACCTGGCGGTAAAGGCGTTCGCCCACCTGCCGCAGGAAAGGTTGATCGTCGTCGGCGAGGGGAGAGACCGCGCCATGTTGGAGGCCCTAGCGCCGCCGAATGTACGCTTCGTGGGGCGTCAGCCGCGCCATTGCGTGCGCGAGCTGCTTCAACGTTGCAAAGCGTTCATTTTCCCCGGCCTGGAGGATTTTGGCATCGCACCGGTGGAGGCGATGGCGACGGGAAGGCCGGTCATCGCCTTTGCAGGCGGCGGGGCGCTCGACACCGTGCTCCCCAGCGTCACCGGCGAGCTCTTCCCCGTGCAGAGCGTGGAGAGTCTGGTCTCCGTCCTGCAGAGGTTCGACCTGCGCGTCTATAGCATGGAGGCGTGTCGCAGCCAGGCCGAGCATTTCAGCGCCGCAGCGTTTCGAGCAAGGCTGCTGGCTCATCTGAGCAACATTATGGAAGGCGCTTCGTTGCAAGCGATCTCGTGAGGCCCTTGTATGGAACTGCGTGAGTATTGGGTGATTTTACGCCGTCGCTGGTGGCTGCCTGTGACCCTGGCCGTCTTGGTGGGGTCGATCAGCGTGCTGCAACTGCGCCCCTGGCAGCCGCGCGCGGCGATGTACAGCGCGTCGATGCGGCTGCTGGTCGGCGTCTTGCCCGCCGCCGAACAGGACGTCACCGCTTACGACCCGCGCTATTACGCCTGGCTGACGAGCGAATATCTAGTCGATGACTTCACCGAAGTAGTGCGCAGCCAGCTTTTCGCCGCCCAGGTGAGCCAACGCCTACGCAATCAGAACATCGAGGTGCCTGCGGGCGTGATTCAAGGCAGCGCAGCCACGGGCAAGTTGCATCGCATTATCACCCTTTCCTTCACCTGGCCGGACGCCGCTCAGCTCGAAGCCATTGCGCGCGCCGCAGCGGATGAGCTGACGCAGAACGCCGCCTTTTATTTTCGACAGCTCGGCACAGAAAACGCCGGCGTCACGCTCATCGATGGGCCGTCGGTGGGTGTCGTGGGGGCCGGCGTGCGGGAGCAGATTGAATTGCCGTTGCGCATTCTCCTGGCTTTGCTCGTCGGCGTAGGGCTTGCATTTCTGCTTCACTACCTGGATGACTCGGTGCGCCGGCCAGAGGAGCTGGAGGCATTGGGCTTGTCGGTGCTCGGAGAGATTCCGCGCAAAAAGAAATGACGCGCAACTTTCAAGGATGACAATTTTTCACGGGCAGAAGACGCTGTCCGTATGCACATATTGCATCACCCAGTTGGGATGGTTGTACACTACGTAGTAATGCCTCCAGAAGCGAATTTTGCCCGACGCCATGGCGCCTGCGTACTCCCAGTAATTCCAGAAGATGCTGTCCCGCTGAATGCGGATCGGATAGACCGTCCGGCAACCCCAGTTCTCCGGAGGAGGGGATGCGCTCGCCCTGGATGGGTGCCACCCGACTGCAGCGAGAAGCACACATAGAACAAGCAGCAACACTTTCAGCGCTTTCACAATCCCAGGTTTCCCGCCAAGGGCGACGTCTTGACGGGGCCGACTCCGGTGAAAATTGCACAACGCGGCAAGGCGCATCAAGCGCTCCCGCATCTTTTCCGGCGCCTTTGCATCTTGGCGTCTTTGCGTTGAATCAATATTCAAATCCGGTGACGCGAAGAGATAAATTCCCATCCTGTGCTTGTTCCGTCCTCGCAATTCCCTGCTTCCTGAAAACCTTTCTGCTTTATGCTATACTACCTGCTATGTCAGTGCAGCCAAAACCTACGCCCAACCCGAACGCCATGAAGTTCACCTTGCCCGAACGGCTCTTCCCCAAACCGCTCAGCTTCGCCAGCCCTCAGGAGGCGGCCGGTCACCCCCTTGCGGCGGCCATCTTTGCGCTCGACGGCGTCTACAACGTCTTTATGGTGCAAGATTTTGTCACGGTCAACAAGCTCCCCTATGCTGCCTGGGAGGATCTGCTTGAGCCAATTCAAACGTGTATCGAAAAATACCTGATGAACTATCGTTGACGCTCAATCGCAACGATGTTAAACGATTTCTTCGTGCTTCGTGTTCCTGGGTGGATTTTTCCCCACATGATTCGATGGAGGTGCGTGTGCCGGTTCCGGTGATTGTAGCAAGCGAGAATGGGCGTCGTGGCATTCTGGCGGCAATGCCCCTGTTGCGCGCAGGCGGCAGCGCGCTCGATGCAGTCGAGCTGGCCTGTCGCGTTGTAGAAGAGGACCCCGAAGACCATAGCGTCGGCTATGGCGGGTTGCCCAACGTCCTCGGCGAAGTGGAGCTGGACGCCAGCATCATGGACGGTGCAACGCTGCGCGCAGGCGCAGTGGCCGCCGTGCAGGGGTACGGGCGGGCCATCACGCTGGCGCGGCGCGTGATGGAGGAGACGCCCCATGTGCTGCTGGCGGCGCGCGGGGCAGAGCGCCTGGCCGCCGAGCTAGGCGAACAGCCGCAAGATCAACGCACCGAAGAGGCGCTGCGCCGCTGGCGAGAACGCTTCCTCGAGCGTGGGCTGACGCCCGGCGCCACAGAGAATTTGCGCGCCGTCGCTCGCATCTTGACGCAGCCGCTCGACCTTCAGGATAAGCTCTATCAGGCCGCCCGCCCGGACACGCTGGGCACGGTCAATTTCCTTGCGCTCGACACCCGGGGGAATCTCGCCTCTGGCGTGAGCACCAGCGGGCTGGGCTGGAAATACCCGGGCCGCGTCGGCGACAGCCCGCTGATCGGCGCCGGCAACTACTGCGACAATCGATATGGCGCCGCCGCCTGCACCGGCATGGGCGAGCTGGCGATTCGCGTCTCGACCGCGCGCAGCCTGGTGCTCTATCTCAAATGCGGCATGAGCCTGCTCGAAGCCGGACGCGAAGCGCTGCGCGATCTGTTGGCGTTGGATGCTGGCGAGGGCCAGTACATGAACATCGTGGCGCTGACCCCCGCAGGCGAACACGCAGGTTTCACCACAGTGCCCGGCAAACAATATCTCTTTCAAAGCGCCGACATGGACGAGCCGCAGTCGGCGCCGCGTTTAATGGTTGCATAGGGGAACGTCGGATGGCAACGGTCGTCAGAATGCCACAGCTCGGCGAGAGCGTCGTCGAAGGCGCCATATTGCGTTGGCTGAAACGCCCCGGCGATGTAGTCGCCAAAAATGAGCCGTTGCTGGTCATCAGCACGGACAAGATCGACACCGAGGTGCCTGCGCCGGCGGATGGTGTGCTGCTCGAGGTGATGGCCGAAGAAGGCGCCACCGTTGCTGCAGGCTCCGTGATCGCCGTCATCGGCTCGCCTGAAGAGCAACCGCAGCGCGCAAAGAGCGAAGGAGCGCCCGCCCAGCCAGAGCGGCAAGCCCAATCCATAGACGCCGGGTGCTCGTCTCCGGCCCGACCTCAAGCCGAAGAACGGCCGAGCGGGCGGAGCTTTATCAGCCCGGTGGTGGCGCGCATGTCCGCCGAGCACGGCATCGACCTGTCGAAAGTCACCGGCACCGGCCTGGGAGGGCGCATCACCAAAAAGGACCTTGAAGCTTATCTCGCCGGCGTCCGTCGCGAGGTCGCAGAAGGCGAGGAAGGCGCCGCAGCACGCGTCACGGAGCCGGCGGCGCTTGGCGAGGACGATGTGCTGCAGCCGTTGACCGCCATGCGCCGCGCCATTGCGCAACACATGGTGCTGAGCAAACGCACCAGCCCCCATGTCACCACCATCTGCGAAGTGGACATGACCAACGTCGTGCGCCACCGTGAAGCCAACAAGCGCACCTACACGCGCGAGGGCGCCGCGCTCACCTACACGGCCTACTTCATCGCAGCCGCCGTCGCCGGGCTGCGCGCCGTGCCGGAAGCCAACAGTCGCTTCACCGACGCAGGCATCATCCTGCATCGCCGCATCCACATCGGCGTGGCGGTGGCGCTGCCCGACGGCCTGCTCGTCCCTGTGATCCGCAACGTCGACGAACTGAGCCTGGCCGGCATTGCGCGCACGCTCAATGATCTCGTCAACCGCACGCGCAGCGGGTTGCTCAAACCGGACGAGCTGCAAGGCGGCACCTTCACGATCACCAACCACGGCACAGGGGGCAGCCTGCTCGCCACGCCGATCATCAACCAACCGCAGAGCGGTATCCTCGGGGTCGGCGCCATTGTCAAACGCCCGGTCGTGCGCAGCGCCAGCTCTTCGCTCCTCCCCAGCGCCGACGACGTGATCGCCATCCGACCGATGTGCTATCTCAGCTTCACCTTCGACCATCGCGTGATGGATGGGGCGCAGGGCGACAGATTTTTGACAGTCGTCAAGCAAACATTGGAAAATTGGGAGGTATAGCGCGTGGTGCGCGTTGCGCGGTGCGTGATCGGGGATTCGCCAAACGATCGCTTCATCCTTCCGTTGTGCACCACGAAATACGAAACGTGAAACACAAATCCGCAAACATGGGCGCCGCACCGTTTCCGCCCTCAACTGCGAAAGGAAAGTGTTTATGGCTACTCATGGATATCAGTATGATGTCGTTGTCGTAGGCGGCGGGCCGGGTGGCTACGTCGCCGCCATTCGCGCCTCGCAACTGGGTTTGAAGACCGCCATCGTCGAGCGCGAAAGCCTGGGCGGCGTCTGCCTGAACTGGGGCTGCATCCCCACCAAGGCGCTGATCCACAACGCCGAAATTCTGGAGGAATTGCACAATGCGGCCGAATATGGCTTCACCTTCGAAAACCTCAAGGTGGATTTCAGCAAAGCCGTCAAACGCAGCCGCGACATCGTCTCGCGCCAGACCAAAGGCGTCGGCTTCTTGATGAAGAAAAACAAGATCGACGTCATTGAAGGGCACGGCGTTTTCGTGGACGCCCACACGCTCAAAGTGACCTCGTCGGAGTTCAAGCCGGACGTGCAGGAGCAGACGGTCACCGCCGCGCATTTTATCATCGCCACCGGTGCACGCGCCCGCAGCCTGCCGGGAACGCAGATCGACGGCGACCGCATCATCCAGTATCGCGACGCCGTCGTGCTGCCGGAAGTGCCCAAGAAGCTGATCGTCGTCGGCTCGGGCGCTATCGGCATGGAGTTCAGCTATGTCTACAGCACCTACGGCGCAGACGTGACGGTCATCGAAATGCTCGACCAGGTGCTGCCGCTGGAGGACGCCGAAGTCTCCGCCGAAGTGCAAAAAGCCTTCAATAAAAAGGGAATCAAGACGCTGGTCAGCACGCGCACGGAAAAGGTCGAAGTCACCGACGAGGGCGTGACGGTCACCGTCAAAAACCTCAAGACGGATGAAGTGCAGACGCTCACCGCCGACCGCGTGTTGATGGCGATCGGCGTGCAGCCGAACACCGACAAGCTCGGCCTCGACGCGGCCAGCGTCCGAACCGACAGCCGCGGCTTTATCGAAATCGACGAGGTCATGCGCACCAATGTACGTCACATTTACGCCATCGGCGACTGCACCGGCAAGCTGGCGCTGGCGCACGTGGCAAGCGCAATGGGCATCGTCGCTGCGGAGAGCATTGCCGGCGCGCCGACCATGCCAATTCCCGCCGAACGCTACATCTTCATGCCGCGCGCCACCTACTGCGAACCACAGGTGGCAAGTCTGGGCTACACCGAGGCGCAGGCGAAGGAAAAGGGCTACGAGATTAAAGTCGGCAAGTTTCCCTTTATGCCCAACGGCAAAGCGCAGGCGCTTAACGCCAAAGTGGGCTTCGTCAAGATCATCGCCGACGCCAAATATGGCGAAATCCTCGGCGCGCATATGGTCGGCCCAGGCGTCACCGAGCTGCTGCCTGAATTGAGCCTGGCGCAGATGATGGAGATCACGCCTGCCGAGATTGCGCGCAACGTGCACGCTCATCCCACCCTTAGCGAGGTGATCATGGAGGCTGCACACGCCGTCGAGGGCCATCCGATTCATATGTGATCTGCTCGAACGGAGGCGCCGAGGATGACCGCCAGGCGCAATGGCGCTGGAGACAACGCAGGGCCATCCTGCTGTATTGAAATTCCCGTGCGTTTCGCCGAGACCGATGCCATGGGCGTGGTGCATCACAGCGCCTATATCATCTGGTTTGAAGCGGCGCGCGTGGCGTGGATGGAGGCCATCGGCTTGCCTTACGCTGAATTTGCGGCCAGCGGCCATCACTTTTCCGTCACCGGCCTGCGCGGGGAATATCGCGCGCCGGCGCGCTTCGGCGACGTCGTGCGCGTGACGGCCAGTCTGAGCCAACTGCGCAGCCGTCAGGTCCGTTTTGAATACACGGTGACGCACGCGGCAACCGGTCAATTGCTCATGACCGGCGCCACCGATCACATTTGCGTCGATCTGGAAGGCAAAATGACGCGCATTCCCGATGCGTTCCTGGAGCGCATCCGAAACGGCATGGAGAGATTGGCAGGGCGCACATGATTCAGGTGGAGCAACATGGCTCGGTGACGGCGATTCGGATGGCGCGCTCCTTTTTGGGGAGACCGCTGTACTGGACGGCTGCGTACTGGCTCGATGGGCTGCTGATCGACGCTGGCCCCATCTGCACGGCGCATGAGCTGGTGCGCGTGCTGGAGAAAGTTCCGGTCGAACAGATCGCCATTACGCATGCGCACGAGGACCATATTGGCGGACTGCCGGCGCTGTTGATGCGCTATCCGAACGCGCGCGTCTACGCATCGCGGCGGTCGCTGCCGCTCATCGAAAACCCCGAGTTGATCGGCATGCAGCGCTATCGTCAGTTGGTCTGGGGGAAACCCCGCCCCTTCACCGGCGCCCGCTCGCTTGATGAAGTCGAAGATGTGCTGCGCACCTCCCAGTTTACGTTGCGCGTCATCGAGACGCCCGGCCACAGCCGCGACCATGTCAGCTATTTCGAGCCTTCGTTCCGTTGGCTTTTCTGCGGCGACGCTTTCATCGGCGGCCGCGAGGTCGCCTGGGCGCCGGAGTTCGACATGTTCGCCATCGTCAGCAGTCTGCGTACCATGGCGGCGCTGCGACCGGAGCGCCTCTTTCCGGGCAGCGGCAACGTGCGTCGCTCCCCTTTCCCGGAGCTGCTCGGCAAAATCAACGACCTGGTCCGCCTGGCCAATGAGGTGCAAAAGTTGGAGGCCAAAGGCCATTCGGTCGGTGAAATCGTTGAAATGCTTTTCGGCGGCGAGCCCCCGATCCGCCGTTGGACGTTGGGCCATTTTTCTGCCGCCAACTTGGTCCGCGCCTGTCGAATGTACAATGATTTGACAGGCAAACCCGACAGCTCTGAACCGGGGCGCAATCCGGCCGGCGGACAGCAGGGCGACCTGCCCGATTCCTCCAAACGTCGCTTCAGCGATCCCGGCGACCTTCGACGCTAGTTTCCCGTTTTTCTCATTCCGGATGCAGCGTCACCCTGTGCTATGCTTGGGTGCACCCCTCGGCGACGTCTTTGGAAGCATTCTGAGGGGAGAACGCTTCTGAAGGAAGAACGCTTCTGAAGGGAGAACGATTCTGAAGGGATGACAAGGGGTGCAAGTTCGTTTCGTAAGGAGTCAAGCCTATGCGAGTTCTGATTACCGGAGGAGCCGGTTTCATCGGCGCCCACCTCGCCAGACGGCTGGTGCAGAGCAATATCGCCGTGCGCGTGCTGGACAACCTAAGCAGCGGCGATCCGTCGAAGCTGCCGCCGGAAGTCAGCTTTAACCGCGGCGATGTGCGCGATGTACCGAAGCTATGGTCTCTGCTCCAGGGCGTCGACGTCGTCTACCATCTGGCGGCGCTGGTCAGCGTGCCGGCCTCGGTGCTTTACCCGCGCGAATACAACGACGTCAACGTCGGCGGCACCG
>CALFWA010000160.1 GCA_937928035.1 uncultured Caldilinea sp. | reverse complement strand
GTTGGGATAGGCGGTCAGCAGGTCTTGGGTGACGCTGCGCGCAAAGTCGACCGGTCCGGGAACCTCGATGTGCTTCTTGTCGATCACCGTGATCTCCGGATAGTTGGCGAATTCAGCGGCGGCGGCTTCAGCACGTGCGCGCACGCCAGGATGTGGGTCATGCGTGAACATCACCACGTTGCCCTTGCCGCCGATCGCCTCGGCCAGATAACGCGCCGTTTCTCGGCCCAACTGTCCATTGTCGGAGGTGATGTTGAGCACCACGCCGGGGCCGTTGCCTGCGTCCAGCCCAAAGACCGGAATGCCGGCCGCCTGCGCCGCCTCCAGACCTTTGGTCATCTGCGCAGGGTCGCCCATGCCGAGCACGATGGCGTCCACTTTCTGCGTGACGGCGTCTTCGATGCGGCTGACCAACAGGTTAAAATCGGCGTTAGTGTCGGTGACGGTGACGTTCCACCCCTTGGCTTTGCCGTACTTTTCAAACTGCTCGATGGCATACTTGGTGGTGGCGTTGGCCATGTAGGGCGTCACCACGGCGACGGTCTTGGTCTGACCTGCTCCGCCTGCCTCGCCGGCAGGGGCGACGGGCGCCACCGCCGTGCACGCAGTCAGGCTCAACACAAGGGCGACCAGCAACAAAGCGTGAATCAACCGATGCTTCATGATGCGAACTCCTTCTGGTGTGAGAAATGAAATGAATTGTATGATAACTCCAGCGCAGAAACTCTCCCGCTCTCTTGCTCTCCCGCTCTCTACTCCCTCCTCGCCAGCCCCGACAACAGCACCGCCAGCAGGATGATTGCGCCGGTCAGGACGAGCTGAATGTAGGAGTTGACCTGCAGGATATTCAGTCCGTTGCTCATCACGCCCAACAACAACACGCCGACGAAGGTGCCTGGGACGTGCGGCTCGCCCTCGCGAAACATCGTCATGCCAAGGAAGACGGCCGCAATCGAGTTGAGCATCAGCGGCTCTCCGGCGGTCGGATGCGCAGAGAAGAGCCGACTGGTCAGCACGATGCCGGCCAGCGCTGCGCCCAGGCCGGAGATCACGAAGGCGGAGAGACGCAATGCGCGCACATTCAGTCCGGCCAGATAGGAGGCCTGGGCGTTGCCGCCGACGGCGTAGAGGCGGCGCCCGAAGGTTGTCTGCTCTAGCACGAACCAGGTCGCCGCCACCACGCCTAGCATGATCAACACCGAGTTGGGGATTGGGCCGGTGAAGCTCTGGCCAAAGATTCTAAAGCTTTCCGGGATGCCCGAAAAAAGCGTCGCTCCGTTGGTGTAAAAGAGCGAAAGGCCGCGAAAAGCTGTCATCGTCGCCAGGGTGGCCACAAAGGCGGAGAGGCCGAAATAGGCGACCAACAGTCCGTTGAGCAGCCCGGCCGTTGCGCCCACGGCCAGCGCAACCAATACGGCTGGCCACAGACCCATGTCTCGGATGAGCAGATCGGCGACGACGACGCCGCTGAGGCTCGCCAGCGCGCCGACGGAAAGGTCGAAGTCGCCGACCACCATCACCACCGTCATCGTCGTGGCGACAATGGCGAGGATGGCGACCTGCTCGGTGATGTTGCGCAGGTTGTTCGGGCTAAGAAAGACGCCCGGTCGCAACAGCGAGAAGATGACGATCATCGCCAGAAAGCCGATGAAGGTGCCGTAGGTGCGCAGCCAGCGATGGGCGTCCTGGCGCAGTTGCGTCGTGGAAAGTGAACTTTCTGTCTGCATAGCGCGCTTCCGATTCGAGACTCCTTTGGGTGCCGTTTCTGGTGATAGATAGTATAACGCTGACCAGTCCTTAACTGCATCTGTGGCGTGTTCTCTTTCAATAGGTCGCAGCTTTGACCGCTCGCTGTTTCTCTTTTCACGGCGTTGGGCGCACTTGCAACCTCCGCCTATTGCGCAGCACAGCTCTGAGGAATCAGAGCGCATGTTTGGTCAGGTGGAGGCGGCGTCGTCATCCGCAGGGGGCCGAGGATCAACGCGTCCTCGCCGTTCTCCAGCAGAAGACGCGCGCCGCTGCGCGGGTCGTACACCCCCACCGCCAGCGACCATTCGCCTTCAGGCGGCAGGTCGGCGGGAATCGTCATCTGCCGCCAGTCGTTGATGAAGCCGCCCGCAGCAGGCCAGAAGAGCGGCGCACCGTCGGCCTGCGTCACTATTTCCCCATTGCGTCGCAGATGTACAAAGGCAGAAAGTTGCGCCGGCCATGCAGGCGCTTCCCAGCGCATCCAGAGGTCGAGGTCGCCGCCAGGGTGCAGGCTGCCCTCGGCGACCCAGACGTGCAGACCGATCGATGCGTCCTCTGGCAAGCGGAATTGCGCCCTTGCGGAGCGCAGCGGTCCGACGCCGGCTGCAGCCAGCGCCGCGCTCAAATCGGCCGCAGTGGAGAGATCGTCAGGGAGGCGAACTAGCTGACCCTTCTCCAAGCGACGGAAGATGGCGGCAGGCCAGCGGTCGGCGCCGGACGCTTCGACGAGCGTCGTGCGCGGCAGGAACAGCCCCAGCGTCGTCACGCGCACGCGATCGCCCGGCTGCCACTGCGAAGGCGGTCGCCAGACCAGTGCGGGCGGCGCAGCGCTCTCCAGCGAGGCGATCACGTCCTGCTGCGGCGTCTTGAAGAGAGCCGTCGGCGGCGTCTGCGTCGGGTCGTAGCCTACGCCGACCAACCACTCGAAGACCACCTTTGTCTGTCGCCAGCGCGGCCAGTCTTCGACGGCGATGGAAAGCAGCCGGAGCGGCGCCTCCGGCGCCTCCTCGCGACCGACGAGCGTGAAGGCGTAGAAGTCTTCAGGAACCTCTTTCTCCTCCGCCCCCTCGGCGAGTAGGAGAAATCCGTCGGCGGCGTCCACCACGCCCCACTTGCCTGCCAGCATGGCGTCAACGCGCGCCTTCAGGTCGCCCGGAGCCATGTCGGTGTTGGTGGTCACATCGAGCAGCGCCCATTGCGCCCGCTCCGCCGGCGGGGTGGGGGCATCGAGGCCGAGCGGAAACTGATAGATGTAGCGGCGATGGCTCACATGAGGGTGGACGCCGGCGGTGGCGGTCACCCGGGCGTCGGCGGGAATCTGCGCCACGAAACGCTCCAGCAGGCGATGGTGCGCCGTGACCGGTGTCGGGTCATAGCGGCCGCCCAACGGGCCGCGGCCATGGTGCAGATAGTTGCCAACCGACCAGGCCAGCACCCAGGCGACGAGGAGGAACGCAGTAATCGGCGTCAGCACCGTGCGTGCATTCTGCACCAGCGCCACGAGCGCCATGGTTCCCGTTCCACGCGCAGGCAGATGCTGAAAGGCAGGCGAGCTGCGATTGAGTCGGTGCGTCGTCCAGCGCCATAGCCGACCTAACCCATACGCTGCAGCGACGCCCATGTATGCCACCAGCGGCGCGCTGTAGTGGAACTCGCCGTAATATTGCGCAGGGTAGGCGCTGAGCAAATTGGCGAGGAGCAGCGGCGCAGACAGAAGGATAATTTCCACGCCCCAAAGCGGCAGCCAAGCGAAGATGACCAGCAACCCTACCAGATAGGCTGTGCGCGGCGGTTCGCCGGCGATCTGAAGCACGAGATCGGGGCGCGTCACCAGGTTTTTTAGGATGTCGAGCGGCGAGTCACCCAGAGCGCCGTAGCGTTGAAAATAGATGCTTTCTGCGGCGTCATAGATGAGCACAGCGTGCATAGGCACGATGACAAAGGTGGCGACGAAAAACCAAACGAGGCTCACGCCCAGAACGAACGCGCCCGGAACCCATTGCTTGTACGCCTTGCCTTCCCACCATGCGCGCCACATTGCCCATGCGCCCAGCCCGGCGGCGAGCAGCGCCATCTCTTCTTTTACGCCAGCCACAAGCAGCGCAGCGACCACAAATTGCCTCCAGCGCTGCGCGTCCACCGCCCAAAACGCCCAAAGCACGAGCGGTGCAGCCAGAGGCGCAGCATGGAACTCGGTCAACAGCGCAGACTGAAGCTGAGGCGCCAGCAGATAGGCGACGCCCAGTGCAAAGGCCAGCGGCCTCGCCTTCTGTCGCAGCGGCTCCAGCCGCCACACCTGGAGACGCTCGCGCGGGGACAAGACCGCTTCGCACCTGCGCAAGGCGAGCAGGTAGAGCGGCAGCGCGCCGATCGCCGCCGCTGCAGCCTGCAACAGTAAAATTGCTCGCACATCGTCCCAAAGCCAGTAGATCGGACTGATCAACACTAAGATCGGCTCGACGTGATCGGTAAGGCGGGTGGCCTCGAAGCCGTTGTCAGTCTGCGCCAGCAGACGCCCGCGGCTGCTGTTCCAGATCGCCTGGTCGATCTGGCCCAGGTCCGAACGGTGAGTGCGCATGCCGGCGTGCATCTCCCAGGCCAGCCGCGTGAAAACGACGGTGTAGAGAAGGGCCAGCGTCATCAGCGCCCACAGATATGGATCGGTTGGAAGGTGGAGGCGTCGCCAGGGGCGCGCCGCAGCCTGCGGCGAAGACACGTCGCTCATCGGGCTTCAATCAAGCGCAGCGCACACTGCCTCGACCACCTGGCGAACCTGCATTTCGCTCAGCATCGGGTGCATCGGCAACGAAAGCACCTTGCGTGCGGCACGCTCGGTGATGGGCAAAGGGTGGGAGCGCACTGCGCCGTTTTGATAGGCGGGTTGCAAGTGCACCGGCGCAGGGTAATGGATGGCTGCGCCGACGCCCTGGTCGGCGAGGCGACTGCGGAGCCGATCCCGCTCGGGATGCTGCACCACGTAGAGGTGGTAGACATGGCGACAATCAGGGCGCTCGGTCGGCTTTTGGAGCGCATCGGGCAGCAGCTCATTGTAAAGCGCTGCGAGCCGACGGCGCCTTGCATTTTCTTCATCTAGATGGCGCAAGTGCACGCGCAGGATGGCCGCCTGCAGCTCATCGAGCCGGCTGTTGAGGCCTTCAATCTGAGAAATGTAGCGAGCATGCGAAGTCCATCCGTATTCGCGCAACAGGCGCACCTTCTCCAGCAGTTCCGGGTCATTCCCCGTGACGGCGCCGCCATCGCCCATCGCTCCCAAGTTCTTGGTCGGATAGAAAGAGTAGCAGGCCAGGTCGCCGAAGCTGCCCACCGGCCTGCCCTTGTATTGTGCACCGTGCGCCTGGGCGCAGTCTTCGATGATGAAACATTCTTTTGCGATGGCGCAAATGGCGTCCATATCGGCGGGGTGGCCGTACAGATGCACCGGGATCACCGCGCGCGTGGCGGGTGTGAGCGCCTCGGCCAGCGCAGTCGGCGACATCGTGTAGGTCTGCGGATCGATGTCGACCAGCACCGGCGTG
>CALFWA010000159.1 GCA_937928035.1 uncultured Caldilinea sp. | reverse complement strand
TGGGAATGCAGGCGTGGATCGATCCGGCGGGCAACGTCATCGGCCATCTGCCCGGCGGCGAGGCGTTGCCTGCGTTGGCGATCGGTTCGCACACCGACAGCGTGCCCGGCGGCGGCAAGTTCGACGGCGCGCTCGGCGTGCTGGCCGGGCTTGCCTGCGTGCGCACGCTACGCAGCCAGGACGTCCAACTGCGCCATCCGCTGTTGCTGATCGACTTCGCCGCTGAGGAGGCGACCACCAGCGCCAGCCCCACCGGCAGCCTTTCCTTCGTCGGCGGGTTGACGCAGATAGCCCTCGACGGACCGGGCTGGGACGGCCGCTCGACCGCCGCCCTGCTCGCCGACCGTGGCTTTGAGATTGCCGCCATGATCGCCAATCGTCCGCCCATGCCGATTGCTGCGTTTTTGGAACTGCACATCGAACAAGGAGAGCGACTGGCGTCCGCCAGCGTTCCGATCGGCGTCGTGGAGGGCATCGTCGGCATCCGGCGCTATTACGTTCACTTCCAGGGGCAGGCCAACCACGCCGGCACAACGGAGATGGCGCGTCGTCGCGATGCATTGGTGATGGCTGCGCCGTTCATCCTTGCGGTGCGCGACGCCGCAGTAGCGCATGGTGTCGTCGGCACGGTGGGACGGATCGAGGTGCATCCCAATGCGCCCAATGTGATCCCCGGCCGCGTGATGATGGATGTCGAGATCCGCGGGTTGGACGACGCCGTGCTTGACCAGGTGGAGGCGATTCTGACGGCGGAGGCGACGCGCTGCGGGGGAGCGCTGCATTTTGGTCATCGCAAGGAGCCGGTCCTGGCCGACCCGAAGTTAATGGCGGCCATCGAACGAGGCTGCGAGGCGCTGGGTCTGCGCACGATACGCATGTCCAGCGGCGCTGGCCACGACGCCATGAACCTGGCGGCGATCTGTCCCTACGCCATGATCTTTGCGCCCAGTGAGCAGGGCATCAGCCATGCGCCGGAGGAGTGGACGCAGCCCCACGATTGCATCAACGCCGGTCGCGCGCTGTTGGCCGCTCTGTTGGAGGTGGACGCCATACTCGACGCATAAGGGAGACGCCATGACCGAAATTGTCGATCTCTTACTGGTGAACGCTGCGCAGGTGGTCACCTGTGCGGGTCCGGGGCCGAAACGGGGTGCCGCTCTGGCGGATGTTGGGGCCATCGAGCACGGTGCGATTGCGGTCGCCGATGGGCGAATTGTAGCGGTTGGGCCGACGGCGGAGCTGCAAAGCCGCTTTCGTGGTCGCGTTCACCTGGACGTCGCCGGCAAAATCATTTGTCCGGGCTTTGTGGACTGTCACACGCATCTGGTGTTCGCCGGCGATCGCGTCGACGAGTTCGAGCGTAAGCTGGCCGGCGCTTCTTATCAGGAGCTGCTGGCCGCAGGCGGAGGCATTCTCTCGACCATGCGCGCCACGCGCGCGGCTTCGCTCGAAGAACTGGTGGCGTTAGGGCAGCGCCGCCTCCATGCCATGGCGCGCTTGGGGACGACCACCGTTGAGATCAAGAGCGGCTACGGGCTAAACACAGACGGTGAGCTGAAGATTTTGGCAGCCATTGAACGATTGGCCGCTGCTGCGCCACAGGATATTGTACCGACGTTTCTGGCCGCGCACGCTCTGCCGCCGGAATTCGCTGGCGACCCAGATGGCTACATCGAGTTGGTTTGTGAGGAGATGCTACCGGCGGCGGCAACATGGTACCATGATTCGCTCTTTGGCGGACTAGGCCTCCCCTTGTTCAACGATGTCTTTTGTGAACAGGGTGTTTTCGATTACGCCCAGTCGCGGCGAGTGCTGGAGGCCGGGCTGAACGTTGGGTTGCGTCCCAAGATTCACGCCGATGAGTTCGTTTCGCTTGGCGGCACACGGCTGGCCGTCGAGCTTGGCGCCATCTCCGCCGACCATTTAGACGCGACGCCGCCGGAAGAGATGACGATGCTGGCGGCTTCGCAGACGATTGCGGTGCTGTTGCCGGGCGTCAATTTCCACCTGGGCAGCCGTCATTTTGCTCAGGCGCGTCGTTGGGTGGAGGCGGGCGCAGCAATCGCGCTGGCGACCGACTTCAACCCCGGCTCTGCGCCGATCCTCTCCCTGCCGCTGGTGATGGCGATCGCCTGTCGCTATCAGCGGCTCACGCCGGCGGAGGCCCTCAATGCCGTTACCCTCAACGCAGCGCACGCTATTGGCTTAGGCGACCGCCTCGGATCCCTGGAGGTGGGCAAGCAGGCGGATCTACTGATCGTCGATGCGCCTGATTATCGTCATCTGGCCTACTGGCTGGGAGACAACCTTGTGGCGGCGGTGTTCAAAGCGGGCAAACCGTTAGAAGTGTAATTTTACGCCTTGCTCATTTGGTTGCGCCGCTGTTGACCCAGGAAAGGGAGCATCCATTGGCGCCACCAGGGTGCGCCGGCCGTCTCGCTATTCACCACTGTAGCGGAATCCCCTTTCTGCATGAGCGCCGCCGCGCGCTCATAGCCCTGCTCGATTAAGGTGGCCGAATGGCTGAAGTCCGTCAGCTCGATCGGGTCGTCCGTCCATAACGGGAGATAGTGCAGACGCACGCGGCGCGCCGCCTCCGCCAAATGGAGGTCATGATCGGCCTGCTGGCGTAGCATGGTGGAGACGGCATGATTAATATGGTCTGCAACTCCGCGCAGCCGCTTTTGCAGGGGTTCGGCGTCTGGCCGATGCAGGTGCAAGGCATAAATTTCTGTAGCGCCTCGCTCGAGGGCCACGCGCAGCGGCAACGGTGTCACCGTGCCGCCATCCACATAGCGCTCGCCGTTGATCTCCCAGGGTGGATGCAGCGGCGTTAGAGCGGTGCTGGCCATCAGAGCGTCGAGCACGAGATCGTGGGGATTGTCGCCGAAGACGTGCAGCCTGCCGGTGGTCAGATGCATGGCGGTCACGTACAGGCGGGCGCCGCAGAGATCGCCAAAGGTGAGGGAGGGCGAGCAGCCGCTCTCCTGCAGAAAGGCATAGAAACGGCGATTGTCATATAGACTGTCCTGGCCGGTGATCAGGCGCCAGAAAACCTGAAGCTTTGAACCCGGATAGACGCAATCGGTGGTGACGTTGCGCCACACCTGTTCCGCCCGCTCGATCTCGCCGAGGGTCGGGGCGATGGCCAGAAAGGAAGCATTCAGAGCGCCAACGGAGCAACCGACGACGATGTCGGGCGTGATGTTCTTTTCCAGCAACAGACGCAATGCGCCGATCTGCATGGCGCCCAGGGAACCGCCGCCGCTCAGCACAAAGGCCCGTTTCATGCGTCTTCTCCCTCGTGTTGGTTCTGCTCCGCCGCGCACTGAGGACAATAGCGTGGATCGGAAAGCTCTATCATATGCCTGGTGCAGACGGCGAAGGTCACCTCCACCTGGCTGCGCAAGAACTTTCTGACGATCGCCGCTTCAAGCGCCAACTCGCGGCTATTACTGGAGATCAGTATCTCCGGAACCGGACAGGAATCACAGTGACTGCGCTTCCAAGCGATTTTGTTTTCTGGGTTGGCGGCGAGCAGCCGACATTCCTCTTTGTTCTTGCCTCGAAAATAATCGCCGTAAAAGAAACGGCAGTTGACCGGCTTGTTCATGAAAGCTATCGAATCAAAAGAAGAACAGACCACAAGAAGCGCCTGTGGTCTGTTCTTCTAAACGAACGGAAAAGTGCGGCGAAGAGGACGAAGCACGGGCTCTTGTCAATGGAGAAGAGATCAATTCTTCCAGAACCATGCGCCGTCGTCGGACTCATCAAATCCATCGTCTTCATCGTCTTCGTAATTCTCGATTTCAGAGCGAAAGGACTCTAGATCGATGAAGAGGCGTTCAGCGAGTTCGTCGACGCGCTTGCTTTGCTCGGGGAGCAAGTAACCGAATTCCTGCTCCAGCCCAAGCAGCATCTCAAGCTCCGCTTCGAGCAAGTGATAGTCAGAATGGGAGAGCGCCTCTTCCGTTCCCTCGGCCATGCGGTGCGCCTCCAGGTACGATTCATAGTCGGGACAGGTGTCCTCTTCGCTCTCCATGTCGAAGAACTCCTTGTCATGATCGAGCCATGCGTCTGGATCATCGAATTTGAATTCCGAGACGGAAAAAATAGCGTCGAAATCGACCAGCGCATCTTCTGATTTGTCAGGCGATCGACGCTCCGGGCTGGCGGGATTGCGCACAGCCATCATTTTTGTCTTTTTGACGGCGCCGCGCGGGTCGAGCAGATAGCCAGAACCGTCCTCAGAGAGGCGCAGTGCGCTGTATTGATGAAGCACCATGTGCAGATCATCGGGCGGAACCGGGCTGCGATAAAGATTGCGGCCGATCAAAAGAGCGGCAAGCTCCCAAACTGGCATAACCTTGTCGGAGCGACGAGAAGAAGCCACCAGCTCCTCCGCCGCCATCGCAAGCCGGATGTTCTGTTCGCGGATGGCGGCCTCATCGCGGCTCTCGCGAGGCTGAAGGCGCATCATGTAGCGCCCTTCCACTGCATCCTGAACCAGGATTAAGATGTCGTCCTGGCTCTGCCCGCCCAGCGCATCGATCCATTCGGCAAATTCAACGCCCAGACGCAGCGACCAGATCTTCCGTTCGACAGCAAGCTCGGCGGCCAATGTTGGACCACCCATCAATTCGACGGTGATGCGGCGCGCGTCTGCACGATGATCTTGAAAGAATTGCGGGAAAAAGACGGCATGCTCCAGCTCGTCTAGCAGCAAATAGCCGCGCCGCACTTCTTCGGCCGTCAGTTGATGACGAAACGTGCTGTGTTGCAAGAGATGCGACAGCCAGCCAAACTGACTCGGCGCCACCGGCACAGCCTGATACAACTTTCGAATCGCCCGATAGATTTCGTGGCGAGCCCCCTTCCCGAGCGGGCGCTCACGACTCACCGTCAAGAGCAAGGCGTCGATCGAGAGCGGTTCCGTCGAGGCGCTCAACGCACGGGCGACGCACGTTGTATAACTTGGGTACCGTCCAGACTTTGCCATGCACACCTTCTCCCTTCTCTCAAACAAATTCACTGGGATTATCCCACAGATGTCGCAAATTGTCTATTGTTTTTATACCAATTGCAACGCACCTTCGACAGAGGATCATCGGCGCTCTCAAAAAAGAGTCCTCGCGCTATAATCGATGCATGTTTAAGCTTTCTATCTCGATTACAGTCTCGATTGCAGTGTAGAGCGGTGTGAGAAACATTGTCTTAACAATTTGCTTGCAAAGCATCAACTATTGTCATATTCATTTTGAATTGGAGGCTTGCAATGGATCAAAGGTCGGCGCGCTTTGGATTCGTTGAGTCGCGTTTCGTAAAAACACTGCGCTGTCTGCGTTGTGGTCAACAGTATGCACCGGGTGCAATTGAATATGTCTGCCCGTGCCGTTCGAATCGCGGCAGTGATTGGGGCACTCTCGATGTAGAATATGACTATGCAGCGATCGCGCAGACTATCACTCCCGAAAGGCTGCGCCTGGATGCGGACACATCGATCGGACGCTTTTGGCCGCTGCTTCCCATCTCTGGCCGCCAGAGTTTGCCGCCCTTGCCGGTAGGGGGAACTCCGCTTTTATCCGTGCCTCGACTGCGCCTGGAAACAGGTCTTCCAAATCTTTGGATCAAGGATGATGGCCGCAACCCTAGCGCCTCATTCAAGGACCGGGCATCGGCGATTGCGGTGGCGCGTGCACAGGCCGAATCCCGTCCGATCGTGGCGACGGCCAGCACCGGCAACGCTGCGGCTGCGCTTGCGGCCCTGGCCGCCGCCGCAGGGCAACGCACGGTGATCTTTGTGCCCCGAAGCGCACCGCCGGCCAAAATTGCACAGCTGCTCGTCTACGGCAGCATCGTGCTGGCGGTGAATGGGAGCTATGACGATGCGTTCGACCTTTGCACTGAGGCGTGCCTGGAGTTCGGCTGGTATAATCGCAGCACCGGCTACAATCCCTACATGACCGAAGGGAAGAAGACCGTTTCGTATGAGATTGCGCTGCAGCTCGCCGAACAGACCGAGGCGAAAGCTCCGATGAAGGCGCCCGATGCGGTCTTTGTTTCGGTCGGAGACGGGTGTATCATTGGCGGTGTGCATAAGGGGTTCAAGGATCTGTTGACGCTAGGATGGATCGACCGAATGCCGCGCCTCTTTGGCGTGCAATCTACGCGCAGCCCGGCCCTGTACAACGCCTGGCGCAGCGGCGCAGAAATTCCAGAGCCCGTGCGCTCCGCCACGCGCGCCGATAGCATCAGCGTCGACGCACCGCGCGATCCTGTCAAGGCGTTAAACGCAGTGCGTCAAACTGGCGGCGCATTTGTCCTGGTGGAGGATGAGGCGATCCTACAGGCGATCTTGCCGCTGGCGCAGTTCGGCGCCGTCTTCGCCGAACCTGCCGGCGCTGCGGCCTATGCAGGTCTTCTGCAGGCATGCCGTGATGGATCGGTGCATAAAGATGAAACGATCGTCGTCATTAACACCGGCAGCGGTCTGAAGGATGTGCGCGCAGCCATGGAGGTCGCCGGAGCGGCGCATGCAATCGAGCCTTCGTTGGCGGCGGTGCGCAACCTGTTGGAGCAAGGCGCTCTTTCCACCTGAGCGTGAAAGCAAGTTGTTGGGTTGCCACAGGAGGCTGAGGAGAGGGACGAACAATTTTTCTGAGAAACCTCAATCGGGTTATAATCAATCAAAAAGTGCGCCTTGGTTGTATAGAAGTTATGCTGTTGAATCCGGCAATCGATAGAGTGGATTGAACAAATAGTTGGCAGACAGTGGTTGGCAGTGCGGCTCCCAGCCGCACGTTCTCGATTGGACCACAAGGTCTTGGCGAATTCGAGGAAATGTAGCTGCGAGTTACGCACACAGGGCGCTGAAATCATTGCGCATCATTTGCTCTGGCAAAAAGAAAATGACCTACGCCTCGATTATTCGTAAGCTCCCCCAGGATATTCAGTACCCTATGCTGGAGCTCATCGAGACGCTTCAGCGGGACATGCGCGAGCAGTATGCGGTGCGCCGTCAAGATTTCGAGGCGTTGAGTGCGGCGGTGGCCGAGTTGGCGCAGGCGCAGAAGCGGTCGGAGGAGCGGCTGACCCGGCTGGAGCGCGTCGTCGAGGAGTTGGCGCAGGCGCAGAAGCGCACCGAGGAAGTCGTGCAGAAACTGGTGATGCGCGTTGGTAAAAACACAGGCAAGCTGCTTGAGCTCGACCATCGAGACAAGGCGTACGCTTACTTTGGCTCTCTTCTTCGCAAGGTGAAAGTGGTTTCGCTGCAGGAGCTTGAACCTGCGCTCGAGGAGCACCTAAGCGAAGCGGAGTTCAACGCACTGTTGCCTCTGGACTTGCTGGTCGAAGGACAGGTGCGCACCGGCGCCGCCCTCACTGATAAGGTGTATGTGGCGGTGGAAGTCTCGGCCGTGATCGACGAGAACGACGTGAAGCGCGCACAGGAACGCGCTGCGCTGCTGCGAAAAGCAGGCTTCCGCGTTGTGCCCGCCGTAGCCGGGGAGGATGTCACAGAAGGCGCCTCGCTGGCGGCGCAAGAAGCTGCTGTGCTCCTTGTACAAAACGGGACGAAACAAAACTGGGAACGCGCGTTGGCGGCGGCGTAGACAAAATATGGCGCAGATTGCCCTTGTGCATGGTCCGAATTTGAATCTACTCGGCGCACGCGAGACACACATTTACGGCGTGCACACCCTGGCCGACATCGACGCCGCCGTGATCGCAGCGGCTGCGCCTGAACATGAGGTTCGCTGTTTTCAGAGCAACCATGAAGGCGCGCTGATCGACTTCATCCACGAGGCGCGCGCCTGGGCGGATGGCCTGCTCATCAATCCAGGCGCCTTCACTCACTATTCCTATGCGCTCCGCGACGCAATTGCCGGCGTCAAATTGCCCGCTGTAGAAGTCCACTTGAGCAACATTCACGCCCGCGAGCCTTTTCGTCACATCTCGGTGATTGCGCCGGTGTGCATCGGGCAAATCTCCGGCTTCGGCTGGCGCAGTTACTTGCTGGGGCTGCAGGCGTTGCTCGACTATCTCCAGGATCGCGCATAATGCAACGGATTCTCACAAGGATGCCCAGATGGGCGCTTGTTTCCCTCACGGTCTTCCTGGCGTTCCTGTTGTTAGCGGGGTGCGACCGATCTTCTCCCTCTGGTGAACCGGTTGTCGAGCAATCCATGCAGAACGCCGCTGCATCTGATGCTCAATCGTCAGGCGACCCGGCGCAGCGTGGGTTGCCGACAGCCACGCCGACGCCCACTCCTCTGTCTGGACGCATTGTTCTTTGGCACAGTTGGGCAGAGGGCGACGGCGACGCGCTTGCCGCAATTCTGGAAATGTATCGTCGCATGCAGCCAGGCGTGATCGTCGATACACTTTACGTCGCCTATCCCGATTTGGCGCAAGCGTACGCCGACGCCGTCGCCGCCGGAGAAGGACCCGATCTGGTGCTGGCGCCGGTGTGGTGGATGGATGGACTGGTGGGCGCAGGCGTTGTGCAGCCGCTCGACGACCTGCTCTCCCCTGCGGAGGCGGCCTCTTATTGGCCGGCGGCGCTGGAAAATTTCCGCCGGCAAGGCCGGCTCTATGGCCTTCCCACCCACTACGAGCTTGTGAGCGTCTTTGTCAACCGCGCCCTGGCGGATCCTACCGCCATGCCCGCTACGTTAGACGCATGGCTGGCGCAGGCGCAGCAGTCGCCGTCGTTAGGAATCGGCCTGTACAACAATCTCTATCATTTGGCCTGGGGATTGCCCGCCTATGGCGCTCGCCTGTTCGATGAAAATGGCGTCGCCGTCATCGATCGACAAGGCGACGCCCCCGGTTTTCTGCGCTGGCTGCGCACGCTCAGTCAGACGCCCGGCAGTTACGTCGATCCGGACTATGGGATGCTCAAGGATCGCTTTCGCAAGGGTGAGTTCGCCTATTTTGTAGACGGCCCGTGGGCCATCGATGAACTGCGAAGCGCGCTCGGCGAAAATCTGGCTGTGGCGCTTTTGCCGGCCGGCCCCTTCGGTCCGGCGCAGCCGTGGCTCAGCGCAGAAGGGGTGATGCTCAATCCTCATCGCACCGGCGGACAACAACAGATGGCGCTTTCCCTCGCCCGCTTTCTGACGACGGCTGAAAGCGGCGCACAGATGGCGGCGCTCGGCAGGCGATTGCCGGCGAGCCGCGATGCGGCCTTAGGCGACGATCTGTTGCTGCGAGGATTCGCACGCCAGGCGGTGAACGCACAGCCGCTGCCTTCGCTCCCAGAAATGGCGCAGGCGTGGGGCTATGGCGGCGATATGTTCCTCAAGGTCGTGGATGGCGACGCCGATCCGCTTGCTACAGTTATCGAAACAGCTGCGTTGATCAACGACGCCAATGGCAAATGAGCGAACCGTTTGAGCGCTTTAACCTGGAAACGATGTCGGGGATTTTCCCTGGCGTTCGCACCAGGGTTTATCAACGCGTGCGGCTGGCGCCGCTCGACCCTCCTTCAGGCGCAGAAGCTCAGCGCCAGCAGCCGGTGCGCTGGGCGCGCATTCTCTGGTATGAGAATCCACCGTCCTGTGTCGTCGAGTTGGATGCGCGACGCAGCGCCGAAGGAGAAGACAACCTACCCGATCGGCCAATTCCGTTGCTGCGCATTCCCAACCCGGACCCAGAGCGTTTTGCCCTGCACCTTCGGGAAGCGCTGGCTGCGACCGGTTGGCGGCTCGTGACATGCGGCGCATGCGCATATTGGCGCCCACTGCATGCTCGCACCGAAGACGGAATCCCGGTTGGACGTTGCGTTTGGCAAAATCCCGTAGCGCAGAATTCTTTTTCTTCGACTTTTGCCATTCATTTGAACGCCCAGTCGATGCTTGCCCTGGATTGCGTCCACTGGCGGCCGGAGACGACTCTGGAAGCGACGGCGGCGGAGCCGCTTCCGAGTGAGACGATCGCTCCAATTCGCAAGCGCTCCGAACAGGAAAGCGATGAACGTTGGACATGGCTTGGCCGCCTCCGACGCTGGCTGTGTCGATCGTCGGAGCCGACAACTCCACCCGCTGAACTTCCCTGGGAGGAGCGTCTCTTAGAGCGCAGCGGGGTCGGCGCCGGCGTCGAGCCATGTTTCGCCTGCCAGGGCAAGATCGCCAATCTCGGCGCTTTAACGGCGGCGACGCCGGAAGGCGACAAGCAGACCTTCAGCATATGGCGCTGTCGCACCTGCTACACCTACTATCTCAACGATTGGATCGACCGTTGGGAACGCACCGAAAGCCTGGAGACGGAAGAGCGTTTCTATCGCCTTGCGCCCGCCGAGGCGTTGGAGGCGCTGGCCGTGATCGACAACGTGGTGGGCGCCGAGCATCCGGCGCGTCGCCACGAACGCAGCGCCCAGCGCAATTGGATGCTGACGTTGATCGCCGACCGATCTCCGTTGAGTCACCAAATTCGTCAGGGACGCTAAAATAAACAGAGAGTTCGTCCTTTCATCGCAACCCCACGGGGCATGCAGCTCGTTCGGAGAATGATATGATTGTGCAAAGCTGGCCGCCGACGCTGATTGCGGCCACCTACACTGAAATGCCTTTCCCAATTTTGCATCCAATGCAGGAGGTTGTCTTCGACCTGGGTGTGACCGCCACCGACCATGCTCTTGACCTGCGCGGGGTGGTCATCCAAGGCTACAGCGGCCATCAACTGCTTTTCGAGCAGCGCTGGCCTGCGCAAATGATCGCAAAGCGAACCGGCTGCGACGATCTGACCATTGCGCCGCACACCGGTCTGGCGCTGCGCTCGTTGCACTTTTTGGCGCCCGCTTATGAGCGCCTGACGCACCTGCAGGTCATCGTGATTGCACGCCGCAAGGGCAGCGAGGTGGACGCTCAGCACTCCTTGCAGATCCCCGTGGAGTTTTACGAACAAAAGACCGACCTGCACTTTCCGCTGCGCGGCGTCTGGTGGCTGATTCAAGGTTCAGACTGGAGCGACCGGCACAAGCAAGAAGTCTATAGCCAGCCCTATGCGATGGATTTCGTGCGGCTGGGCCCGGAAAATCGTTTCTTTCGAGGGACAGGTCTAACGCTCGAAGAGCACTACAGTTGGGACCAACCCGTCTATGCCACGGCAGGTGGCAAGGTGGCCGCCGTCACCTTCGACATGCCGGACCTTCCACCCGGTGCACTGCCCGACGAGCGCATCTTTCGCAGTGATCCTCGGCGGCTGCTGGGCAACTCCGTCGCCATCAGCCATGGCAACGGCGAATTCAGCTTTTACGGTTGCCTGCAACAGGCCAGTCTGGCGGTCAACGAAGGGCAGGTCGTGCGACGCGGCGTCTTGCTGGGCCGCGTCGGTAACAGCGGCATGTCGCCGGGGCCACACCTGCATTTTCATCTTGCCGAAGGGCCGCATCCCTTTATCGATCGAGGGTTGCCAGCGCGCTTCAGCCATTTCGAGGCGGGCGGTCAGTGGTTTGAGCGCCTGACGACGATCCCTACGCGCATGATCGTCTCGACGCCTGAGGGATCAGCCCATGAGGGATCAGCCCAAACGAAGGAGTGAACTATGCGCCGCAGCGACAAAGAGTTTCCTCTGATAATGGCGGTCGACGACGAAACCTATGAAGAGCTGATGGCGCTCGTCGGTCAACGCGTTGTCCATGTCGGACTTTGGGAGGATTCCCTGAGCGTTACACTGGCGGAGCGCGCGGGCGAACCTCCAGGCTCGCCCGCCTTCGACATCGATCTCTACCTCGAGGATGGCGTCTACTTTGAGCTGTACGGCGTCTCCTGCTTCGACAACTTGGAGGCTGAACCATGGTCAGACTTTGCAGAGAGCTCGAACAGGCTTGTCAGCATGGTGAAGGCGCAGGCGCGTCTCAGCGACGTTGCAGTGGATGAGGCGGATAGCCTGATCCTGATCCTTTCGACGCCGACCGGAGAGACGGTCTACCTGGCCGTCGCCGCCTGGCTGCTGGCGGAATGGGACGAGTTGCCTGAATAGGCTGCCTTGAATGGGCGATCGTCTTTTTTTCGGGTTGCGTATTGTCAGCTTTTCGTCTATCATGTGCACACCTGTATCAATCGCCTCAATCTCCAGCGTCAAGGAGTCGTTACGATGATCATATTGACCACAGCAATTTCGAGTTCTGGCGCTCGCGCCGCCATCAATCCATGGATGGCTTCGTTGTACGGCGGATTTGCAACCGGCCTGATCGCCGCCGCTTCGGCTTTGTTGTTGGGCACGAACATCCCGGTGCTGTATATCCTCGCCTTCTTGTTGATCGGCGTCGGGCCTGTGCTCGGCTATCAGCTGGCTTCCGGCAAACTAGGGCAGGATTGGAAAACTTTGCTCGGCGGCGTCATCGGCTTCATTTTGCCGTTGATTTCCCAAGTCATCCTGTGGCCGTTGCTGGTCTGGGCGTTCAATCGAAGCTTTGCTTTCGGCAAATTATGGCTGGGGAGCCTGATAGGCATTGTACTGGGCGTCGTCGGCTTCTTTGTGATCGGTTATTTTATCGGTCAAGACCCTGCATGGGTTGGCTTCGGTTGGTCGATGCTCTGGGCGCTGTGGGGCGGCGCCGTGGCTGCTTTTATGACTTCTGCTGTGCGAGACTGACCAGAAACTTCCCAAGAATCGTTGCGGGCGATGGCTTCAAAGCCGTCGCCTTTTCTTTTTCGCCTCGTCCTGCATGCACTCTGGGGGCCTCGGTTCTTCCGACGGGCCTCCGGCAATTGTGCGGTTTGAACAAATGCAAACCCGCCCCCACTTTGCATTGCATAAAAACCCTTCTATAATTTGTTTTAGCGCCTTTTTTGAAAAGGGCTAGCGCAAATTTTATGTATAAGAGCACTGCCACTCTCAGCGATGTGTATCATCTGGCGCTCCCGCCGGCCACCCGGCTTGTAGTGGGCGTCGAATTTCTTAGCCGCCCGGTGAGCTGGGCGTGCAGCCTGCGGCCAAGCCCCCCTGCCTTCCCGAAACTCGATGGGAATGAGCTGGCGCTCGTAGACATGGAAGACCTGCGACGCCTTGATCCGAGAGGAAGGCTTGAGCGCGTCATTTCCAGCTTGCGCGTGGCCGGCGTATCCGGCGTCGCCGTTCTGGGGGAAGTCTCCGAGGCGGCTGTGGCTGCAGCGATCGAGTCAGGCATCGCCCTTTTCGAACTGCCCCCATCCGTTTCGCTCACCCATATCGAACGCTCCATCATTCGCCTGATCGTCGATCGCTCCGGTTACATTGCACAGCGTTCTGCGGAGCTGCAGCGCGAGCTCAACCGCGCTGCCCTCGATGGAGGCGGGCTGGCTCAGATCGCCCAACGCCTCCACACCTTTGTCCAACGGCCGGTCGTCTTTCTTGGGGAAGATGGGCGCATCAATGCAGCGGCTGGATTCGAGGAAAATGGCTACAACCTGAGCTCTGTATTAAGCCAGTTGCCCAATCTTGCCACATTGCGCAGCTGGATCGCCGTGCAGGCGCCGGACGCTCTGTCTCAGGCGGTGGGCGTGCTGCAACTGGCGCAAGATGGGGCGCTCTCTACTTTTCAGGAGTCGCTCGTCTCCGCTGTCTGCGTCGGCGACGCCGTGCGCGGGTATTGTCTCCTGTTGCGCAACGGCTCGGTGGCCGGACAGGCTCCCTCGGCGGTCGAAGAGATCGCAGCGCTCGAGGGTGCATCCGCCGCTGCACTTGAATGGGCGCGACAGAACGCTATCGGCGTCGCCGAGGAGCGCATGCGCGCCGCCTTTCTTGACGAGCTCCTCGCCGCCGAGATTGCGGATGAACAGGCCTGGATCCAGCGCGGCGCCTCGCTGGGCTATGACCTGACCCGACCGCACGTCGCCATGCTGATCGAGGCGACGAATGTCCCAGGCTGGCCGTCGCCGCTGCTGCGTTTCATCGAACAGCGCAACGTCGCTGCGCTTCACGCCAGGCGAGAAGAGGGCGTTCTGGTCTTCTGGCCGGTCGACGATCCAAAGAGCGGTCGCGCGCTCAAACCTGTCGCCCTGGAGCTGGCAATGCGCATCGAGAACGCGCACAAAGGTGCGCGCGTTGTGATCGGCATCGGTCGACCAGGCGTTGGGCCGGCCAACTGGCGGCAGAGCCAGATGCAGGCGCGCGAAAGCTGGCGCCTTGGCAAGGAATGGGGCGCTTCGCCTGTCACCTACTTCGGCGATTTAGGGCTGTATCAATTGCTTACAGACCTCGGCAACAATCTAGAGGCGGCGCGCTTTTTTCGCAAGACGCTCGGCAAGTTGATCAGCTACGACGACAGCCGCAACGCCGAGCTGGTGCAAACTTTGGACGCCTTCTTCGCCTGCCACGGCAATCTGAGCCAGACTGCAGCAAAGTTGCACATTCACCGCAACACATTGACCTACCGGCTTGAGCAGATTGCACAGATTACACAGCTCGACCTGGATGACCCCGAAGCCCGATTTGCCTTGCAGCTTGCACTCAAGTTGCGACCGGTGATGAAATCATAGCGCCAAGATCATCAATCAAAAGGAGCAGACATCGTATGAGCAAAGCAAAAGTTGGGCCCAGCGGCGGCGATGGCGGCCTTCCCATCGAAGGGTATGAAGTCCCGGCCGGCGCGCGCATCCGACAGATTCGCGTGACATATGGATGGTTTATCGATTCCATTCAGGTCGCCTACACCGATGCCGACGGCAACCTTCAAGCATTGCCGGGGATCG
>CALFWA010000158.1 GCA_937928035.1 uncultured Caldilinea sp. | reverse complement strand
CCGCTTAAAGCACCGCCCACGCGCCCGGGCGTCATCCCACTGCAGACGACGATCTCTAACGTCGGGTGGCGCTGCACCATCGCCAGCGCGTGCAGCACCTTGGAGCGCATGCCGCCGGTGACGTCCACGCCGTGGCTATATCCTAATCCGCCAGCTACGGCGTCGAACGTTTCCGGCGTGATCGCCGCAATGCGCTGCGCCTGCGGATCGAGCAACGGGTCGCAGGTGAAGACGCCGTCCACCTCGCCGGCCAGCACCACGCGCTGCGGCTGCAGGGCGTCGATCAGATGGTCGAAGATCTCCTCCGTGCTGACGATCGTGCCGCCGCGCACATCATCCAACGCCACATCACCGTACACGACCGGCGTCAACCCGCGCGCCAGAGCCAGCGCCACCGTCTCCTCCATTCCTCGCACGATGCGGCCATCGGCGCACCGCAGCGCTGCGCCCGGCTGGATGCTCCAGGCGGGGATCTTCGCAGCAAGCAGCGCCGCCGTGACGATGCGATTGAGGCGCGCCGCTGCGTCGCCTGTGGCAGCAAAGCCATACCAGCCGGCGGCGTCATGCACGCCCTCGCGCGTGCCATATTTGCGTCCGTACACATGGCCGAAGCTGCCCGATCCATGCCCGATCACCAATCGCAACCAGGGATCGGCGCGACGCGCCTCCGCAATTTCCGCCGCCAGCCGATCGATGACGTCGAGCCGCGGCATCTCTGCGATGCGTTTGTCGGTGATAAGCGAGCCGCCGAGCTTCAAAAAAGTCAACATAGTTTTGCGATCGATCCTTGATAATCTATACACCAGTTGCGTGTTGCGTGTTTCATTGCGCGACGTACAACAAGCAACACGCCTCACCACTGAACGGCGCCCCCTGCTATGTTACTTTGAACACTTCCGTCAGCGCTGTCAGCAGGGTCTCTTCCTGTTCAGGCAGCACGGTGCGCGGGTCAAAGAGCAGACGATCGTGCCGGATGCGGCCGATCACCGGCGTAGGCTGTCTGCGCAAGTGGGCCGCCGCTGCATCCGGATCAGGATGCTCAATCGCCAACAGCGCCGTCGGCAACGTTTCGCCGGGCAAGCTGCCGCCGCCGACGGCGCTTGCGCCAGGCTGGAGTTGGGTGGCCACCCCCTGCTCCAACAGACGCGCCCGCCAGATCTCTGCACGCGCGCGAAGCGCTTCCGGCGAAGCAGCGATCATCCGCCAGACGGGAAGCTCCTCCACCGCCCGCCCGCGACGATAGGCGCTCAACGTCGCTTCAAGCGCGGCCAGCGTCATCTTGTCCACGCGCAGTGCACGCGCCAGCGGATGGCGCCGCAGTTGGTCGATCCATTTCGCCCGCCCCACAATGAGGCCCGCCTGCGGCCCGCCGAGCAATTTATCGCCGCTGAATGCGACCAGATCGGCACCCTCCGCCACGCTGCGCTGCACCATCGGCTCCGGCGCCAACCCATATTGCGTCGTGTCGAGCAACGCGCCGCTGCCCAGATCGTCGATCAGCAACAGCCCGCGGCTGCGGGCGAAGTCGGCCAGCTCGGCCAGCGTCGGCATGGCGACGAAGCCGATCTGCTTGAAGTTGCTGCTATGCACGCGCAAAACGGCGACGCTCTCCGCCGTGACGGCGAGGACGAAGTCGCGCAGATGCGTGCGGTTGGTGGCGCCGACCTCGACCAGGCGCGCGCCGCTCTGGCGCAGCACATCCGGGATGCGAAATCCGCCGCCGATCTCCACCATCTGGCTGCGACTGATCAGCACCTCGCGGCCGGCGCACAACGCGCTCAACAGCAGATAGACCGCCGCTGCGTTGTTGTTGACCACCATTGCGTCTTCGGCGCCGGTCAGTTCGCACAAAAGCCGGCGAGCGTGGTCGTGACGACTGCCGCGCGCGCCGGCCTCCAGCTCATATTCCAGCGTGCTGTAGCCGAGACTGACGCTGCGCACAGCTTCCAGCGCCGCCGCGGACAACGGCGCACGCCCCAGGTTCGTGTGGATGATGACGCCCGTCGCATTGATGACCGGGCGAAGCGATGGGGCGCCGAGCCGCTCCATGTGCATTTGCACCAAATGCACCCAAGCTTCAGGAGAGGGGGCGCTTCCTCCCTCGGCGATTCTGCGTCGCGCTTCCGCCAGGGCTGCGCGTGCAGCCTCGGTCACCGCCTCGACGCCCACCTCCCCGGTGAGCAGGGCTAGCTCGGGTGACCGCAGGAGCGCGTCCACAGCGGGCAGTTTGCGGTATTCCGCCTGACGGTTCAAGTTTGAAACATGCATCGTCATCATAGCATACCGATTATACCCCTTTTTCTGCAACGGCAAATGGGCGCAGGATCGGTGAAAAAGTCACGCTCGGCGGCTGTCAGGGGTGCGGTTTGCATCGACAAGGCGCATTCATAGAGGGTTAACTACGGGTGTTCGCCCCTAATAAAAGTCCCTAACAAAAAGCGTCGCAAGTTTATACTCTTGCGACGCTTTGTTATCGGCAACGACGTTGCATGTCAATCCAGTGGGCGAAAAGGGACTCGAACCCCTGACCTCCTCGGTGTAAGCGAGGCGCTCTGACCAACTGAGCTATTCGCCCTTCTTTCTAGCTAGATTCAATAATACTGCATCATAGCGCTGCTTGTCCAGAACGTGCGCAACTTTTTGGTGCGCGCCTCGCTGCAAAAAGGATGAAGTGGCTCTGGCGCATCCGTTCAACGACGGGCGCTGGCCTCAACCAATGCCGCAAAGAGCGCGCGCGATTCCACTCGCTGCAAGAGCGCCTCCGGATGCCATTGCACTGCCACGGCAAAAGGATGTCCTTCGACTTCAAGCGCCTCCACGATGCCATCCGGGGCCCAGGCGACCGCCCTGACGCCAGGCGCTACGACGCGGCACGCTTGGTGATGGAGGCTGTTGACCTGAACGTGCGCTGCGCCGAGGATGGAGGCAAGGCGGCTGTCGTCCGCAACCGCCACCGGATGGGCGAGGTGGTCATGGGGAAAGTCGGGATAGTAGGCGTGCTTCAACGCCTGTTCGTGCTGACTCACATCTTGATAAAGCGAACCGCCGCACGCCACGTTGAGGAGTTGCAGGCCGCGGCAGATGCCGAAGAGCGGCTTGCCCTCGGCCAGCGCCCAACGCGCCAACGTCATCTCGGTGCGGTCGCGATTTGCGTCCACCCCGCTGACCACCGCCGTCGGCGCCTCTCCGTATAGCCTCGGATCGACGTCGCCGCCGCCAGATAAGAGCAATCCGTCGAGTTCTGAAAAACGGAGGCGCAACGTCGCCTCGTCTAGGTCGGGAGGAATCAAAATCGCCTCGCCGCCGGCGAGCTGCACGCCTTCCACGATCTGCGACGCCAGCCGGTCAAGCTCCTCGCGATCGGGCGAATCAGAGGGATGAAGAGTAACGCCAATTTTGACCATCGGATGCCTTCTTCATAAACTCATCTTTTTATGCACATTGGAACCAGGCGATCGTTTCATACAAGCTTTCAGGAAACTTTACGGCTCCTTCACAACATCATCTGCAATCCTCGCAGCTACGGCGGCTCATAGCCGTCGCCTCCAGCATCCCGCTTGCGTCACCAATCCAGGGAGAGCAGACGCATCAGCTCATCCGCCGTTGTCGTGTTGCGTACGCGCACGCGCGGAAGCTCAAAGAGCCGCTGATTGTCCAGCGTAGCCCCTTGTCGGGTCGTCACGCCGGCCCAGTAGTGGGCGCTTTTGAAAATATCGATCGTGCGTTGATCGTATTCGCCAGCCGGATAGGAAATAAAGCGCGGGCGCACCCCCAGTTCATGTTCGATCGTCTCCAGGCTCCCCAGCGCCTGCCAGACCAGATAATCGTCGTCCTTTCCCGCCAGGCTGACGTGGTTGCGACCGTGGGACTCGATCGAAATCCCCGCCGCCAGCATCTCCCGCGCCATGTCCCAGGTCAGATAAGCCGGGCGTTGTTCGTCCATAAAGTCGGTGACGACAAAAATTGTGGCCACCATGCTGCGCTCCCGCAGGAGGGGGAAGGCGTTTTCGTAATTGTCCCGATAGCCGTCGTCAAAGGTGATCACCACCGGCTTTTCGGGTAAGGGCGCCCCTCGCTGCAGGGCGTCGACCACTTGATAGAGGCTGACGGTGGTGTAGCCTTCGGCCAATATGCGATCGAGATGTTCGGCGAATTGCGCCGGCGACACCGAAAGATCGCGACGGTAGACGTCGGCGTCGGGTGGCGGCTCGCTGAGGTAGTGATACATCAGGATCGGCACGCGCAACATGCGTGCTACGCCATCGGGCGTCGGCGCATAGACAGGGGGCAGTGTGGGTTCAGGCGTCGGAGTTGGCGTTGGCAACAATGCAAGTAAAGAAGGAGGCGTCGGAGAAGCGGCGACCAGAGCTGTTGGCGTTTCACCGGCAGAGGCCTGCTCAGTAGTCGCAACCGGGGCGATGGGCGTGGACGTTGGAAAAGGCGTTGCAACAGGCGACATCTCAGCCGCAGGAACGCTCACCTCCTCACCCATCTCCTGTTGTGGGTTGGCCAGCGCCTCGTTGCTGCTGCATCCTGCAAGACTGAGCGCCAGCCAGACAATTGCGCCCCAATAACACACAAACCGCCGAGTCGAACGCACCATAGCGCGCATCATAGCATGGCACTCAAGCGACGATCAACTTTTCATCGATAACTGAGAAGCGTTTTCGATGTCTCAGCGTCTGCATATTTTATTCATCGATTTTTTGACAAAATTCCATGAAAAATTATGCGCCATTCGCCGCAAACTTTGTCTAAAAAGCGCAATGTTTATCGCCAATCCATGTTTCTTTTGGAAAAAATTTTGATGGAGTGATTGACAAATTCAGTTGTACAGTCTATACTCACACGCGAAGAGATGTTGCGCACCCAAGACAAGGCGGCTCCGGCGTTCAGAAAAAACACCCATGCTGAGATAGATTCATCATTGCCGATCACTCTTACATTCTAGGGGGGCCAGATGTATAGAGAAAAAATCCGTGAGTACTACGACCATTTGAGTCGTAGCTACCGAAGGGTCGCGGATTACATTATGAGCAATTATTACGACGTGGCGTTTATGACGGCCGCCCAGCTCGCCTATGCTGTGGACGTCGACACCACCACCGTCGTGCGGTTCTCTCAGCGACTCGGTTACAACGGCTATCCGGACCTGCTCAACGACATTCGCGAGCAGGTGAAGGCGGAAATTTATGCAGCGTACCGACCCCAGCCGCTTTCTCCGGACGACCCGGTCGGCGTCTTCAAAGACCGCATTCAACAAGAGCAGCGCAATTTACAACAGATGCTGGTGCAAAACCCTCCGGAGCATCTTCGCACTGTCGTCCGGCTTTTCGAGGAGGCCGAGCGCATTGTCATTCTCGGAGAAGGATACGCCGAAACGGTGGCGGAAATGGTTGCGCAGCAGCTTCGTCATCGCGGACTGCAGGCGGAATATCTCCCCAACGACGCCGCCCGGAAAGCCGCCACTTTGATGAACGTAGACAATCGGGTGCTTGTCGTCGGCGTCAGCGCCACTGCCTATGGCCGCGAGGTCGCTCGCGCCATGGAGTTTGCACGGGCGCGCGGGGCCAAGACGCTCGGCGTCATCGGCTCGCTGGCGAGTCCGGTCAATCGGATGTCCGATCTGGTCATCTACGCCCCCACCGACGTGGCCGGACCGCTGCCCAGCATTGTCGCCCTGGTGGCTGCGCTGAGCGCCCTGAGGCTGATTGCGGCGAAGGAAAGCCAGGAAGCCGTCGATCGTTTTAAGGAAGCGTTTGAGGCGGCTTATCAGTTCCTGACCCAGGAAGACGTCATCACAGCGCTGGAGGCGGCGCGTATTCCAGAGGAAACATGACGCTCTGGAGACGGGCGAGCGTAATTGCTAGCGCGGATGAATTGAGACGTTGGGAGTCGTCCGTTGCGGTTGGGCGCGCCAGCCGCGCGCCCAGAGGAAGCCGCCGGGCACGCTCACCAGGTAGCCGATGAACTGTTGCAGCAACCCCACGGCGGTGCCAAGCTCGTAGCCGGCGCCCATGAAGAGGAAGAGGCCGGCGAATGAGACCTGCCGGACGCCCAGGCCGCCCGGTGAGAGCGGCACGATGATAGTGGCGAAGACGACGAGCGGGTTGATCACCAGCACTTCCAACATCGAGATGCCGCCGGGTTGAATAGCGCGGGCAATCAGCCAGATGTTGACGCTGGTGATGATCACAATGGCCGTGCTGCCCAGCGCCGTCAGCAGGAGTGCGCGAGGATGGTCGCGATAGACGCCAAAGGCCAGCGCCAGCTTGTTCCACAGCGGCAGCGTGCGAGCGCTGAAGGGCAACGCCGCCAGCACGCGCTCCATCCAGCGTTTGAGGCGTCGGCTCAACAAGGTAGCCACCAGGAGGAGCAGTGCCAGCGTCGCCAGAGCGCTGCCTACGGCGGCGAAACGCATGAAAAGCAATCCTTCCGGCGTAAAGGGTTGACCGTCGGGCTGCCCCCACGCCAACACCGCACTTGATGCCACCGCAGCAAACAGCATAAAGATCATCAAGCCGATAAAGCGGTCGATCAACACGCTGGCGGCTGCATCTGCACGGCGTCGCGTGTCGGCGGCTACGGCGTAGCCGCGCATGACATCTCCCCCGACTTGGGCCGGAAGAAAGTTGTTAAAAAACTCCGCCACCCACTGATAGGCGAACAGACGCCCCAACGGCAGATCGATGCCTGCGGCACGCAACAGCACACCCCACTTCAGCCCGCTGATGGCGACTGCGGTCGCATAGCAGCCGGCGCCCAACAGCAACAGCCATTTGTTGGCGTGCACAATCTGCCACCAGAGTGCCGCCGGGTCTGGCAGCCGCATCACCAGCCACACCAGCAGGCCGACGGCGACGACAAGCTTGAAGAGATCGATCAGGCGGGATTTGTTCACCGGCGGATTTTCACCGTTCCAACTGCGTGTGCGTCTTGATGGCGAAGCTCTCCGAGGGGCCGTTGCTCTCGCGCGTGCGGCGCACATCCTGCTTCTGCGTCCAGGCCATGTTCCAAACCACGTGGCGCTCGCGCTTGATGGCGAAGTCGTACCAGCCCAGCGCTCGACTGACGCCTTCGAGGGTTGCCAGCAAAAAGAGCACCCAGATCAACTGAAGAATGCCCCACAGTTCCCTGAGGGCGATGCGCGCCACGCGCGTGTTGTGGATGCTGCTCACTTTGTAGCCATATTTGTGCTTCAGATAGAGATGGCCAGCGTGATTGCGCCGTCGCTGGCGCACAAAGTCGCGAATCGTGGTGGGGCCTGTGTTGTAGACGATGGCGTCCGGCGCATAACGCACCTGCATCCCATTGCGCACGACGATCGCCTCGACGAAGGCTTCGTCCATCGCCACATCCGGCGGGATTTGATCAAAGATTTTGCGGAAGGCGATCATTTCGCCCAGCCGGGGAATCTCTAGACAGAGCTCATGCTCCATGCGCAGGCGCAGATGGCTGAGCAGCCCGATGATGTGATCCGGCGTGTTAACCGCCATCTTCTGCGCGCCCACCATGCCCACCGTTGGGTCGCGGAACATGCGCACCAGGTGCTCGACTGCATATTCATGGGGCAGCGTGTCGCCGCTCTCCAGCACGCAGATGTCGCACTGCGCGGCCTTGAGGAAGAGATTGACGGCGCTTGTCTTGCCTTCGCGATGTTCCTGTTCAATCAATTTGATGCGCGCGTCTTTCGCCATGTACTCTTTGACGATCTCTACCGTGCGGTCGGTGCATGCGCTCGCCACCACGATGATTTCGACGATTTCCACCTCGTGAAGATGTTGATCGATGAGCGCTTCTAACAGCGAGCCGATATTGGCCTCTTCGTTGTAGGCTGTCACCCCTACGCTGCAGCGAATCTTGTCCGTTGATTGCGTCATAAAAATCGCAAATCCTTGACGATGAGAATGAGTCCACCTTAGAAGATTAGGAATTCACCAATTTCACCATGGTCACGCCGTCGCCGCCTTCGCCAGCCTCGCCTGCGCGCATGGCTCCCACCAGCGGATGATGCTTGAGCGCCTCGCGCACGGCGCTTTTCATGGCGCCGGTGCCGTGTCCGTGAATGATGCGCACAAAGGGCAGCCGGGCGCGATAGGCTTCGTTCAGATAGCGCTCCAGACGCTCCAACCCTTCTTCGACGCGC
>CALFWA010000157.1 GCA_937928035.1 uncultured Caldilinea sp. | reverse complement strand
CGAACTGCACCTCGTGAACGAGCGAGCCGCGCGTCATCGGATCGAGATCCTCGATGGCGGCCGGCTCCTCGCGCGGCGCGAGCCGGTGCACGGCGGAGAGGAGGAAGCGATACGGGCACGCCGCGTAGTTCTGGAGCGCGGTCGGAGAGAACGAGCGCTTGTCGAGCGTGTGCTCGCGGATGGCGGCGAGCGCCTCCTCGCTTCCCAGGCCGGACGCAAAACCGTCGTCGCTGTAGAGTTTGGCGCCGAAGTTGAAGAGATACGGCGCCGTGACCAGGTACCAGCGTATGCCGGCGTCGCCCGAAAGCGGCGAGCTGTAGTTCATGCCATAGCGTTGCAGCTCCGGCAGGATTTCGATGACCTCATTCCAGGTGCGCGGCACGGGCAGCCCGAACGCATCCAGGATGTCCTTACGATAGAAGGTGATCCAAAAGTCCTGCGTCTCCGGGATCGCATAGACCGAATCGTCGATGATGTAGCTGAGGAGCGAACCGGGCGAATAGATGCGAATGAACGAATCGAAATCGTCGAAGGAGCGCAGGTCGTACAGGGCGTTGCGCACGGCAAGGTCGTAAGGGATGTGCGTGCTGACGCCCAGGGCGACGTCGGGCTGGATGCCGGCGGCATTCGCCAAAACCAGCTTCGACTCGTCGGGCATGATCGAAAACTTGACGCGCACGCCGGTGCGCGGGGTGAAGGACTCGTCCGCCATGAGCTGCAAGAGGTCCACATACTGCCGCGGACGATTCACCCACACCTCCAGCTCGTCCTCGCCTGCGCCGATGGACTCATACGGGTCGGGTTGAAAAGAGTGGAAAAATCGCCTCAGCCCTTCCGTCAGCGCCAGTCCAAACGGCGCCGGCGGAGTGACAGGCGTCACATCGGGCGCGTGAATATAGATTTTGTCAATTGCAAGCGGTTGCTCCTGCAGCATGGGCAACAGCGAACCGAGCAACTGCGCCGCCGACCCGGGGCCTTCGGAAAACCGCCCCATGTGCGTAGGAATGCGGTCTGGATCTTCGGCAAGAAAAAGCAGATTATCGATCGCCATCTGATAGGTCAGAATCTCCGGCGACGAATCGGTGCGCAGAATGGCGACCAGCGTCTCTTGGTCGCCGCGCAGCTCCTCGGCAATAGCGGTGAGCCGCTCGCGGATGTCAGGAATATAGTCGGAGAGGACCCACTCCTTGAAAGGATTGCGTTGATTGCCGGTCAACTTTCGGATCTCCAACGCCAGTGCGTTGATGTCGAGCAGCGCCTTCTGGACGGTTTCGACGGCGGGCAGATAGGGTGAATTCGTTGCCTCGATGCCCAGGACGTTGGGACCTTCGCGCAAAAACACTTGAAACGGCGCCTCGTCGCCCAGCGGAATATCTGCCCAATCCGTCGAGTAGGGGAAGGGGAAGGCGTTCAGCTCGGCGAAGGGCGTCTCGCCGTTGATCGTAAAGCGCCGAAACACGGTAAAGTTGCTGCGCGTGTCTTGCAACGCGCGCACCGTAATAGAGTATAGGCCGTCTTCAGGAACCTCAAATTCATAGAAGACGGCGCTGCCGCTTTTGATCCAGCTTTCGCCGCCCAACGTGTTGAGCAACAGCCGATAGGTGTCGTAGGGCGTCACCGTGAGGCTGCGGCTGGCCGAAGGTCGCACCGACGTGTCATTTTTATAGGAAGGAAACTCCGCCTCGAGCGTGAGCATGAAGTCGGAGACGGCCCGGTCAGGCTGCATCGCTCGATATTCCGCATAGGATGGATAGGGCGTGAATTCTTCGATGTAAATGCTGCCCAGGTGCACCGTCCCTTGGTACAGGGTGAAGTCAAAGCGATGTTCGCCTGCGCGCAGCTCGATGCGCAGCGGATAAGGCTGGCTGAAATTGACGTCGCGCGCTGGCGCCTTTGTCCAATGCACCATGCGCTCCTGGCGGATCAAGGCGTCGTTGCCGTAGCGATCCTTTGGGAATTCGTCGTCGGCGTTGCGGTAGAAGACGGGGAAAATGACGCGGCGCAGGTCATCGACAGGCAGCTCACCGTCGATGCGCAACGCTCCTTCCGGCGCGCTCACCGAAGCAGTGTCCGCTGCCACATCAAAGGCGATGGTGTATACGCCGTCGGCGGGAATGGTCGCCAGGAATTCGATTTGATCCCCGCCCTGAAGCAAGACGCTCGGTTTGTCATATTGCCGGGCGATCTCGTCCTCAGCCAGAGGCAGGCCGAAGGCGTCGGCGGTCACTTCGATGCGGGTCGGAGAGACGTTCGCCGCCGCAACAGAGGCGTCTCGATTGGGAATGGTCGACGTTTCACCAAGCGTCCGGTGGCCGGCGCTGAATGTAATCAGCGCCAACGCCAGCATCGCCACCCTGCTCAGCTTCCATAAAATGCTCATGGTTGGAGGCTCAGCTCCACCCTCCTGTTCCTCACACAATCCACCGGTTTCATCGTAGGCGCGGCTCGTAGCTGCGCCGCCTCGGTTCCATCACAACCTCACGCGACTGCCGAGGACGGGCGGCTGCGGGCCGCCCCTACGCAATGAATCGTCGGTCGTTCGCTCGATTACTTCGGCAACTCGGCGCGAGCTTCGGCCAGGATGCGGTTGGCAAATTCCTCGAGCTGAGGCGCGTAGTCCTCATACTTGAATTTGCCGGAATTGGCGTTGTAGAACATGTACCACATGTTCACATCCTTGTCCTCGCCGATGTCGATGCCGGGCTTGCCTTCCCAGCGCGCCTGGATGTAGCCGGGCACGATCTTCGCCAGCGATTCGACGATGCTGCCGTCCAGATTCTCCATCGCCTTGCGAATGCCGGGCTTGTCCCCGAAGAAAGATAGATAGTTTTCAATCGACTCGGCGTCCACCGAAACCGGCATGTTGATCGGCACTCGGTTCATCTCACGAGACAGTTCCAGTTCCTTGGCATAGGCGGCCTTGGAGAAACTCATCCACTTGGCAAAATCATAGGCTACTTCCAGATTCTGCGTCGCCGAGGAAATTGCCAGGATGTCGGTCACTAGCGCCTGATTGCCGCCAGGGAAGCCGATAAAGTCCCAGTTGAAGGGGGCGTTCTCCATCAGACCGGGGATCCACCACCCGCCATCCCAGTGCACGCCGAATTCTTCGTTCAGAAACTCCCAGGACTCCTTCGACTTAAAATTAGCCTTCTGTTCTTCGGTCAGACCATCGAAGCTGTAAGGAAGCATCTCGCCCGCCTTGGCAACAGCGGCCCGGAAGGCCGGAGAGTTATAGTTCATCTTCTCGCCGTCGAAACTGAACCACCCGAGCCGACTGTCTAACGTGTGGGGATACCAGCCCATAATCGACTCTACGTTACTCAGGCCGACCACCGCCCGCTGCACGTTGGTGACGGCAATCATAGCGTCAAAAAAGTCTTCCACCGAGACGCCGTACTCTGGCGCATCCAGGTTGGCGGCTTCAAACAGATCCTTGTTGACGAAGTACCCCATGACGAAATAGGCGTCGGGCAGGCCCAGCACCCGACCGCCGTAGGTCACCGCTTCTTTTAAGACGGCCGGCACGTCCTGCCAGTCGGGGTCGTTTTCGACGAACGCCGTCAGATCGGCCGTCCAGCCGTTCTTCACATAGAGCGGTGTGTTGTCGGCTGTCCAGACGTCGGGCAAGGCGCCTCTGGCGGCGTACACGGTCAGCTTCTCATCCCAGCGCCCCTCGCCGGACATATCGACCAGCTCGATTTTGACGTTGGGATGCATCTCCATGTAGGCCTTGATGAGCCGCCAGTCGAGGTTGTTGTCATCCTCGGCCGGCACGCTCCAGTTGGCGTAGCGCAACGTGATCGTCTCGCCAGGCGCGGCGGCAGCAGGCGCTTCGGCGGGCAGCTGCGTCGCGGCGGGCTCAGCCGGCGCAGGCGCTGCGGACGGTGCAACGCAGGCGGCCAGGCCAACGATAAGAACCAAAACGATCGCCCAATTCATCAGCCTGTTGTGGATCTTCATGTCTTTTCTCCTTTTACAGATCGTGAACAAACGACGGAAAACCGTAGGAAGCAAACATGCTCTGGCCTGGAGGCACCTCCTTTCACGCGACGCTCGAATGTCCCATCACGACTTCGATCACGTGCGTCCCGCCGTCCGCAAACACGGGGAGCAGGTTGCTCGGATGCGGACTCCCGTCGATGGAGACGGAGTGGACGCCCCGGTTGACGCAGCTCGGATTTTCGACTCGAATGTCGTAAAGCGCGCCGCGGAAGCGTCGCCTGACGCGAAACTCCTTCCAATGCGCCGGAATCGACGGATCGACCAACAGGCCGTCCTCCTGCGGACGGACGCCTAAAATCCAGTGCGTGGCGACGCGGTGCAGCCACTGCGCCGAACCGGTGTACCAGGTCCAGCCACCTCGGCCATAGTACGGGGAAACAGGGCCGTCGATGTTTCCAGGCGTGACGTACGGCTCGGCTTTGTACACCTCGATGTCGGCGCTGCGGTTGGGCGGGCAAATGCGCCGATAGGCTTCATACGCCGTTTCGGGCTGACCGATCAGCGCGTAGGCCCAGACTGCCCACGTGGCGGCGTGGGTATAAACGCCGCCGTTCTCGCGCAGCCCCGGTGCATAACGCGTGACGTAGCCGATGTCCGCCCGCGGCCGGGTGAACGCCGGATAGTTCAGCAACGCGCCGTAATCTTTCAGCAGACACCGCGTGACGGCGTTCATCGCCGTGCGCGCTCGCGTCTCGTCTGCGGCGCCGCTGATCACCGCCCAGATGTTGGGCATTAGGAAAATTTTGCCTTCCTCGTTCCGATGCGAGCCGAGGAGCTCCCCTGCGTCGGTGGTGGCTTGCAGGTACCATTCGCCGTCCCATCCCCAACGGTTGAGCGCCTCTTTCAGGCTGATGCGAACAGCCTCGCACTTGCGGGCGAACGCATCGTCCCCGCGCCGCTGCGCCAGCGGACCAAAGGAGCCGAGAATCATGTACAGGAACTCGGCCACCCAGAAGCTCTCTCCCTTCAGCAACGTCCCCACTGCGCTCAGGCCGTCGTTCCAGTCGTGGTCGCCCATCAGCGGAACCCCACGCGGAGAGAAGCGAGAGAAAGAGCGCTCGATGGCGCGCTTACAATGATCGTAGAGCGGCTCCGCCGGTCCGTTCAGATAAGGAACCGGCTCGTCTAGGATGCTGTAGTCCGCCGTCTCCTTCAGATAGGCGTCCAGGATGAAGGGCAGCCAGAGCAGGTCATCCGAACAGTTGGTGCGCGGACCGCCGCCTCGAATCGAAAACCACCAATGCAGCACGTCGCCCTCGACAAACTGCTGCGCCGCGTGAAGCAGCAACTGCCGCCGCGCATACGCCGGCTCGCTGACCAGAAAAATCTGGCTGTCCTGCAGCTGATCGCGAAAGCCGTATCCCGCCGAAACCTGATAAAACGCCGATTTGCCCCACAGCCGGCAGGAGATCGCCTGGTACTTTGCCCAAATGTTGGTCATGAAGTTCAAAGCCTCGTCCGGCGTCTCCACCTGTTCGGCGTCCAAAAAGCGCGACCAAAAGGCGTGCACTTCCTGCAGCGCGCGTTCGCTCGCCTCCACTGAAGTATAGCGACGGATTAGCTCGGCGGCGTCTTCTCGCTCCTTCTCCGCTGCGCCCAACGTGAAGACAAGCGTGTGCGACGCACCCGGCTGCAACGTCGCCGCCGCCTGCAACGCAGCGATGGCGTCCGTGAAGCGACCGACTCGCCGCGCCAACGTCAGCTCATCCATGGCTAGCGGACGGTCCTCGTTGCGGTACAAGCCGAGAAAGGACTCCTTATCGCCGTCGTAGGATTTGAGCGGCTCGCTCACGGCCATGAAGGCGGTGTACGGCCAGTCGATGTTGTTATAGCGCCCATGTTCGTCGGGGAATCCCCACAGATATTTGCGCGCAAAGAGGGCGTTCAAGTCTTTATCTACGGAAACGTCGATGAAAAGCTTGTGAAACTCGCGATGCTCGTCGGGGGCGAACCCGAGCAGCCATTCGACGTAGGAGGTCACGTCCAGTCTGCGCACCTCGTCGCTGAGGTTGGTCAAGCGCAACTGCAAGAACTCGAGCGGCGCGTCCACCGCCACAAAAACGGTCAAAACGCTCTCAATTTCTTCGATTTGCTGCGTAAAGCGCGAATAGCCTGGGCCATGGGCCGCCTCGTAGCGCCGGAAGGGATGCATCACCGGCTTATAGGTGGCCGACCAGTGCACCCCTCGATCCAGATCGCGGATGTAGAGGTATTTTCCCCAGTTGTCTTTGATCAAATCTTGAAAGGAACGCGTGATGCGGTTCTGCCCGGCGTTGCCGCGCCAGCTATAGCCCGAGCCGGTTTGGGAGACCATCAGGCTGTAGTCGCCGTTGCTGATGACGTTGCCCCAAGGTCGCGGGGTGAACGGCGTCGTGACGACGTATTCTCGGCCATCCTGCGAAAAATAGCCGTAGGCGCACTCGAATTTTCGGTTCACACACTCTCCGGGAATCAACGTTTGATTAGGTGAAACGTTTCACTTAACAAGATACCATAGCCGCCAGCGGTTGTCAAGATGGAGAAAAAGTGCAAAATGCGCGCTCCGACGAACCTTGCAAAGCTTTTGGAGGCAATCAGAGCATGCTGCGCGAGGCGCAGGAGATCGTCTGCAGAAAGGGGCTCATGCCTTACGTTCCTGCGGATCGGCAAGAGGGTGGATGACAGGCCGCTGTCTTCCCGGAAGCGTTCGCCTCCGGGGGGCAGCGGCCTGATGAAAACTCACCAGTACAGCGGGCCGAAATTGGCGCAGGCGCGGAAATCTGCGCCCATCGGTTCATTAGCGCCGAAGAGCGTCCACGCGCTGGGGCGGAAGATGGCGGTCTCGTCAACATTGTGCATGTAGACCGGAATGCGCAGCATGGCGGCCAGGCTGATCACGTCGGCGCCGAAATGGCCATAGCCGATAGCGCCATGGTTGGCGCCCCAGTTGTTCATCACCGTGTAGACATCGCGGAAGGGGCCGCTGCCCGTCGTGCGCGGCACGAACCACGTCGTAGGCCAGGTCGGGTTGGTGCGCTCGTCAAGGATGGTGTGCACCTCGTCGGGCAGGTCCACCGTCCAGCCTTCGGCAATCTGCAGCGCCGGCCCCAATCCCTGCACCAGATTGATGCGGATCATCGTGACCGGCATGCCCCCGCGCGTGCGGAAGCGCGTCGACCAGCCGCCGCCCCGGAAGTATTCAGTCATGGCTGCGTGCCAGGTCGTCGCCTTCAGACATGCCTCTGCCTCCTCCGGCGTGATCTCCCAGAAAGGCTTCATGGCCGGTTCGCCGTTGCGACTTTGCTGACCTGTGCCGTCCAGCGCAGCCGGGCCGGAGTTGATCAGATGCAAAATGCCGCCTTCAGCGCGGCCGGTCAGCTCGTAGCCGGTGACGCGCTTAACCGCCTCCGGGCTCCAGTAGGTGCGCACGTCGGCGAAGATGGCCGCTGCATTGGTCAACAGGTGAATGAAGAGCATAGAAATGCCGTTGAGCGCATCGTTCTCGGTGGCGACGATAAAGGGCGGGCGAATGCCGTTCCAGTCGAAGGACGAGGTGAGGATCGCCTCCATAAAGTCGCCGTTGGGCAGAAAATCCGTCCACTGTCGCTGCCCCTGGAAGCCGGCGGCGATGGCGTTGTGGCCGAGCGCCTCCTCACCGAAACCCATCTCGCGCAGCCTGGGGTTGCCGATCATCAGGTCGCGCGCAATCAGCGCCATCTTGACCGAGGTCGCCCAGTCTTCATCCTTCTGGGCGCGGGTGCGCTGCTTGTCCGGCGGGTTGTAGTCCTTGCCTTCAACACAGTTAGCGCGCACCCAGGCGTAGGCGCGCTCGAATTCCTCTTTGTCGTAAATCTCGTACTGGATGCGACGCACGAACTCGACCATGTCGATCGTCTCCACGCGCATGCCCAGCCAGCGCTCCAAGAAATCATGGTTGACGATCGACCCGGCGATGCCCATGCTCACGCCGCCCATGGCCAGGTAGGACTTGCCGCGCATGTTGGCGACGGCCAGACCGGCGCGCGCAAAGCGCAGTAGCTTCTCCTGCACGTCGGCGGGGATGGTCGTGTCGCCGACGTCCTGCACGTCGCGACCGTAGATATTAAAGACGGGCAGCCCCTTCTGATTGTGCGCAGCCGAAACCGCCGCCAGGTAGACGGCGCCCGGTCGCTCGGTGCCGTTGAAGCCCCACACCGCCTTGGGAAGATGCGGGTCCATGTCCATCGTCTCCGAGCCATAGCACCAGCAGGGGGTGACGGTGAGCGAAACACCGACGCCCTCGCGGCGGAACTTCTCCGCCGTCGCCGCCGCTTCGGCGACGCCGCCGATCGTGGTGTCTGCGATCACGCACTCCACTGGCAGGCCGTTGTAGTGGCGCAGGTTCTCGCTCAAAAAGCGGGCGACGGTGCGCGCCATCGTCATCGTCTGCTCCTCCAACGACTCGCGCACGCCGCCGAGCCGACCGTCGATGGTGGGGCGGATGCCGATCTTCGGCATGGCGCCGATCAGATGATTGGTGGGTGGATTGACTTTCATGGTCTCACTCCGTTTCGATGGTAAGATCTACTTGAAATCAAGTTTCTACGACAAAAGATTGACAAGCACTCTTGATGTAAGAGAAAGACTATCGAAATGGTTGCCTTTTGATTATAGCATAACAGGGACGATTGCATCGTCAGGCTTAATTGAGCGTCACATTACAGTTGAGGGAAACCCGCCCCGGCTGCCGCTTTGACGTCACCCCTTTTTCACGCCCTCCCTGATTGACCGTGATCGATGTGTCGGTTTATGATACCGAAAAATCACACATCAATAGAGCGGAGTATTCTAATGAGCCACTTTCCACCCGTCGATGAGCAGATGCGCATTTTGATGCGCGGCGTCGATTTCGGCGACGAACAGACGTACAAAAACATGGAAAAAGAGCTGCGCGAGCGACTGCAGGAAAGCTATGACACAGGACAGCCGCTGCGCGTCTACTGCGGCTACGATCCTTCGTCACCCGACCTGCATCTCGGCCACACCATCTCTATGCGAAAATTGCGCCAGTTCCAGGATTTGGGCCACGAGGTGACCTTCCTGATCGGCACCTTCACAGGCATGATCGGCGATCCCAGCGACAAAGATTCGGCGCGGCGTCAGCAGACGCTGGAGGAAGCGCTGGAAAAAGCGCAAACCTACGCCGAACAGGCCTTTCGCGTGCTCGACCGCAGCAAGACCCGCATCCGCTATAACCATGAATGGCTAAGCAAGCTCACCTTCGGCGACGTTGTAAACCTGGCCAGCAACTTCACGGTGCAGCAATTTCTGGCGCGTGAAAATTTCGCCAATCGCTACGAGCGCGGGGACGCTATCTGGCTACATGAATTCTTCTACGCGCTCATGCAGGGCTACGACGCCGTCGCCCTCGAAACTGACGTGCAGATCGGCGGCACCGATCAGTTGTTCAACCTAATGGCCGGCCGCAAGCTGATGGAAGCCTTCGGCATGCGCCCGCAGGTGGTGCTCACCTTCCCCATTCTGCCGGGCACCGACGGCGTGCTGCGCATGAGCAAATCGACCGGCAACTACATCGGCATCGACGAGCCGCCGGGCGTGATTTTCACCAAAGTGCTCAACCTGCCCGACTCCGTGATCCGCACTTACGCCGTGCTGGTGACGCGCTGGGAGCAAGACGAGATCGACGCGCTCTTCGCCCAGATCGAGTCCGGCCAACTGGAGATGCGCGAATTGAAGCACAAGCTGGCCTGGGAGATCGTCAGCATCTTCCACGGCGACGCTGCCGCCGATCAGGCTGCGCAGGACGCCCGTCGCATGCATGAAGGCGAGGCGCCCAGCGATGCGCCGGTCTTCACCCTGACTGCGCCGATGAACATCCTCGACGTCCTCCTGGAAGGCGGCCTGGTCAAAAGCAAGAGCGAGGCGCGGCGGTTGGTGGAGCAGAGCGGCGTGCGGCTGAACGGCGAAATCGTGACCTCGAAAGAGCTTATGCTGACGCCGAACAACGGTGAACAGGTGATCCAGGCGGGCAAACGGAAGTTCCTGCGCGTGGTCGTTGGCTAGCATGGCACATACCACAAACCGGCCAGCCCATCGACGCTGTCGCTCGGCCTCCTGGAAAGCTGGGCAACCTCAGTTGCAACGCGCGGCGAACGTCCTTTTTTCCTGGCCTGCGCCGCCCTGACACCTAGGCGAGCGTTCCATTTTCCTATCATGGCGTTCCTATCATGGCGCGCCTTGCACCGAAAGGCTGTCGTTTCGCGCAACCATCGCACTTTACCGGTGTTACATTGTTATGCGAACGATTCGACGCAGCCGTGCATAATCGTGCGACGCGGCTCCATCTTCAAATTCCAGAATGATTTCAAAATCCTAAACGACCACGAAGGAGCTCATTGCATGGGACTATTTAGCGGGAAAAAGGGGTTGATTTTCGGCGTCGCCAACAAAAATTCGATTGCCTGGGGGATCGCCCAAGCGCTCCACGCCGAAGGGGCCGAGTTGGGTTTCAGCTACGCCGGTGAAATCCTGAAAAAACGCGTCGAGCCGCTGGCGGAGAGCATCGGCAGTCGCTTCGTGGAAGAGTGCGACGTCACCAGCGACGAGGCCATCGATGTCCTCTTCGACAAGGCGGCGAAGCATTTCGGCAAACTCGACTTCCTGGTGCACTCGATCGCCTATGCGCCAAGCGAGGAACTAGGCGGCCGCTTCATCAACACCACGCGCAACGGCTTTCGCATTGCGCTCGACGTCAGCTGCTACAGCCTGATCGCCCTGGCCAAGCGCGCACAGCCACTCATGACCGACGGCGGCGCCATGCTCACCATGACCTATTACGGCGCCGAAAAAGTGACGCCCAACTACAACGTCATGGGCGTGGCCAAAGCAGCGCTGGAGGCCACCGTGCGCTATCTGGCATGGGACCTGGGCAAGAATCGCATCCGCGTCAACGCCATCAGCGCCGGACCGATCAAGACGCTGGCGGCCTCGGGCGTGAGCGGCTTTCGCAAGAGCCTCCACTACGTCGGCCAGGTGGCGCCGATGGGCAACGTTGACCAGGAGGACGTCGGCCATGCGGCGGCCTTTTTGCTGAGCGACCGCGCCGCCCGCATCACCGGCGAGGTGCTCTATGTAGACGGGGGCTACAACATTATGGGCGCGCCCGATCCGTCGCTGATGGGCGGAGAAAGCAAGGAAGAGTGAGATGCGCTGCGTGTTGCGTGTTGCGTCGATGAACTTCACGCAACACGCAACAGAAACAAAAACGCCCACAGATTTTCATCTGTGAGCGTTCTGGCGGAGACGACGGGATTTGAACCCGCGACCTACGGCTTGACAGGCCGTTATGCTAACCACTACACCACGTCTCCAGGTTTGCAGTTTCCCGAAACACCCTCTGTTGTCCTCACGTTGCGTCGAACTATGCTCGTCGTCGCAAACTGCTGACTTTCACAGAATATCACGCTCCCCTTTGAATGTCAAAATTGCAAGGCGGAGAGGATGCAATTTCATCCTGGTAGCCAGGCATTCTTGCTCCACAGCCGCGTCTGTGGCAAACTAGCGAAAGAATAAGATGTTGTCAAGATGACACTTCCCTTGTCTTATCGGCGTCGTCTCCTGGCGCCGAAAGGATTGACATCGGCACAATATTGACATCGGCACAATGAAGTGTGAGGCGCTCCGTGAGTGAAGCATCCGTGCAAACTTCCGTAAATCATTCCCCTGCGAAGCAGTACGTCTACAGCCATCCCCGGCCTGCCGTCACCGTCGATATTATTCTCTTCGTCTTTCAGGAAGGAGAGCTGCGCGTCCTGTTGATTCGGCGCGCCCACGAGCCGTTCAAAGGCAAATGGGCGCTGCCGGGCGGCTTCATCGGCGAAAACGAGGATCTCTACGAGGCTGCGCTACGCGAGCTAAAAGAGGAGACCAACGTCTCCAACGTCTACCTGGAGCAGCTCTACACCTTCGGCAAGCCCGACCGCGATCCGCGCACGCGCGTGATCACCGTCGCCTATTTTGCGCTGCTCAGCGCCGAAGAAGTGGCGCAGCAGGAGGTGCACGGTTCGTCGGACGCAGGCGAGGCGCGCTGGTGGAACATCTACGACCTGCCCGAACTGGCGTTCGACCATGCCACCATCCTCGAATATGCGCTGCAGCGGCTGCGCTGGAAGCTAGAATGGACGGCGCTGGGCTTTTTACTGTTGCCGAAAGAGTTCACGCTCTCAGAACTGCAGCGCGTCTACGAGACCATCCTCAACGAGCCGCTGGACAAACGCAACTTCCGCCGCAAAATTCTGGCCGCCGGGGTGATCGAACCCACCGGCAACCTGCGCGCCGGCGACCATCGGCCTGCGCGGCTCTTCCGCTTCACGGCCGCAGCCATCGAAATGGAGCGGGCGCGGCGCCGATTTCCATAGCCCAAAGATTCCCTGGCTACGGATTCCTCTCTACTCGTTTTTCCTCTTCTAGGGCAGGCTGCCCAACCAGGGGCGGAATAATCGCCGTCTCCTGGATAGGCGGAGGGGCGATGACTGTAGGACGCTTGCGTTGTCTCCACACATAGACGGCAAAAAGTGCCGTACCCGCCAGCGTGACGACAGCGCTAAGCAGAAATGTAGCGGCGTAGCCGAAGTGCACAATGATGAAACCGCCCACCAGTGAAACCAATGCAAAGCTAAATCCGGCTGCCATTTCGCCCGCACCTGTCATCGTTGCGCGTAAACGCGGGGGCGTGCGTTCCATGATATACACGTAAAAGGTAGGATAGCGAATCGCCGTGAAGGCAAGTAAGCCGATGAACCCAAAGCCCGCCACTGCCGGATGCGGAATCAGCGCCAGCGGCAGCAGACTGAGCGCCGCCCCCAGTGAACCAAGCATCGCTGCTTCCCCATAGCCGACGCGCCGCGCCAGCGTCGGACCCAACAGTGCGGCTGGCACAGCCAGAAGACGCGCTGTCGCCGCAATGAACCCGATGACCGGAGTCGCCACATGGAGTTCGGCGTCCATGTATACGTTGAAGAAAATCACGGCTGCGCCGACACCTGCCACCTGCAAAAAGCGCACAACCGACATAAACAGAATTAAGGGGTAGGCCGAGCGAGGCCGCGGCGCGCCGGGCTTGGCCTCAAGACTTTCGGGTTCGGCCTCATCCGCCTCCGGCTCTCGGCTCTGCACCACCAGCAACAGCGCCCCCACCATCAAGGCGCCGACCAGGAGCAGAGGCATCCGATAAGGCCCGGGATGCATCATCGAGACGCCCATCCATAAAGCGAAGAGCGCAGGCAACATGCCGCCAAGCAACCCGCCCGCAAAGGAGGCGAGACCGCTGATCGCCGACTGCACGGCAAAGATGGCCCCGCGAGCGCTGACCGGTGTGACGCGGATCAAGAACGGCCCAGAATTGACGAAATACAGCGCCAGGCCCAGATAGGCGAGCAGCAACGTCGTCGTCAGCCAGACGGCGCGCGTTGTGCTTGGGGCGAGCTCGCCGAGGGGAAGCGCCAGGGCGCCCACCACGGCGATCCCCATGCCGGCAATCATTACGCGTCGATTGCCGTAGCGCATCCCCAGCCAGCCGGCCGCCAGACTGCCCAACGCAAAGGTCAAATTGGCAACCGAATTGATCTGACCGACGAACTCCGGTCCAAAATTCAGGCGCAGCAGGTAGAGGTTGAAGATCACGGAATAGACGCCGCCGTCGATGCTCAGCCCCATCACGGCCGAGAGCAGAAGCACGATACGGGCGTTGCGGGTGGCGTTGCGGAGCGTCTCGACATACGCTGTCAACATGGACGAGCCCTTCTTCGCTGGACAAAACGATGACAGCCGCCTTGACGGTGGCCGTCGGAAAGTCAACGGCGCAGAGGTTCGCTCAAGAGTTCCCGATCCGCAGCAACAATCCGCACCGGCGACGTCTCTGCATCGATTGCTCCAGGTAGTGTAACGGCTCGGCGAAGACCTGGCGAAAATCGGCGTCTGCGCATTGCGCTGAATCAGGTTGAGATAGGAAGGGAAAACTGCTTACATTGAAAAATAATTCGGAGGCGTACAATTCGAGCCATGACGAATGCTGCAGGGTTGCCTCCTCAAGTGGCGGCTCAACTTCAAAAGTTGCTGGCGCAGGCCGGCGTCGAGGGCATGCACGGCATCGAAATCTTGCGCCTGGTGCGCATGGTCGCCGGCGCATATGACCGGCTGCTCGGCGACGCCACGCGCCGCGAATCGCTCTCTCCTCCGCGCTGGGGCATTTTGCTGCGCCTATGGTTGGAAGAGCAGATCAGCGGCGAGGCTATGAACCCGACGCATCTCAGCCACAGCCAACGGGTCTCGAAGAATACGATCAGCGACCATCTGCGGGCGCTGGAGGAAGCCGGGCTGGTGGGACGCACGCTCGATCCGAACGATCGGCGACAGTTCAAAATTCACCTCACCGAAGCCGGGCGCACTCTTGTGCAGCAGGCGACGCCTGCGCATGCGCGTCTACTCAATCAGACGCTAGCCGCTTTTTCAGCGGAGGAGATTGCCCACCTGCAGCAGCTGCTTGGCAAGTTGCATGCGTCCTTGTGTGCGCAGATCGGCGAAAACGGCTGTCCATCCACAACACCCACCCTTGTGAAAACTCGCTTACAGAAGGAGGATGTGTGACCTTAGGTTCACAGTCTCAGAGCGCACGTCCCGATTTCAAGAACCTCGGCCGCGCCATTGCGTATTTAGGACGCTACCGCGGCGTGGCAATCGCCGCCTACGCGGCGCTGCTTTTGAGCATCGGTGCGCAGTTATTGGTGCCGCAGCTGGTGCAGAACATCCTCGACGCAGTCACGCGCGGCATGATGGCGCAACAGCTTGCCCAGGCGCCGGCTGCAGCGCAGGCAGCAGCGCTTCATCAGGCAGGCATAAGCGCCGCCGAGCTGCAGAGCATCCTCGCCAATCCGCTGACGCCGCTCTACTGGGCGATTGCGCTGATCCTGACGATGGCTGTTGTGCGCGGATTGTTCGCCTTCGCACAAGCGTATCTGTCGGAGAAAGCCGGGCAGAACATCGCCTTTGACTTTCGCAACGAGCTGTTCGCCAAGATTCAGCGCCTTTCCTTCAGTTACCACGACCGCAACCGCACGGGGCAACTGATGATTCGCGCCACCGACGACGTCGAGAAAGTGCGCCTCTTTATCGGGCAGGGCCTGTTGATGGCGGTGCAGGCGATCGTGCTGTTGACCGGCGCCCTGATCATGCTGCTGTTGACGAACTTTCGACTCACGCTGGTCGTGTTGCCGATCCTACCGATCGCGATCGTGATGTTCATGGTCTTCGGCGCCATCACGCAGCCACTCTTCAGCAAGGTGCAACAAAAGCTCTCGACGCTCAACACCATCCTGCAAGAGAACTTGGCCGGCATCAAGGTGGTCAAGGCCTTCGCCACCGAAGCGCAGGAGCAAAAGCGCTTCACCGCTGCCGCCGACGATCTGATGCGCCAGCAAATTCACGTCTCTCGCATCTTCAGCTTTCTTTTTCCTGTAATTTTTCTCATCGCCAACCTTGGCCAGGCTGCGGTGCTGTACTTCGGCGGAGCGCAGATCATCGCCGGCACATTGACCATCGGCGAGTGGCAAAAATTCAGCCTCTACCTCGTCTTCGTCTTCTTTCCGCTGGGGCAGCTTGGCTTCATCATCTCGCAGATGAGCCAGGCCGCCGCCAGCGCCAATCGCATCTTTGAGATCCTCGACGCTCCCAATGAAGTGACCGACAAGCCCGGCGCCATCCCGCTGCCGCCGATTCGAGGCGAAGTGATCTTTGACCATGTCTCGTTCCGCTATTTCGGCAGCTCGGAGCCGGTGCTGGACGATGTCAGCTTTTGCGCTGAGCCAGGGCAGACGGTCGCCATCCTCGGCGCAACAGGCAGCGGCAAAAGCAGCATCATCAACCTGATCCCCCGCTTTTACGATGTCACCTCCGGCCGCGTGCTGATTGATGGTTACGACGTGCGCGACGTCACCATCGAATCGTTGCGTAAGCAGATCGGCATCGTGCTGCAGGAGACAAACCTCTTCACCGGCACCATCCGCGACAACATCGCCTTCGGCCGGCCCGACGCCAGCGACGAGGAGGTGATCGCCGCCGCCAAAGCTGCGGCCGCGCACGATTTCATCATGAGCTTTCCCGAAGGCTACAAAACGCCAGTGGGCGAACGCGGGGCGACGCTGAGCGGCGGACAGAAGCAGCGCATCGCCATCGCCCGGGCGCTGTTGCTGAACCCGCGCATCCTGATCCTGGACGATTCAACCAGCGCAGTCGACGTGCAGACCGAGCTGCAGATTCAGCAGGCGCTCGACCGGTTGATGAAGGGCCGCACGAGCTTCGTCATCGCTCAACGCATCAGCACGGTGCTCAACGCCGACAAAATCCTGGTGCTGGAGAAAGGTCGTATCGTCGCCGAAGGAACGCACGCCGAGCTGATCGAAAATAGCCCTGTTTACGCCGAAATCTATCGCAGCCAACTAGTTGAAGACCCAACCGTTGAGCCTGCAGACAAAGAACTGGAGTTGATCCTATGATCGGTGGTCCACGCGGGTTGCTGGAGCAAGAGGTCAGCAAGCCGCGCAGCGTCGGTCGCACGCTGGGGCGTCTGGCCGGCTATTTCAAACCCTATTGGCTGGCGCTGGTCGGCGTCGCCGCGCTCATGATCGTCAACGCCTGGGTGCAGGTGGTCACGCCGGAGCTGCTAGGGCAGGCGGTGGATTGCTATTTGACGCCTGCGGTGACAAGCGCGCTGCGCAGCGACGAAAATGCGGCCAACGCCTCGCAAGGCGCGCCGCCGCAGAACGCAGCGCCTGCGCTGGTGGAGCGAAGCAGCTTCGCCTGCTGGTTTGGGACGGTTCCCGCCGATGCGCCGGCGGCTGAATTTATGGCCGGGCTGGGGCGACTGGTGGCGGGATTGATCGCCTTTTTTGTGGTCGGCGCGTTGACCGGCGGCGCCATGTTTTTTCTGATGGCGTGGGCGGGCAACCATGTGCTGCGCACGCTTCAGGTGGAGGTGTTCGCCCATCTGCAGCGGCTCTCGCTCGGCTTCTACAGCCGCAACGAGAGCGGCGACCTGATGAGCCGCATCACCAATGACGTCAGCACGATTCAGCAGGCGATCAGCTTCGCCCTGATCCAGGTGCTGGGCGGCGCGCTGCTGCTCGTCTGGATCGCCTGGAACATGCTGGCGCTCAACTGGGCCTACGCGCTGCTGAGCCTGGCCGTTATGCCGTTGATGGCTGCGGCGACCATTTGGTTCAGCGCGCAGGCGCGCAAGGCGTTCCGCGTCACGCGCAAAGAGATCGGCAACGTCAACGCCGAGTTGGAGGAGAGCATCTCCGGCGTGCGCGAGGTGCAGGCCTTCAGCCGGGAAGAAGCCAACATCGAAGCCTTCCGCGCCAGCAACGCCGCCAATCGCGACGCCAATCTGCGCGCCGTCGCCTACACCTCCGCCCTGGCGCCCACGCTGGAGGCGTTCGGTTACGTCGCCATCGCCATCGTAGCGGGCGTCGGCGGCGTCTTTCTGCTGCAAGGGCAGACGTTAGGCGGCGCAGCGGTGACGCTCGGCCTGATCGTCGCCTTCATCGGCTATGTGCAGCGTTTCAATCAGCCGATCGCCCAGATCGCCGTGCTGTGGACGAACATCCAGAGCGCAGTCGCCGGCGCAGAGCGCATCTTCGATCTGCTCGACGAGCCGCCCGAGATCGTCGAAAAACCCGACGCCATCCCGATGCCGCCTATCCAGGGCCGCGTCGAATTTCGCGATGTCTGGGCGGAGTATAAGCCGGGCGAGCCGGTGCTTAAGGGCGTCCATCTGGTGGCCGAGCCTGGGCAGACGATCGCCATCGTGGGCCCGACCGGAGCTGGCAAGACGACGCTGGTCAATTTGCTGCCACGCTTTTACGATGTGACGCACGGGGCCGTGCTGATCGACGGCGTCGACGTGCGCGACGTCAAACTCGACGCGCTGCGCAAGCAGATCGGCGTGGTGCTGCAGGACACCTTCCTCTTCAGCGACACGGTCATGAACAACATTCGCTATGGCCGGCCCGATGCAACAGAGGGAGAAGTGATCGCTGCAGCCAAACTGGCGCGCGCCCATGAATTCATTGAACGGCTGCCCAACGGCTACAACACCATGCTCGGCGAGCGCGGGGCGGGGCTGAGCCAGGGGCAGCGTCAGCTTCTCTCCATTGCGCGCGCAGCGCTGGCTAACCCGCGGCTGCTCATCCTCGACGAAGCGACCAGCAGCGTGGACACGCGCACCGAGCGCCAGATTCAGGCAGCGCTGGAGCAGCTGCTCGCCGGCCGCACGAGCTTCGTCATTGCTCACCGCCTTAGCACCATCCGCAACGCCGACCTGGTTTTGGTGCTGGTCAACGGCGAGATCATCGAACGGGGGACGCACGAAGAACTGCTGGCGCAGCAGGGTTTCTACTACAACCTCTACATGAGCCAGTTCCGGCGGCAGGAGCAGGTCGTGCGCGCGGCGCAGCGACCGACGGACGGGCGTCCTGCGCTCTCGCCGGTTCCCGGCGCAGCCTAGAAATCGCAGTGGATCACCGCCAGGTCTCACATCGATCAGGGAATCATCTTCCGGGGAGCTTTGGAGCTTCCTGGAAGATGACGGCAAGCTTTGCGCATGGACCTAAAAAGCAACTAACGACCTTTTCCCCTCAACGTCTCCTTCACGACGACGGACGATGAATCCACAAGACGCCCGCACCGAACCGTCGTTGCAGCGGCGACTGATCGAGCTGGCTGCGCTGTTCCTCCGACTCGGTTTCACGGCGTTCGGCGGGCCGGCCGCCCACATCGCCATGATGCACGACGAGGTCGTCAAGCGGCGGCGCTGGCTGAACGACCAGGAGTTCCTTGATCTCTTGGGCGCAACCAACCTGATCCCTGGCCCCAATTCCACAGAGATGGCGATCCACATCGGTTTTCGCCGCGCAGGATGGTTGGGGCTGCTGATGGGCGGCGCCTGTTTTATTTTGCCCGCCATGGCGATCGTAATGGCGCTGGCGTGGACCTATGTCGAGTACGGCGCAACGCCGGCGGCGGCCTGGCTGCTCTGCGGCGTCAAGCCGGTCATGGTCGCCATCGTGGCGCTGGCGCTTTTTGACCTGGGCCGCAGGGCTGTGAAGGACGCGCTGACGCTGGCCGTCGGGATCGGCGCCTTTGCGCTCTCTTTCCTGCAGGTCAATGAGATCGCCCTGCTGTTCGCCGGCGGCGCTGTTGTGATGATGGCTTCCAACCTGCAACGCATTCGCCAAGGATGCCTGCACGATCTGTCGGCGCCGTTGGCGATCTTCAGCTTGCCGACGCTTGCGGTTTGAGTTAGAATATCCACTCGCCCTGTTTCGCCGGATCTGCTTGCCGCCAATGAACGCACTCTTAAAGAGCGATTGGCTTCGGCAAAAATAAATCGACAGCGTCGAACGATTGAAACCTGCAGACTCTGGCCTTTCTCAACAACAAGGGGGCGTAGGCAAGACGACGCCGGTCTATCATCTGGCCTGGATGTTCGCCGAACGAGGAATCCCCGTATTAGCCGTGGACCTGGATCCACAGTCTAACCTGACCGCAATGTTTCTGGAAGAAGAACGATTAGAGGAACTCTGGCCGGACGGCAAACATCGCAACACGGTCTACGGCACGCTGCAGCCGTTGATTGAAGGCGCGGGCGATATCGCCTCCCCGCATGTAGAGCCAATTACCGATCTGCTTGGCCTCCTGGTCGGAAATTTGACGCTTTCGCTGGCGGAAGATGAATTTTCCAGCCAGTGGCCAGATTGTCTCGATCGCAAACCGCGCGCGTTTCGCGTGTTATCGGCGCTCTGGCGCTTGATCGAGCAGGCCGTGGAGAAGCGTGGGGCGTCGATTGCACTGATTGACGTTGGCCCCAATTTAGGCGCGCTGAATCGCGCCGCCATGCTCTGTGCGCGTCACGTGATTCTGCCGCTCGCCCCCGACCTTTTCTCATTGCAAGGACTAAAAAACCTCGGCCCAATTTTACGGCGCTGGCGCAAAGAATGGCTCGATCGCAAGGAGCGTCGGCCTGAGGGTCCTGAATTCTCGATCCCACCGGGCGACATGAACCCTGCCGGCTACGTCGTTATGCAGCATGCTGTGCGCCTCGACCACCCGGTTTGCGCCTACGAACGCTGGATGGAACGCATTCCTCAGGTCTATCACGCCGAAGTGCTGGCGAACGAAGCCCCGCCTCCAACCCCTGATCCACAACGGCTGGCGTTGCTCAAACACTATCGAAGCTTGATGCCAATGGCGCAGGAGGAGCGTAAACCGATGTTTCTGCTCAAACCTGCCGACGGCGCCATTGGGGCGCATGTGGAAGCTGTACACGCCTGCTATGATGATTTTCTCAATCTCGCCCGCAAAGTAGGAAAAATCGCAGGTGTGGAAGTGCCATAAACGCACAATGGTCTCACAAGATGTACTCCACCTCGACGGCGAACATCTCACGATTGAGCAAGTGATCGCTGTGGCGCACGGCGAACCGGGCGCGCCGGCGGTACGCCTGGCAGAGGCCGCGCGTGGACGCGTCGAGCGCTCCGCCGCAGCCGTGCAACAACTGATCGCTCAGGGCGTCGTCGCCTACGGCGTCACCACCGGCTTCGGCGCCTTTAAAGACCGCCTGATCCCACCCGATCAGGTGGAGCAGCTGCAGCGCAACATCGTCATGAGCCACGCCGTCGGCGTCGGCGAGCCGTTCGACCGCGCCACCGTGCGCGCCATTCTGCTGATTCGCGCCAACGCGCTGGCGCGCGGCTACTCCGGCGTGCGACCGGCTACACTGGAGCTGCTGCTGGAGATGCTCAACCGCGGCGTGCATCCGGTGATCCCACAGAAGGGGTCGCTCGGCGCTTCCGGCGACCTGGCGCCGTTGGCCCACATGGCGCTGGTGATGCTCGGCATGGGCGAGGCGGAAGTGGACGGGCGCATCTTGCCCGGCGCAGAGGCGCTGGCCGCCAAGGGGCTGGCCCCGCTCACGCTCGCCGCCAAGGAAGGGCTGGCGCTCACCAATGGCACGGCGGTGATGACGGCGCTGGGGTCGTTGGAAGCTTGGCGGGCGCGCAGCCTGAGCCGCGTCGCCGACATTGCAGGCTGCCTAAGCCTGGAGGCGCTGCATGGGACGCCGCTGGCCTTCGATGAACGCATCCATGCTCTGCGCCCTTTTCCGCGGCAGATCAACTGCGCCGCCTACTTGCGCGAGCTGTTGCAGGAGAGCGAGTTCACGCGTCATCCCGATCCGACCAACGTGCAGGACGCCTACACCCTGCGTTGCATTCCCCAGGTGCACGGCGCCGTGCGCGACGCCATCGCCTACGCACGCTGGGCGATGGAGATCGAACTCAACGCTGTGACGGACAACCCGCTCCTCTTCATCGACGAGCAAAGCGGCGCCGTCGAAGTGCTGTCGGGTGGCAACTTTCACGGCGAGCCGCTGGCCATTGCTATGGACTATCTGGGCATGGCGATGGCGGAGCTGGGCAACATCTCTGAGCGGCGCATTATGCGCCTGACCGACGAGGCGAGCAACGCGCACGTGCTGCCCGCCTTTCTCACGCAGCACGGAGGGCTGAATTCCGGCTTCATGATCACGCAGTACACGGCGGCTGCGCTCGCCACCGAAAACAAAGTGCTGGCGCACCCGGCCAGCGTGGACACGATCCCGACTTCGGCGAATGTGGAGGATCACGTGAGCATGGGCGTCACCGCCGGGCTGAAGCTGCGCCAGATCAACGACAACGTCGAGCGCATCCTGGCCATCGAACTCTTGGCTGCTGCGCAAGGCATCGACTTTCGCCGCCAAAAGCTGGGCGCCAACGCCAAGTTGGGCCGCGGCACGCGCCACGCCTACGCGCTGATTCGCCAGATCGTCCCCTTTTTCGAGGAGGATACCGTCCTCTATCCTTACATCGAACAGGTGCGCCGCCTGATCGCAGATGGAACGCTGGTGAGCACTGTCAATCATCATGTGGCAGACACATGGCGTACCTGACCCACAGCTCGTGGACACATCTACAATGATTCCCGCATGATTTTGTTGAACACCTCGAAACTTTCTCGAAAATGAAAGTTGATCGGAATGTGTGATACAATCAGGACGCAGTGAAGAGGATGTGCATGCGCGTTGGACCTTGAAAAGGAAGAGAAATATGCGCTGGGTTCTCTCTTTGGTTCTGCTAGCGTTGTTTGCATTGGCTGCGGCGTGCACTGCTCAAAAGGCAGAGCCATCGCTCGCCTCTGCACAAGATGCGACAGCAACCATCACCGTCTACAAATCGCCCACCTGAGGCTGCTGTGGCGACTGGATTGCACACCTACAGGAGGCTGGGTTCGCGGTCAAGGCAGTGGACCGCAACGACCTGACCCCGATCAAAGCGCAGCATCAGGTGCCTGCGCGGCTCCAGTCCTGCCACACCGCCATCGTGGATGGCTATGTCATCGAAGGGCACGTGCCAGCAAAAGAGATTCGCCGCCTCCTCACCGAACGTCCGCCGATCACCGGCCTGGCCGTGCCGGGCATGCCGATCGGATCACCGGGAATGGAGATCGATGGCTTTACCCCTGAACCTTATGATGTGATCGCTTTTACGACCGGCCAAACGGACGTAATCTATGCACGCTATCGATAAGCGTTCATTTCATCGCCGCATACGCGGATCGGTTGCGTCACGCAACCAGTCGCCGAGCAGGTTGATGCCCAAGGCGCTCAAGGCAATCGCCAGCCCTGGATAGAGCGAAAGCCACGGCATGCCCGCCGTCAGCGACTCGCGGCCCGTGGAGAGCAGATTGCCCCAGCTCGGCACAGTGGGAGGAACGCTGAGGCCAAGAAAGCCGAGTCCGGCCTCATAGAAGATCATTGCCGACATCTCGAAGGTCGCCAACGTCACCAGCGGCCCGGTCAGATTGGGGACAATGTGGTGCAACAGCACGCGCAGCGGCGGCGTTCCGATGGCGACCGTCGCCTCGACGAACGCCATGGCGCGCAGCCGCAACACTTCCCCGCGTACAACGCGCGCAAAGAGCGGCGCCGTTGTGATTCCAAAAAGCAAGATCACGTTGACCAGGCTGCGCCCGACCAGAGCCGCCACGACGATCACCAGCACAAGATAAGGGATCGAAAGCAGCAGGTTGACAAGCCCTGAGATGAGGGCGTCCACCCAGCCGCCCAGGTAGCCCGCCAACACGCCAGCCACCAGCCCGAGCAGACAGGCCAGCGTTGCCCCAAAAAATCCCACCAGCAACGAGACGCGTGCGCCATAGAGGATGCGGCTCAGCAGATCGCGGCCCAGACGGTCGGTGCCGAGGGGATGCTCCCAAGAGCCTCCTTCCTGCCAGGCTGGCGGCAACTTCGAGACACGTAGGTTTTGCGCCAGCGGGTCATGCGGCGCCAACAGCGGCGCAAAGATGGCAATCAAAACAAAGCCGACCAAAATGACCAACCCCAGGAGCGCCAGGCGGTCGCGGCGCAGCAGGCGCAATAGATGCGCGAACCGGCCACCGACGGGCGAAGATTGCCGGATAGGGACAGTGGGTGCAATAGCCTGTTCCATAAGCAAGTCACCGATGGCGGATGCGCGGGTCGAGCACGCTGTAAATTACATCGGTCGCCAGATGAATCAGCACGGCGAACGTGGCAATGAAGAGTGTGAGCGACTGCACCAACACAAAGTCACGGTTGCGGATCGCCTCGTTGAGCATCCAGCCGATGCCGGGGATGGCGAAAATCGACTCAATATAAATCGAGCCGGCCATCAAATAGGTGAACTGGATGCCGACGACGCTGACCAGCGCAATTGAGGCGTTGCGCGCGATGTGATGGAGACCGATCGTAAACGGCGAAAGCCCCTTGCTGCGCGCTGTGCGGATGTAATCCTCGTTGCGGATCTCCAACACCGCAGAGCGCGTGAGGCGCACCAGTTGCCCGACTGCGCCGATCGAGAGGGCGAAGGCGGGCAAGATGAAGGAGCGCGGCCCATCCACGCCGAACGACGGCAGCCAACGCAGGTTCACGGCGAAGACCCAGATCAGAATCAACGCCAGCCAGAAGGTGGGCGTCGCCTGTCCAAGCAAGCCCACGAGCCGCGCCAGCGAATCCTTCCAGCTCCCAGGCGAGACGCCGCCGATCACGCCGAGCGGGATCGCAACCGTCAGCGCAATCGCCATGGCCAGCGTCGAGAGCAACAACGTGATCGGCAAAGCGGCGAAGATCACCTCGCTCACCGGCTGACGAAAACGCAAGGAATACCCTAAGTCGCCGCGCAGCACATCGCCGGTGTAGCGAATGAATTGAACGGGCAAAGGATCGTTCAAACCGAGCGCTGTGCGCATCTCCTGCAATTGCTCTGGCGAGGCGAAATCGCGTGCAATCAACAACGCAGCCGGGTCGCCGGTGAGGCGCACCATCCAGAAAACGAGCACCAGCGCCCCAAAGAGCAACAACAATGATTGTCCAAGGCGCATCAACAGATAGCGTAGCATTCGTTCAAACGAGAATTCAGCCCCCTGCCGAACGAAAAGCGCTCATTCGGCAAGGGGTCAACGTGAGCCGGTCGCAGACGAAGTTCGCTACTCGGCCAGATAGACGTGCTTGAGATAGTACTGCTCCACCGAATTCGGCGCATAGCCTTTCACCGAAGAGCGGATCGCCTCGAAGGTGATCGGTTCGTACAGGTAGATGAACGGCGGATTTTCATACATGTACGCCTGCAGCTCTTTGTACAGCGCCGCACGCGCCTCAACGTCGAAGGTGCTGCTGATGGCGGCCAGGTAGCGGTCAATTTCCGGATCAGACCAGGCGGAGTAGCTTTCTTGCCAGCCGCCCAAGGCGCCCACCAGGCGCGGCAGCGCCTCGCCCACGGCGGCCGACCAGCTATCGCCAAAGAGCGGAGGCAACTCCTTTTTCGACTGGCGATCCCAGTAGACGCCGCTTTCCAAAAACTCGATCTCGCCGCCTTCCAACTTGACGCCCACTTCGGCCAGATAGTTGGCTACAGCCTGGCAGACGTCCTCGAAGCTGGTGTAGGCGCCGATTGGACACGCCATGCCGATCGTAAAGCCGTCGGGGTAGCCCGCCTCGGCCAGCAGCGCACGCGCCCGCTCCGGATCGTAGGGGTAAGGCTGAAGCGACTCGTCGAAGCCCAGGTTCCACGGTGTGACAAAGCCTGCGGACAGCCGCGCGTTGCCGCCGAAAAGGCTGTCCACAATCGCCTGACGATCGACGGCGTAGTTCATGGCCTGACGCACGCGCACATCTTCGGTCGGCTTGCCGACGCCGGTGGTGAGATTGTTGAAGGCAATGTAATAGACGCGATCGGCGGGGTAGGTGATCAGCTCGACGCCGTCGACGCCCTCCAGAGTCCTCGCCTCGTCGGCGCTCAGGCGGTTAATGATGTGCACCTCGCCGGTCTGGATGGCGGCCAGCCGCGTGGACGATTCCGGGATCGGACGGAAGATCACCTGCTGCACCAACGGTTTGCCCTCATCCCAGTACTCCTCGAATGCCTCCAACACAATGCGGTTGCCCTTGCTCCATTCGACGAATTTAAACGGCCCGCTTCCGATCGGCCTGACCTCGATGCCGGCATTGCCCTCAGCGGCGAACTGTTCGGCGGAGATAATGTTGTAGCCGACCAGCGAGCGCAGGAAAGTGACGTCCGGTGTATTGGGCTTGAGCTTGACGGTGTAATCGTCCACCACCTCGACGGTGACATTGGCATATGCAGAGGCGTAGGCGTTGACGGGGTCTTTGCCCGCCTCAAAGGTGGCGACGACATCCTGGGCGTCAAAAGGTGAGCCGTCGTGGAAGCGCACGCCCTCGCGCAACTTGAAAGTGTATTCCATCCCGTCCTCGCTCACCGTCCATTCTGTAGCGAGCGAAGGGCGCAGCTCATTGGTGACGTTGTCCACCTCGATCAGGCTGTCGAAAATCTGGTTGATCACATTGCCGGCCATGCGGTCGGCGGCATTGGGTGGATTGATCGAATTGGGGTCAAGCGGCAGCGCCACGATCAACACGCCGCTCGGGGAGGAGGGCGCCGCTGCGTCGCCGGAAGCGACGGAGACGGCTTCGCCGCCAGCCGCCGGCGATGGGGCGGGCGCTGCACAGGCAGCCAACGCGCCTGCGATTGCCATCACTCCCAAGATTCGCAAAATTCTTTGCAGCATCGCTCTTACGTTCCTTTCTTTTTTGCGTAAACTTTGTTTCAAATCACATTTCAAAAATTTCATCGATGCACCGACCCTCCCATTGAGGATGAGCCGGAATTTGCAAAATGCGAGCAAGCGTCGGCGCAGTGTCGAGCAAGCTCAACTCCGTTTGAATAACGTGATTACGACGAACGCCTGGGCCTGCGACCACCCAGGGGATCAGCATGTCTTCATCCATCTCAGCGCCATGTGTGCGTTCGTGGCCGCCGTGGTCGCTCTGCAACAGCACGACGTCCTCCGGCTGCAGCGCCTCCAGCACCATGCCGACGCCCTTGTCCACCCGCTCGATCTGGCGCAGATAGGCATCCGACATCCAGCCGAACTGATGTCCAGCGACGTCGACGGTTCCAAAGTAGACGAAGGCGAAATCAGGTCGGTCCGCAGTGATCCGCTGGGCGGCGACCTCGGCGATCGTCAGGTCACCTTCCGGGGTGTAGCAGGTGTTCTGATAAAAAGAAAGCTCCAACATCTCCGGCCGATTGAGGTCACGCAGCGGCTCCCAGTTGTGAAAAAAATAGCAGCGCTTGCCGGCCTGTTTCGCCTGTTCGATCAATCCCGGCAGCGGCCGCGCCATCGGCTGCCAGACATTGGTCATGACACCGTGGCGCTGCGGCGGAACGCTATGGAAAATCGAAACATGACAGGGAAGCGTAATGCTCGGCGTGACCGAGCGCGCCCGCAACGAGGAGGCGCCTTGTCGCATCAATCCTGCCATCCGAGGCGCATCGACTAGCGAGAGGGCATCCGGGCGCAGGCCGTCCACCAGCAACAAAATTGCCGTCATAAAACACCGCACAAAATCAACAGAGCAGAGCCTTGCTATGCTTCAACGAATCGATAAAGTCCATTTCTGGACGAAAAGCACACCTATTAATCCCCAGAGACGTTAAGCGGGGGTCAACGCACTGATAACGGATGGTTAAACTCATAAAGATGAAGAGTGCGTCGCTCGCAGAAGACTACGGCGCAATGACGTCTTGATCATAACCTTCCGATGCAACTAAATGACAATCGCTGTTCAAGTTGACCCTCTCTCGGCTTTTGCGTACAATTCTTCATTAGACGTGAACACAGAATCTGATAGGAACAAATTTCAACAACAGAATCTCTGCTTATGCAGCGCCAGACGCCCGCCGAAACATCGGTGGGCTATTGGCGTTTACGCCCAGAATATTTTTCTAATCCTTTCAGGTTCGTCCGCAGGGGCGCTTCGGGTTGCGCCCCTGCATAGCGAGTGAGCTCCAGCGAGCGATCAAGACGTGTGGAAGCCCTCATCGCCAAGCCCTCAAGGTAGGCTTCGACCCGTCAATCGGCGGAGGCATTCGATGGCAGGCGGCTCCCTTTGGTCTGTAAAAACCACGCCGCGTATGCAAGGCCGATGATTGGTTCAGGCGTGGGTTCATCTTTCAGTCATTTATCGATGGTTTGGAGGCTTACATGGCAAAGTATCAAACGGAGCAGATCCGCAACGTGGCTTTGCTCGGCCACGGCGGGGCAGGCAAAACGACGCTGACCGAAGCGTTGTTGTTGAAGACAGGCGTCATCAGCCGCATGGGGCGCGTGGAGGATGGCTCCACGGTCTCGGACTGGGACCCTGAGGAGCACCGCCGTGGCATTTCGATCAATTTGTCGGTGATTCCAATTGAATTTGAAAACACCAAAATCAATTTGATCGACACCCCTGGATATCAAGATTTTGTCGGTGAAGTGATCAGCGGGCTGTTTGCGGCCGAGGCCGGGCTGGTGATCGTTGATGCCGTCTCCGGCTGCCAGGTGGGCACAGAGCTTGCGTACGAGCGGCTGCGGGAGTTGGAAAAACCGCGCATCATCTTCGTCAACCGCATGGATCGGGAAAATGCGAACTTCGCCAACGCCGTGCAGAGCCTGCGCACGACGCTTGGCGACGAGAAGATCGTCCCTTTTCAGATTCCGATCGGCTCAGCCGACGCCTTTCAAGGCGTCATCGGGCTGATCGAAATGAAAGCCTACTTGGGGCCGGAAGGCAAAGAGGCCCCTATCCCGGAGGAATATCGTGCGGAGGCTGAAGAGGCGCGCGTGGCGCTGGTCGAAGCGGCCGCCGAAGCCGACGACGAGCTGATCATGAAGTATCTGGACGGAGAGGAGCTGACGGTCGACGAGGTGCGCCATGGGCTGCACGTCGGCGTCAAGAACTGCGCCATCACGCCGGTTTACTGCGGCACAGCGCTCAAAGGCATCGGCCTCGAACGACTGATGCAGGCGTTGCGACGCTACGTGCCTGCGCCCAACGAGCGCAGCGTGCCGGCGCTCAAGAACGGTGAAGAGATCCAGCTTGAGTGCGATGTCAACGGACCGGTGGCAGGCGCCGTCTTCAAGACGCTGATCGACCGCTACGTCGGGCGCATGAGCTTCATTCGCATGTTCTCCGGCAAAATCAGCAAAGATATGCAGATCGTCAACGCGCGCACCGGCAAGAGCGCGCGTGTCGCCAATCTCTTCAACGTGCGCGGCAAAGAGCTGCAGAACGTGGATGAACTCGTCGCCGGCGACATCGGCGTCATCACCAAGATGGACGACCTGCAGACCACCGACACGCTCTGCACGGCCGATCAGGTGCTCACCATCAAGCCGCCCGTCTATCCGCACCCGCTCTACTCGGTGGCGGTGGCGCCGGTGACGCAGGCCGACAGCAGCAAGATGGGGCCGGCGCTGGCCGCCATCTGCGAGGAAGACCCCACCTTGCGCTATCAGAACATCAAGGCGACCAAGCAGACCGTGCTGCAGGGCATGGGCGAAACACATGTAGACGTCGCCGTCAACCGCATGGTGCAAAAATTCGGCACCAATGTGGAAACCAGCATGCCCAAAGTGCCCTACCAGGAGACCATCACCAAAATCGCTTCAGCGCAATATCGCCACAAAAAGCAGACCGGCGGCGCTGGCCAGTTCGCCGAAGTGCACATGCGCCTGGAGCCGCTTCCCGGCGGCAACTATGAATTCGCCAGCGAAGTCTTCGGCGGCGCCATCAGCAGCTCCTTCTTCCCCTCGATCGAAAAGGGCATCAAGTCGGTCATGGAAAGCGGCGTGATTGCGGGCTATCCGGTGGTGGACGTCAAGGCGGTCGTCTACGACGGCAAAGAACATCCGGTGGACTCCAAAGACATCGCGTTCCAGACGGCGGGCCGCGAAGCCTTCAAACTCGCCTTCAAGGCGGCCAGCCCCGTCCTGCTTGAGCCGATCTACATCGTCGAAGTGACGGTGCCCGACGAATACATGGGCGACGTGATGAGCGACTTCAACACGCGGCGCGGACGCGTGCTCGGCATGGAGCAGAAGAACAACCGCACCGTCGTGCGCGCCATGGTGCCGCTGGCGGAAATCATGCGCTACAGCACCGACCTGCGCTCCATGACGCAGGGGCGCGGGGTGTATACGATCCAGTTTGATCACTATGAGCCGGTGCCCAGCCACATCGCCGCCGAGATCATCGCCCAGCACAAAGAAGAGGCAAGCGAGGAGTGAGCCGGAGTCGTCCGGAGCGTTCACAGCAAAGAAACAAAGGGCGCAGAGTTGGCTGCGCCCTTTGCGTTTGGTGAAACATTTTGTGGAGGTCGTTCCTTCATGAACCGGCGTCTTCGCCGGCGAAACGCGCTCGCGCCTGGCGGAGCTGATCGCACGCCGCCTCATGCTCGGTCGCCAACAGCTCCAACAGCGCTGCGCAGTCGGCTTCCTGGCATTGCGCCTTGGCGACCTTTTCGATAAAAGCAGCGACCTGCGAAAGACGCATGGCGCCGAACGTCGCGCTGCTGGACTTGAGGCTGTGCGCCATTCGATGCAACTTCACCCAATCGCCCGTCGTCAACGCCGCACGCATTTCCTCATATTGTTTGGCGGACTCCACCAAAAAGGTGTCGATCAGCTCCAGAATGGCGTCGGCGTCTTCGTCTCCGAACATCTCGACAATGTTCTGAAGCGCCTCCGGCGCGAGCACTTCTGCAGCGGGCTCAAATGTGAACTGCATTCTCATGCCAAGCTCCCATCCAAATCAATGTGCAGACATACAGACCTCGACCGCCGATGAAAGGTTGTCTGCGCCGTCCAGCCCCGGAAAACAAGCGCAATACATCCAGAGTATATCACATTTGGATAGCCTCTTGACAACGCAGTATAATCTGCGACTGGAGCCGACGGCGCGTCGGCTCGATTTTTTGGGTGAGGTATGCTGCAGATTGTCGTCTTTGGACTTCAGTTTCTTTATCTTATCTGCGCAGCAGGGCTGACGGTCTATAGCCTCCATGCGCTCTGGCTTGTCTGGCAGGTGCGACGGCTCTCTCCAAGCACAACGCCGCCCCCTCCGGCGGCCTGGCCAAGCGTCACGGTGCAACTTCCCATCTACAACGAACGCCACGTCGCAGAACGTCTGATCGAGGCCTGCGCCCGGTTGGATTACCCTCGCTCCTTGCTCCAGATTCAGGTGCTTGACGATTCAACGGATGAGACCGTCGCCATTGTGGAGCGCGCCGTTGCCTACTGGAGTGCACAGGGATGCAACATCACGATCGTGCGGCGCAGCGACCGCAAGGGGTACAAAGCAGGCGCATTGGCGCACGCACTGCCGTCGGCGACGGGCGATTTCATCGCTATCTTCGACGCCGATTTTCGGCCTGAACCGGACTTTTTGCGCCGAACCCTCCCCTACTTCTTTCTGGAGCCTGAAGGCGGAAGGATCGGCTTCGTGCAAAGTCGATGGGGACATCTGAATCGAGAGTATTCCCCGCTCACGCAAAGCCAGGCCCTGGCGCTCGACGGACACTTTGCAGTCGAACAGGAAGGCAGGCAGACGGCCAACTACTTTTTCGGATTCAACGGCTCGGCCGGCGTGTGGCGACGCGCATGCATCGAAGATCCACAGACCGGCGGCTGGCAGGACGACACGCTCTGCGAAGACCTGGACCTCAGCTATCGAGCCCAGCTCGCTGGGTGGCGTCCCTGTTACATCAACGACGTGGTGGCCCCCGCAGAAATTCCGCCGCAACTAAGCGCCTACAAGCGACAACAGTTCCGTTGGGCCAAAGGCAGCATCCAGACCTTGCGCAAACTCGGCGCGCGCGTGTGGCGCAGTGAGCGCCCCTTGGTCGTCCGCTTGTTCGCTCTGATCCATCTGGGCAGCTACCTGATCCATCCAATGTTGCTGTTGTTGTTGCTGAGCATTCCGCCGCTCCTGGCGCTCGGCGGCCAGTTGCCCTCGCCGGCGCCGTTGATCGGGCTCACCTCGCTCGGCCCGCCCTTGCTCTATGCAGTGGGTCAACGGCGGCTTTACGGCCCCAGGTGGTGGCGGCATTGGCTCTACCTGCCCTTGCTCACGCTGCTGGGAATGGGGGTCTGCCTGAACAACTCACTGGCCGTCTGGCAGGGGTTGCGCACGCGCGGGGGGGCATTTCAGCGCACGCCGAAATTTCGCGTCGAACATGCGCAAGATCGCTGGCGCAACAGCAATTACGCACTGCCGCTCGACAGAGTGCTGCTGGCGGAGATCGGCCTGACGATCTATGCGCTGGCGGCGGCGTGGCTGGTCGCTGTCCACTATGGAGGATTCGCAGCCGTCTTTATGGTGCTTTATGCAGCCAGTTTCGCCCTGGTCGGAAGCGTTTCGCTGTGGCAAAGCCGGCCCCCCTTTTTCGCACCAATTCGCGCCAAACATCGAGGACGCCCTGCTTCCCTGCGCAAAGAAGGACGCGAGTCGCCAGAATCATCTCGCTCTGCGCTCCATCCGCGCTAAAAACGTCTCGTCTCGCCGGAGAAATGCAGCGAACCTTCAGGGACTTCTTGTCGAAAATACACATCGGCGGGTACAATGCAGCTACGGCGCTCGTTGAAGCGCTCAAACGTTGTAAACGCAAATCAGGGAGGCGTAGAACATGGCCAGATTGGTCGATCAGACCGAACGTCAGGAATACACCTGGAAGGAAAACCCAGACGACATCATCGTCCTGGTCAACCGCTCCAACAAGAATCTCATCCTAGACCTGCCCACCGGACGCTATCGATTGGATGCAGGTCGGCGGATGCGCACGTTGCGTTCGATTCTCAAATATCCCCAGATCATGGCGCTGGTGGAAGAGGGCGCCCTCGTAATCGAATGAGCGGCTCTTCCCTGCATGGTCGGCGTCTGCACTGCGCAGGGGCGGAGGCGGTGGGCTACGCGACGGGTGCATCGCTCCGCCGCACCGCCTAGAACGGAACATCCATCATGGCGCTTCTACTGCTGATCGACGGCCATTCTCAGGCCTATCGCGCGTACTTCGGCATCAAAACGCCGCTTTCCACTCGCGCAGGCGAACCGACCGGCGCGGTCTATGGCTTTGCACGCAAATTGCTGGCCGCGCTGCGCGACTATCACCCCGATTGCATCATCGTCGCCCTTGACGCAGGGGAGACCTGGCGTCACGCCGAATTTCCTCAATACAAGGCGACGCGCGAAGTGATGCCCGATGACATGCGCACGCAGATGGAGCGCATCGAAAGCCTGCTGCGCGCGTTCAACATCCCGATCATCTCCTACCCGGACTTTGAGGCCGACGACGTCCTGGGCACGCTGGCGCGCAAGGCGGCGGCGCAAGGTCATGATGTCCTGGTGATGACCGGCGATCGCGATATGTTCCAGCTGGTCGATGAGCGGGTGAAAATCCTCTATACGTCGGGCGGACCAAACCCTGTCACGACCATCTACGGCGTCGAACAGGTTCAGGAGCGCTACGGCCTCACGCCACAGCAGTTCATCGATTTCAAGGCGCTGACCGGCGATGCATCCGACAACATTCCCGGCGTGCCCGGCGTCGGCGAAAAGACCGCCATCAAGCTCTTGCAGCAGTACGGCTCCCTTGAAGGCATTTACGAGCGCCTGGACGAGATCGGCGGCGCCAAGCTGCGACAGGCGTTGAGCGAAGCGCGCGACCAGGTGATGCGCAACCGCCGTCTGGTCGCAATCCACACCGACCTCGACATCGACTTTGACCTTGCCCGGTGCGCTGCGCGCACCTACGATCCCGCCGCCGTGCTCGAATTGTTCCACGAACTTGAATTTCGCAGCCTGCTTAAGGAGCTGCCGCTTTCGCCGCAAAACTTGACGCAGACGCCCGCCGTCGCAGAGCACTCGTCTGGGCAGATGGCGCTCTTCGGTGCAACGGCTGTTGCGGCACCTCTGGCGCTCGACGGTGAACGCAACGTTCTGATCGTGCAAGACGAGGCGACGCTTGCAAACCTTGTCGAATCTTTACGCGCGGCGGAGCGTCTCTCCTTCGACGTCGAAACCACCGCCACCGACGCCATGCAAGCAGCGCTGGTTGGCCTGGGCGTCGCCTGGGCGCCGGGACAGACCGCCTACATCCCCGTGACGCACACCGCCGGCGTGCAGCTCGACTGGTCGCACGCAGCAGCGGCGCTTCGCCCCTTCTTCACCGATGCAGCGCTGCCGAAAGTTGCGCACAACGCCAAATATGACCTGATCGTGCTGCGACGCCACGGCCTCGACGTCGCAGGGGTGCTCGACGATACGCTCTTGATGGCCTGGCTGCTCGACCCCGCCAGCCGTTCGCTCGGCCTCAAGGCGCTGGCGGAGGCGGAGCTGGGCTGGAAGATGACCGAACTGACCGAGCTGATCGGCAGCGGACGCAAGCAGATCACGATCGACCAGACGCCGCTTGAAGAGGCGGCGGCTTATTGTGGAGCCGACGTGGACGCCACGATTCGGCTGCACGCAATTCTGGAGCCGAAGCTGAAAGAAGCCAACCTCGATACGCTCTATCGCACGATAGAGCGCCCTCTGCTGCCTGTGCTCACCGACATGGAAATGGCGGGCGTGCTGCTCGATGTCGAATTTCTAAAGCAGATGTCCGCCGAACTCTCCAAACGGCTATACGAATTAGAGCAGGCGCTATACGAAGTCGTCGGCCACGAATTCAATCTGCGCAGCACCCAGCAGCTCAGCCAGGTGTTGTTTGAGGAGATGGGCTTCCCAGCCAAAGGGTTGAAAAAAACGGCGTCCGGCCATTACAGCACGGCAGCCGACGTGCTCGAAACGCTGGCCGCCTACGGCGACGACCTCTCGCCGGCGCAGCAGCGCGTCATCGAACTGATCCTGGAGCACCGCCAGCTCGAAAAGCTGCGCAGTACCTACGTCGACGCCCTTCCTGCGCTGGTCAACCCACAGACCGGCCGCGTCCACACCAGTTTCAGCCAGACCGGCGCCGTCACCGGGCGGCTCAGCAGCAGCAACCCTAACCTGCAAAACATCCCGATCCGCACCGAGATCGGTCGTCAGATCCGCCGCGCCATCGTCGCTCCACCGGGCTGGCAGCTGATCTCGGCGGACTACAGTCAGGTCGAGCTGCGCGTGCTGGCGCACATGGCCAATGAGCCGCTGTTGATCGAGGCGTTCCAGGCGGACCAGGACATCCACGCCGTCACCGCCTCCAGACTGTTCGGCGTCCCTGTCGAAGCGGTCACGCGCGAGCAGCGCAGCCTCGGCAAGACGATCAACTTCGCCACCATCTACGGCGTCAGCGAATTCGGCCTGAGCAGCCGCACCGAACTGACGCGCGAGCAGGCGCGCCAGTTCCTTGACCAATATTTCCAAACCTACCCGCGTATCCGCGCCTTTTTGGATCACATCCTGGAGGAAGCGCGCGAGAAAGGGTATGTGCAGACGCTGTTGGGACGCAAACGCTTTTTCCCTGAACTAAAAAGTGGACGGCTGCCTCCCAATCAGCGCGCCGCCGTCGAACGCGCTGCCATCAACGCACCGATCCAGGGCACAGCCGCCGACATCATGAAGATCGCCATGATCCGACTATACGAAAAACTGAAGGACGGCGGCCATCGCACGCGACTGCTGCTTCAGGTGCACGATGAGCTTGTGCTGGAAACGCCGCCTGAGGAACTGTCCGAGGCGATGCGCCTCGTGCGCGAGACGATGTCGAATGCCTATCGCCTGGTCGTCCCGCTCAAAGTGGATGTGGAAGTCGGACCCAACTGGAGAGACATGAGCAAAGTTTAAACAACGGATTCGGTTGCCGGAATTATTCGTCACTTTTCATGAGGCCACCTGAAAGATGATGCGACCGAGTGCCGTCTATTTCGATATCACTCAAGACGCATAGAATTGCAGCTTACTTTTATGGTGCGAGAACAGATCAAACAGTTGCTTGAACAGGCGATCAACGCAGCTCAGCAAAGCGGCCAACTGCCGGCGTTGGAATCGATCTCTATTGAAGTACTGCGCCCCAAGCAGGCCGATCACGGAGACTATAGCACGAACGTCGCCATGATGGCTGCGGCGGCGCTGCGTAAAGCAGGAGGCTCCGGCAATCCACGCGCCATCGCTCAGGCGATTGTGGAGCATATCCCAACGGATGGCTTGCTCGGTCGCGTCGAGATCGCCGGCCCCGGCTTCATTAACCTCCATCTCGCAGAGCACTGGCTGCAAGAGCAGGTCAACGCCATCATAGAAGCCGGCGAAGCCTTTGGCAATCTCGAACGCGGCCGCGGGGAGCACTGGCAGGTCGAATTCGTCAGCGCCAACCCCACCGGCCCGATCCACTACGGCGGCGCCCGCAACGGTGCGCTGGGCGACTCGCTCGCCAATGTGCTGGCGGCGGCGGGCTACCGCGTGCAGCGCGAATACTACGTCAACGACGCCGGCAATCAGTTCAACCTCTTCGCCGCCACCCTCTATGCGCGCTACGCCCAACTTCTCGGACGCGATGAGCCGATCCCGGAGGATGGCTACGCGGGCGAGTACATGCTTGACTATGCGCAAACCCTGATCGAACAGTACGGCGATCGCTTCCTGCACATGCCCAAAGCCGAGGCAATCGAGCAACTCAAACCGATCAGCGAGGAGATCGTGCTGGCCGCCCTCCAGGAAGAGCTGGGCAAGCTCGGCATTCGCTACGACTGCTGGTTCCGCGAGCAATCCCTCTATGACAGCGGCCTCGTCTACGAGGTGATCGAAAAGCTCCGCGCCCAAGGCGACGTCGTCGAGCGCGACGGCGCCACCTGGTTCCTTGCCAGCAAATACCCAAACGTCGACAAGGACATGGTGCTGATCCGCTCCAACGGCATGCCGACCTATTTCGCCTCCGACATCGCCTATCATTACCATAAATTCGTCGTGCGCGGCTTCGACCACGTCGTCAATATCTGGGGCGTCGATCACCAGGGCCATGTGCCGCGCATGGCCGCAGTGATGGCGGCGCTCGGGCTTGACCCCTCTCGGCTGACCATCGTGCTGCATGGCCTGGTCAAATTGATGCGCAATGGACAGGAGGTCAAACTCAGCAAGCGCCGCGGCAACCTGATCACCGTCGGCGAGGTGGTGGACGAAGTCGGCGCCGACGCCGTGCGTTTCAACCTGCTGACGCGCGGGCCTGAAAGCACGATCGAGTTCGACCTCGATCTGGCGAAACAACAGACCGAAGAAAATCCGGTCTTCTTCGTGCAATACAGCCACGCCCGCATCTGCTCGATCCTGGCGAAGGCCAACAGCGAGGGCGTTCATCCCGCCGCCGGCGCCACGCCGCACGTTGCGCTTTTGACCCATCCTTCCGAGCTGGCCTTGATCCGCAAATTGCTCGAGCTGGAAGAACAGATCGAGCTGGCGGTCGAAAAACTCTCCCCCCACAACCTCACCCACTACGCAGTGGAGATCGCCAAGACCTTCAACGGCTTCTATCGGGACTGTCGAGTGGTGGACCCTTCCAACCCGACGTTGAGCGAAGCGCGGCTTCAGCTCTGTCAGGCCACTCGCATCGTCCTGGTCAAAACTCTCACCCTTTTGGGCATCAGCGCACCGGAATCCATGTAGCGCTGTCTCCCTCTCACACAACATCCGGAGTGCAATCATGGCTGAACACTTTCGAGTTCTTGTCAGCGACAGCATGTCAAAAACCGGGCTGGCCCCGCTGCTGGCGGCGCCCAACATCGAAGTCGACGTACGCACCGACCTCACGCCTCAACAATTGCTCGAAATCATCCCTCACTATGACGCCCTGCTGGTGCGCAGCTCCACCCAGGTGACGGCGGAAGTGCTGCGCGCCGGCGTTCGGCTACGCGTGGTCGGCCGCGCTGGCGTCGGCGTAGACAACATCGACGTCGACGCCGCCACCCAGGCCGGCGTCATTGTCGTCAACGCACCCACCGGCAATGTCGTGGCCGCCGCTGAACACACGATCGCCATGCTGATGGCGCTGGCGCGCCACATCCCGCAAGCAGACGCCCATGTGCGCGCCGGCCTGTGGAAACGCAACCAGTTTATGGGCGTGGAAGTGCGCGGCAAGACGCTCGGTACCATCGGCCTGGGACGCGTTGCCCAAGAGGTCGTGCGCCGCGCCCAGGGACTGGGCATGCATGTGCTGGCCTATGACCCTTACGTCACCGCCGAATATGCGCACCAGCGTGGTGTCGAGCTGACCGACCTGGATACGCTGCTGTCGCGCTCGGACTTCATTACGTTGCACGTACCGTTGACCCCGCAGACGCGCAACCTCATCAACCGCGAACGACTGGCGCTCATGCAGCCGACGGCGCGCCTGATCAACGTCGCACGGGGGGGCGTCGTCGACGAACTGGCGTTGGTGGAAGCCATCGAGTCGGGCAGGCTGGCCGGCGCGGCGCTCGACGTCTTTGAACAGGAGCCGCTTCCCGCCGACAGCCCGCTGCGTCGCTGTCCAAACATCATCCTCTCGCCTCACTTGGGCGGCAGCACGGTCGAAGCCCAGGAAAAGGTGGCCGAAGATGTGGCGCTCCAGGTGCTCGACGTGCTCAATGACCGACCGGCGCGCTATGCCGTCAACGCGCCCATCATTCCGCCCAAAGACCTGGAGTTTCTGGTGCCCTACATCGATCTGGCGGAGCGCATGGGACGCTTCATGAAGCAGCTTGGAGCGCAGGGAATGGGCGACGTCGAATTGACCGCCGAGGGCGATCTCGCCGAGTTTGACCTAAGCTACATCCGCGCTGCGGTGATCAAAGGCATGTTGTCGGACGTCGTCTCGGTGCGCGTCAACCTGGTGAACGCGTCGCTGCTGGCGGAAAAACGCGGCATGAACCTGATTGAACGCAAAAAACATCAGCGCGAGTTCGCCTATGAAAGCTTGCTCACGCTGCGTTCGACCTCGGGCGCTCAGCGCTGGACCGTGCGCGGCGCCATTTTACAGGGAGAGCCGCACATCGTGGCCATCAACGATCTGTGGGTGGATTTCCCTGCGTCGGGCCATGTGCTGCTGGCGCTGCACAACGACCGCCCGGGCATCATCGGCGCAGTTGGCACCATCCTGGGCAACGCCGACGTCAACATCAGCTTCATGCACGTCGGCCGTCGCGCCCCGCGCAGCGAAGCCATCATGGCACTCGGCACCGATGAGCCGACGACGCCCGAGCTGCAGGCCCAGATCAGCGCGCTGCCGCATATCCAATGGCTGAAAGCGATCACGCTCTGAATGGCTGAAACTTGTCCATCTCATTGAGATTTCGTTGAGCACAAGTATAGCGTGCTGAACGTAAATGCGATATAATTTTACTTTATGAACGACAAGGCTTCGATTCCCTCGCACGGCGAGGGAAAAAGACGACGCAGCAGGCTACGCATCTTGTTCGCAGTTGCTCTGATATGGGGGGCGCCTACACTGGCGTGCGGCAGTTTCGCCGATCGCCCGACGCCTACGCCGACTCCCCCGAGCACCGAGAGCGTCGAACCCAGCGGTCCATCGGGCGGCCCGGTGGCGCTCGAAACGCCGATCGCACCTCTGATTATCGAGACCCCTACGCCAGAGCCAACCGCCACCTTCACACCGACACCGATTCCCGGAACAGCGCTTATGATCGGGCAGCCGGCGCGTGTGGTGGCGCCCAACGGCGTCAATATGCGCCAGGAGCCGACGATCTCCGCCGCGCTCGTGCGCTATCTCCCCTCGCGCCTGAGGGTGACCGTCATCGACGGGCCGGTCGAGGCGGACGGCTACCGCTGGTGGAAATTGGACGACGGCGAAGGCAATATCGGCTGGTCGGTGGAAAACGACGGCGAAACCGACCTGCTCAGCCCGCAGATGGGCCAGCCGGAGCCTGTCAACCGCTCTCCGCGCGTGGGTGAACGCGTGCGCATCACCATGAGCACCGGCCAACTCTCGGTGCGCGAGACGCCCGGCACCGATGCCCGCCTGATCACGCGCGTCAACCCCGGTCAGGAGTTTACGGTGATGGGCGGCCCCCAACAGGCCAGCGGTTACACCTGGTTCCAGATTCGCTCCGACAGCGGCGACATCGAAGGATGGGTGGCCGAAGGCGATCGAACGGAACGGTGGGTCAGTCCATTAGAGTAGATCGAGCCCTGGGCAATAAACAACTCTGATCTGAGGCAAAAAGAGCGGCGGCGCTCCGCACAGCGTCGCCGCTTTCCTTTGCCGGCGCAGGCGTCGCCCACGCGGCTGCTGCTCCTCCGCCGATCTTTCAGAAGGTCAGCTCGAATGCCAACCTTCTTCCCATGAGCCCCTCTCGGCTGATGGACGGCGACGCCTGCGCCGGGATGCAGTGCAGGCTGCGGCGCCGGAACCGCAGCCTGCACTGCCATCGAAGGAGTCTATCTAATCAACCCGTGTTCTCACGGTATGATTAGCACCTGCCCAACATAGATGAAGTTGGGATTTTTGAGGCCGTTGAGCTGACAGAGATAGTCCACCGAGACGCCGTGCCATGCAGCGATCTGGCTCAACGTGTCGCCCGGACGCACGACGTAGGTCTGCCCCGCTGAAGGAGGGCTGACCATCGGCGGCTGCGGCGTGACGACGCCGGAACAGCCGGGCAACGACAGCACCTGTCCGACAAAAATCAGGTCTGGATTCACAATGTTATTGACGGCGATCAGACGGGAGAGGCTGACGCCACGGCGATGGGCAATCGAGGCCAGAGTGTCTCCGGGGCGCACTACATAGGTGCAAACGTCGCCCGGCCCAGACGGCGGCCACAGCGCCGAACAATCCGGAACGCCCGGCTGGCATTCGTCGATCGGCGGAACCGGCTGGACAATCGGCGGGAAGAGGGCTTCACAGTCCGGCGCCCATCCGCACTCGCCGAGCGGCGGCTTCGGGGGCGCGACAGGAGGCGTCACCGGGCCGCCAGCACCGCCGCAGGCCACAACCGCCACACTGTCGATGTTGAAGTCCATCTCGACGTTGGGAGCGCCCCACTTCTTCCAGCCGCGGATAAAGAGCGTGATCTCGGAGGCGGGCGCCACGAACTTCATCGAGTAGTGCACCATCGGCCCCGGATCGGTGCGCACGCCGATCGGCCCCAGATTCATCTCCGTCCAGTTGCTCACCGCCTGCCAGTCGCCGCTGTAGCCAGGCAAGAAGCCCCACTGCGCCGCAAAGCGATAGGGATCGTCCTCGTTGCCCTCTCCGCGCAACAGACCTTTCATGCTGAACGCATAGGTGGCGCCGGGGTGCAAGCCTTTGATGTACTGATAGATGCCGGCGTAACGATCGTTGTCGACGGGGTATCGGTTCCAGGTGTTGATCTCGATGAGCTGACTGTGCCGGCCGTCCGCTACAACGCGCGGCCACCGATCATCGTAGAAACCGTACTCTGCGCCGCCGCCGTTGGTGAAATAGCCCCAACCGGCGCCGACATGGCCGATGGAGACGGCGTTGAAGCCGCCCTCGAAGTCGCCGTTGTAAACCAGATTGGGGCCTGCGCAGACGCCTGGAGGAATTGGGCGGATCGGAGGCGTGGCCTCGATCGACGGCTGCGCGCCGAACCCTGGGTCGATCGGGTCAACCCCGCCGTATGCAGGCAGGATCGGCGGATGCTGGGGTATGTGCGGACTGGGGCCCACCAGTGAAACTGCGTCCAGGTTGACGTCCAGCTCTTCTTCTGGCACACCCCACTTCTTCCAGACGCGAATATACACCGTCACGTGGCTGGCCTCTGCGCGCAGGCGCGTGGTGAAGCTGCTGAAGGCGCCAGGCTCGGTGCGCAGATAATACTTGTCCCAGCCCACATCCATCCAGTTTGTCACGCGCGTCCAGTCTGGGTAGGGGCCGAACGTCCACCCCACCTGCACACGATAACGCCATGGGTCGCCCTCCAGATTGGTGGTGCGAATCAGTCCTTTGAGGCTAAGCGTGTATTCCCCCCAAGCGACCACAGGCACCGTCTGGTAGATGCCGGCGTACCGGTCGGCGTCTCCCAACATTATGCCGTACGTGTTCAGCTCGATCAGCTGGCTGTGGCTGCCCTCGGCGACCACACGATCCCATTGGTCGTCATAAAAGCCATAATTGACGGCGCCGCCGTTGATGAAGCACTGCCACCCGCTGCCGACGGCGCCGCAGCCCGGCTGATGGGTGAACCCTTGCTCAAAACCGCCATTGTACAGAAGATTGGTGAGCGAAGCGCTCGTGGAGGCTGGCTGGACGAGCACCGCCGCAATTCCGGCGACGATGGCAAGAACGATGACCACGCTCACGCCGCGTCGAGCGCCAGGGCTGAGGCCATGGAACTGCCGTAGGGAGCGCCTGGATAACAACCTTGCAAGAGGAAAACGGATATGACGCCACATGATGTCCTCCTATTCGATGGCAATTGCGATGGCAATCATGACTCTGCTGCGAGATGGCAAGCACAGCAGATCTCCGGCTATTGCGGGCGATCATAGCATTGCAGTTCTTTGTGCGCAATAGGGGAAATTTTCAACAAACGTTTCAGATCGATGACTATCTGAAATATCCTCAGGGACGCAAGTGGGGCGGACGATGACTATGCAAAATTTTGGGGCGAGCCTGACCTACCAATATAAACAACCCTCCTCCAGAAAGCTCAGGGGTTCTGAAGGAGGCAGCGAACATTCTGCATCCATCGAGGTCATAGAAGAGAAACTTGCCTCATTTGGAGAGAAAGGCGGCGAGCAGCGATCGCCGCCGGCCAATCGGTCTCGTTATACGAAAAATGGCTCACGCGGAAACCAGGCTCACAAATGGCTTTGCTATCACTATACGCAATTTCAAGGGTGTGAATTACGAAAAAAGCGCCTGCCACCGCTTATGCGGTGGCAGGCCTGTACAAAGGAGGAACCAAAGGAGGTGCTGGTTCGAATTGTGAAGTAAGCTCCCCTCAAACTTCACAACTCTGTTAAACGACCGACAACTGTAGAAAAATCGCTGAACCCCATCGACAAGCGTCGGACGCTTCTCAGAGCGTTGAACCAATCATCCCATCAGACAATTCAATTTTCAGTATATAAGACTTTGTTGCAGCGCCGTTGCCATACGATTCCCGCAGGAAGAACGCACCAAATCCGCCGACAAGCGCGCAACTTCTCCGTGCAAACGGTGTTATGAATTTTCGGCGAAGTCCAATAAACGCCGATGACTTTATTCTCTGGAGGTCTGCAACTTTCAAAGCAAAAAGACGTTCCGTATGTTTGACAGGGAGTTTTGCGCTGGTCTACAATAGCCGTTACGATTTTGCCAATGACCCTGCCGGGAATGAAAGCCATCGGGCATCGATACAACAAAGCCAGAACACATCCGAGCAGTGGCACTGAAAAGAGGAGAGATTACGATTATGAGCGAAAACAGCACTTTTGAACGGGTCCGAGCAATTATTGTCGATCAACTTGGGGTCGACGCAGAAGATGTCACCATGGATGCCAATTTTCGCGAGGATCTCGAGGCCGACAGCCTCGATCTCGTCGAGCTGATCATGGCCTTTGAAGAGGAATTCGGCGGAGAGATCAACGACGAAGATGCGCAAAAAATCATCACCGTCGGCGATGCTGTGCGTTATCTCGAAAACGCAGCCAATGCGTAAGCGTACAATGCGTAAGCGTAAGCGTTTGCACAGGGCATGGGTTGACGCAGCCGCCGGACAGCGGGTGCGTCGTCTCGAAAATGCAGCCGGCGTGTAAACGACTTCCTGCAAAGCGGGCGAATCGCCCGCTTTTTTTATCCCGCTTTTTTTATGTAGTCGAGCGTCTATTTCAACACACGGATGACGGAGACGACTTTGCCGTTGATGCGAACTTTGTCCGCAGGGCGCACAATCGGCTGATACTCTGGGTTCGGATTGGCGGGGATCAGCCGCACATTTGGACCTTCGCGCTGCAGAAATTTCAGCGTCGTCTCCTCATCGCCTTCAATCCACGCCGCCACCATGTCCCCATCTTCGGCCGTCTCTTGATGGCGCAAGATCACAATGTCGCCGTCAAGCACGCTGGCGTCGATCATCGAATCCCCCTGCACGCGCAGCGCAAAGAGGTTGTCTGCAGGCACGTTCAACAGCCCTTCGGCCAGCTCAATCCAGTCCTCCGGGTCATACGCCTCTCTCGGATTGACGGCAATCGGCGAGCCTGCGGCAATCTTTCCCAGGATTGGCACGCGGAAACGCCGCGAAGACGCACGCTCTACAGGGGGCTCATCGGCTGTGTAATATTCCAGCTCCGGCGCTCTCTGGGTGGTGGACGTTTTCTTGCCGAGCGTCGCTTCCTGGAACGGCTCGCCGTTTTGTTGAAGTGGATAACCGCTCGCCAGCAGCGCCGGAAAGTTGACGCTCAACCCTCTGCTCTTGTCCGGCGCCCGCGAAATGAACCCATAGGATTCCAGCTTGCTGAGATTGTACTTGACCACCGAAGTGCTGCTGATGCACACATGGTCGCCGATCTCGCGGATCGACGGCGGGTAGTGATTCCGCCGCGTAAATTCGACGATGAAGTGAATGATCCGTTGTTGGCGTTCAGAAAGGTCGGAGAAGTTCATGGCGCTTTCCCAATCGCATTATCCCAAACAGAACGTTTGTTTCCCAACTTTCCCAAATGGTACACGAACATCTGTGCGATGTCAAGACCCCAAACGCACGTTTGTTCTAAATTTGTTCTGAATGGGATGGGAAAAGAGGGGCGTCTCACGCTTCAAGGCCAGCGCGACGGAGGTAGGCCTGATAGCGCGCCCAGTAGGCTTCGCGCTCGGCCGGCCCGTCGGCAGGGTTAGGGAAACGTTCGTCTGCCTTGCGCTGCCCGCGCGCCATCGCCTCCTCCATGTCGATGCCGCAGAGATAGGCAAGCTTGAAAAGCATGACCTGGAGGTCGCTGAGCTCCAACGCCAGCTCCTCACGCAGGCGCTCGAGATCGGCAGGCGAAGGATCGCGGTATCCTTCGATCATTTGCACGATCTTGCTGATCTCCCCGAGCTCTTCAAGCGCATGCAGAAGCGTGTGGCTCAATGTGACCTGCTCCCAGGTGCGGGCGCGGTCCCACGCCTCTAGCCACGCCTGATAGTCGCGAATGTGCATAGAGCTTCCTCACGATTGCGGGATGTGCGCTGCCGTCAGGCGACGCAGGAAATGCGTCGAACGCACCTGACGCTCCAACACAATGATGAGATAGCGATTCAAAATGTTCTCAACGCGGCGCAGGGTCGCCGGTCGCACGTTCACCTGCGCAACTGTGGTCCAGGGACGACTCTGGAAAAAACGGAGCACTTTAAATGCGTCCACCTCCAGCGCCTCGACATCGTTGCGCTGAGCTGCGCATTGAGGGCAGAAGACGCCGCCCTCTACAAGCGCCAGGAAGTTCACCGTCGGCTCCAGCTCCTTGTCGCAGGCGAGGCACCGGAAAAATTGGGGCTGAAAACCGGTCAGGCTGAGCAGATGCAAGGCGAACCAGGGGGGCAAATTCGTCGGCGCTGCGTTGCGGGCCGCCGCTTCATCGAGGATGCGCAGCGCCTCCAGCGTCAAGTCCCAGATCGCATGGGCGTCTTCGCCCTCGCCAGTGAAAGCGTCGACCAGCTCGCAGATGTAGCTGGCGGCGGCGATGGCCTCCAGGTCGCTGCGCAGATGGCGAAAGCTCTCCACGGTCTGCGCCTCGGTGATGATGTCCCACGTGCTGCCGTGCGCCAGCGTCAGCGCAACATGGACAAAAGGCTCTAGGTGACCGGCTTTACGGCTGCTCGTCTTGCGCACGCCTTTGGCGATCAGCTCCAGCTTGCCCTCGCCGGGCGTCAGCACGGTCAAGACGCGATCGGCGTCATGGATGTCGCGGCGACGTAAGATCAAGGCTCGCGTGGAGCGGATGCGTTCACGGGCTGGCATGTGCATCAGTGTACCATGTACGCTTGTGCATCGCCAGCGAGGTGGGGTACTATGAAGTAAAAGACGAGGTTGATGGCAAGGCAACTGCGCACCAGGCGAGGATCATTCGATGGCGAACATTCTGGCGACGCTGGTGTACGTCAGACGACCGGGACAGACGCTAATGTTGCATCGCATCAAGCGCGCCAACGATATGCATCAGGGCAAGTGGAATGGGCTGGGCGGCAAACTTGAGCCGGGAGAATCGCCGGAAATGTGCGCAATCCGCGAGGTCTACGAAGAGAGCGGGCTGCAAATTCACAACCCAGAATTGCGCGGCATCCTCACCTTTCCTGACTTCCGCGTCGATGAGCACTGGTATGCCTTTGTTTTCGTGGCGCACACGTTTACCGGGACGTTGATCGATTCCGCCGAGGGCGTGCTGCAATGGATCGACAACGATCGTCTGCTCGAGCTGCCACTGTGGGAGGGCGACCGCATCTTTTTGCCCTGGCTTGACCAGGATCGGTTCTTTTCGGCGCGCTTTGTCTACGAGGAAGGACGGCTGTGTGCATATGACGCCGCCTTCTACCCGCTGCAACCAAGCGCAGCGCCAGCGTCCGTCGCCTCGCCCGATCCGCAACCTCAGAGAGCGGCGACGTTGCGTTTGTACGAACCCTCGGAGGATGACGCCGAACGCTGCTGGGTGTGCGGGGGCCCGGTCGTCAAGCGCCATTGCAAAATCACCTGCACCGTCTGCGGCTTCCGACGCGATTGCAGCGATCCATGAAAGATGCCGCGTATTGCGTAGTACGTGTTTCGTTTGACTCCAACACGCACTACGCAACACGCAACAGAAAGGTTTCGGCGATGCAAATTTTCGATGTTGACTCTGCGAGGCGAACGATTTTACGGCGCACGGCATGGGACGAAGTGAGCGTCCCCTCCGCCGTGCTGGAGCGCATTGAACGGCTTTTCGGGGAACGGATCGGCCCGGAAGAGGCGGTGCGCCACATCCTGGCCGACGTGCGTGCGCGCGGCGCAACGGCCGTGCTGAAATGGTCGCAACGGCTCGACGGCGCAACGCCGGCGGCGCTGCAGGTTCCGCCGGAGGCGATCCGCGCCGCCTACGATGCGGTCGCCCCCGAGGTGGTGGAGGCCCTTCGGCTGGCGGCGGCGCGCGTCGAAGCCTTCCATCGTCGTCAGCCGACGCCGAGCTGGATCCACAACGACGCCGAAGGCACGCTGGGGCAACTCGTGCGCCCCATCGAGCGCGTGGGCGTCTACATTCCCGGCGGCACGGCGCCGCTGCCCAGCTCGCTAATTATGACCGTCGTCCCTGCGCGCGTGGCGGGCGTCCCCTTCGTTGCAGCCATTTCACCACCGCAGCGCACCACCGGCTTGCCTCATCCCGCCATCCTGGTGGCCGCAGACATTGCCGGCGTGGACGCCGTCTATACGGCGGGCGGCGCCCAGGCCATCGGCGCGCTGGCCTTCGGCGCCGACCCTATCACCCGCGTCGACAAAATTTTCGGGCCGGGCAGCCTCTTCACGACGCTCGCCAAACGCCAGGTCTTCGGCATCGTCGGCATCGACGGCTTGCCCGGACCGACGGAAACGCTGGTCATCGCCGATGAAAGTGCCGACCCGCAGCTCGCCGCCGCCGATCTGCTGGCGCAGGCCGAACACGACGTGCTGGCAAGCGCCATTCTGCTGACCCCCTCGCAGGCGCTGGCGGAGGCGGTGCAGGCGGCCGTCTACGCCCAAATGGAGACGCTGGAGCGCAGCGAGATCATCGCAGGCTCGCTGGCGCGCAACGGCGGCATCGTCGTCACCGAGTCGCTGGCGCAGGCGTTCGAGCTGGCCAACGCCTACGCTCCTGAACATCTCTGTCTGCTCGTGCGCGATCCCTGGCAATGTCTCGGTCAGGTGCGCAACGCCGGCGGCGTCTTCCTGGGCGAGCGCAGCTTCGAGGTGCTGGGCGACTATGTGGCCGGCCCCAGCCACGTCATGCCAACAGGCGGGACCGCACGCTACGCCAGCCCGGTGAACGTCCTGGATTTTGTCAAGATCGTCAGCGTGGTCGGCCTCAACGAACAGGCGCTGCAAGCCATCGGGCCGGCTGCGCAGACGTTGGCGTGCGCCGAAGGGTTGACCGCCCACGCCGCCGCCGTCCAACGGCGACTCTCAGAGCGCTGATTACGATTTTCAATTGGTCGTTCATCTTGCAGGCAATTCTGAGGCTTTTTGAACGAGTTGTACGCCCATAACGGAACCATTCAGGAATCGATTCACCACGACGAAAACTATGTCTCTGATCTCTGACGCCGCTGCTCAACCCTCCGCCACACAATCACCGTCCGCCTTTGACGTTCAGAAGCTGGTGCGCAGCGAGCTGGACGCACTCGAAGCCTACACCCCGATCGTTCCCTTCGAAGTGCTCAGCGAACGCCTCGGCCTGCCCGCGGAGCAGATCATCAAACTGGACGCCAACGAGAATCCATACGGGCCGGCGCCAGCCGTGCTCGAAGCGCTGGCGGAATACAATTTCTATCACATTTATCCCGATCCACAGCAAACAGAGTTGCGCTCCGCCCTGGCGGAGTATGTCGGCGTTCCCGCCGGGCATATCCTGCCCACCCACGGCGCCGACGAAATGCTCGATTACCTCTGTCGGATTTTTCTGCGCCCCGGCGACGCCGTCGTCGACTGCCCGCCGACCTTCGGCATGTACAGCTTCGATGTACATCTCGCCGGCGCCGAGGTGATCGAGGTCTGGCGTCGGCCCGATTACAGCGTCGACGTCGAGGCGGTGGAGCGCGCAGTGTTAGAGCAAGCAGCCGGCCGCGTTAAGCTGCTCTTTCTCACCTCACCGAACAATCCATCGGGGACGTGGCTGCCGGACGATGATCTGGTGCGGCTGCTGCGCCTGCCGGTGATGGTGGCGCTGGACGAGGCGTATGTCGAATTCGCCGACCGTCCCAGCCGCGCCAGCTGGGCGCTGCGTCATGACAACCTTGTGGTGCTGCGCACCTTCAGCAAGGCAGCGGGCATCGCTGGGCTGCGACTGGGCTATGGCGTCTGTCCGGCGTGGCTGATGGAGACGCTGTGGAAGTTCAAGCAGCCCTACAACGTCAACGTGGCGGCGACGGTGGCCGGGCTGGCGAGCCTGCGCAATCTGGATTTTCTGCGCGCCACTGTGGAGAAGCTGAAAGCAGAGCGACGACGGTTGACTGCGCTGCTGGAGACGATTTCCTACTTGAGACCTCAGCCATCGGAAGCAAATTTCGTGCTCTGCCGCGTGGTCGGTCGAAACGCCAAGGAGATCCAACAGGCGCTGGAGCGGCAGGGCATCCTGGTTCGCTATTACAACAAGCCGGGGCTGGACAACTGCATACGCATCTCGGTGGGGCGCCCTGAACAGACGGAGCGGCTGCTTGAGGCGCTGCGCGAAATCGACGCAGCCCGGCTATAATGTTTTCTAATCACCCCTTTTCTGCCAAAGAAAGGCCAGGGAAAACATGGCGCTGCCGGTTCAGTTACAAGAAGGCGAAGTCGTCGCCCGCATTATCAAACGTCATCCTTTCTCCTTAATCGGGCGTCTTGTCTTGATTGCGCTGCTGTTGATCCTCAGCATCTTGATTTGGTGGTGGCTGCGCAGTTTTGGCGGCGGCTTGCAGCTCGTGGCGGATATTCTAATCGTCATCGTTGCGCTGGTTGCGCTTGGCTATGCGGCGCTGCACTGGTATCGCTATGAGAACGACCTGTGGATCGTCACCAATCAGCGTCTCATCGACTCCACCAAAATGACGCCCTTTGACCACGACGTCAAAATCGCCAGCCTCCTCAACATCCAGGACATCAACATCCAGCGTCGCGGCGTCTTTCAGACGATTTTCGAATATGGCGACGTCATTTGCCAGACGGCCTCCGCCACCGGCGCCACGTTCCAATTTCTGGGGGTGGCGAAGCCTGCTGAGGTACTGGACCTGATCGAAGATCAACGGGCGCTGGCGCAACAACGCTTCAACCGCACTTCAACGACAAAGGAGTAATCTCTTTGACAATGCGTAACGCTTTGATTCAACGCAAAACCGGCGAGACAGAGATCGAAGTTCATCTACTTGTGGATGGCGTCGGCAAGGCGGACATTGACACCGGCGTCGGCTTTCTCGACCATATGTTGACCCTCTTCGCCGGCCACGGCCTCTTTGACCTGAAGGTGCGCGCCCGCGGGGATCTCCACGTTGACGAGCACCACACGGCCGAAGATGTCTTCATCTGTCTAGGCAGGGCGCTTGACCAGGCGCTGGGCGAACGTCGCGGCCTGGTGCGCACGGCCCACGCCTACACGCCGATGGACGAGTCGTTGGCGCTGGTCGCCGTCGACCTGGGCGGTCGGCCTTACTGCGTATTCGAGTGCGACTTCGCCACGCCGACGGTCGGAAGGCTGGGCACAGACCTGATCTTTCATCTGTTCGAGTCGCTCGCCATCCATGGGCGCCTGAATCTGCATGCACGCGTGCTGTACGGTCGCAACGATCATCACAAGATTGAAGCGCTCTTCAAGGCGCTGGCGCGGGCCTTGGACGCAGCCACCCAGATCGACCCGCGTCGGCAGGGTGTGCCCAGCACCAAAGGAACCTTAACCGTTTGATTGGAAGCGCACAATCAGGAGCATCTCCTCAAACCAAAATCATCGCCGGGAAGCAGCGACATGGATCTGCATAGCCTGATCACCGAACAGCGCAATCCGAACACCTTCGACATCGACGAGCGTTCAACGCTCGAAATTGTGACATTGATCAACCGCGAAGATGCGCGCGTAGCGCCAGCGGTCGAGGCGGCGCTCGACGAGATCGCCGCATTGGTCGACGCCGCCGTGAACACCATCTCCAACGGAGGTCGCCTGATTTACGTTGGCGCCGGCACAAGCGGTCGGCTCGGCGTGCTCGACGCTTCGGAATGCCCGCCCACCTTCGGCATCGACCCGCAACGGATCGTCGGCGTGATTGCGGGCGGCGATCCGGCGCTGCGCTATCCGGTCGAGGGCGTCGAGGACGACGCCGAGCAGGGAGTCGCAGATATGAAGGCGCTGGGCGTCTGCGCCGAAGATGTGGTGGTCGGGATCGCCGCCTCCGGCCGCACGCCCTACACGCTGGCCGCCATGCGCTATGCGCGCAGCGTCGGCGCTAAAGTGGGTTGTATCGTCAACAACCCTCACACCGACATGGAGAAGGAGGCGCACTATCCGATCGTCGTCTTATGTGGGCCGGAGGTGATCACCGGCTCGACGCGCATGAAGGCGGGCACGGCGCAGAAAATGGTGCTCAACATGATCTCCACCGCCACCATGATTCGACTCGGCAAAGTGTATGAAAACCTGATGGTGGACGTAGCACCCTCTAACGCCAAGCTGCGAGCGCGTGCGGTGGGGATTCTTTGTGAGATCACCGGCGTCGATGCCCAACAGGCGCAGTCGGCGCTGGAGGCGCACGGCACGGTCAAGGCGGCGGCCTTTGCGCTGCTGACCGGCGCCGACGGCGAAGAAGCGCGGGCCGCGTTGGAGGCCAGCGGCGGCCATCTGAAACGAGCGCTGCAGATGCACCGACAGAGATAGAGCGGATGTCTATGTGTCGGGTGGCAAGAGAATTGGGGATAAACATTTTTCACGAAAGGATGGCATCACCATGACCGAGGAACAGAATCGTTCGCTCCTTCCCGAACAATTGAACGAAATGCTTCTCAACGTACGCAACGAAGCCATCGTTCAGGCGGCCAACTTGATCATGATTGGGCAAAAAGCGCTGCGTCTCGGCATTGGCGCCATTGCGTTGACCAAAGACGAAATCTCCGAGCTGCTGACTCGTATGATCGAGCGCGGCGAAATTGCGGAGGCGGACATTCAGAAGACTGTGAACGAGCTGGTGGAGCGCATTCGCGCGCGCGGGCAAGCCACCGACGCCGAGCTACAAGATTTCGCCCAGAAGGCGACGGTCGTGTTGAGAGAAAATCTGCGCACCATTCTGGAGCAGATCAAATTGCCGGGTGGGGCGAAGCTCGAAGACCTGGTCAAACAGACGGGAGAGGAGCGGCACCGCGGGTCCTCGCAACCGCCGACCGATAAGCCAGAGGCGTAATCGGTTCAGCCGTTGAAGCATTCTAGACGCTCGAAGCCTCCAAGCAGCAGCTGAGGGCGAACATTTCACAGAATTCAGAGACTCAGAAAGCAGTGCGATCCGGAGAGGCGTCTCACAAGACGTCTCTTCCTGGGTTGCCCGCCCCTAGTCGATCGACGTATTGATTTTTTGAAGCGAAGCCTGCTCTCCTCTCAAAATTTGCAGCCATCTCTGAACATGTTATAAATGAACAGTAAGGAATGACGTTGGGATAGAGCTGGCGCTTGGCGACTCAATTCGTTGCAAGGTTGCACTTGAGGAGGCGCCCTCCACGACCGGAGATAAAACGGCGACTATGCGCATATTGCTTGTTGGGCAATCCTACTATCGCAAGGACAATGGCCAGGCCGTTTTCACGATCCGGCTGGCCGAGGGGCTGGCGGCGGCCGGACAAGAGGTCATGGTCCTGGCACCGTCGGAAAAGGGCGTGGCCAGCCGTTGCATCGTCAACGGCGTCATCGTCCAGAAGGCGCCTGCGTTGCATATCGGATACAACCTGAACATCACCGCCTTCAGCGACAGCCTGGTGGAATCGGTGCTGGATGAATTCCGCCCGGACATTGTGCACATTCAGGATCATCTGTTTCTGAGCCGCACGGCGCTGCGTCTGGCGCGGCGTCGCAACCTGCCCGTGGTCGGCACCAATCATTTTCTCCCCAACAACTGGTCCAACAACCTCTATATTCCGCGCAGCGTGCAAGGCGTCGTCCACAAGGCGATGTGGCGCAACATGCTGGAAGTGTTTAACCAGCTCGATGCGGCCACGACGCCGACAGAGACAGCGGTCGCCATTTTGCGCAAGCAAGACATTCGCATTCCTGTCAAAGCCATTTCATGCGGCGTGAACCAGAACGAATTTTATCCGCGCCCCGATCTGGACCCGGCCATCATGCGGCGTCGCTATGGCCTGGCGCTCGACCGCACGCTCTTTCTATATGTGGGGCGGGTCGATCGGGAAAAAGGGCTTGACGACCTGGTGGACGCCGCCGAAATCCTGAAGCATGAGCCGATTCAATTTGTCATTGCGGGCAAGGGGCTTTATCGCGACATCCTGCTCGAACACACGAACAGCCGCAACCTAAATCACGTGGTGGTTTTCCCCGGCTTTGTCCCTTCTGAAGATTTGCCGCTGCTCATCAACAGCTGCGACGCGTTCATTATGCCGAGCGCACAGGAGCTGCAGAGCATCGCCACGTTGGAGGCGATGTCGTGCGCAAAACCGGTGTTGGCCGCCAACGCACGCGCTCTGCCGGAGCTGGTGGAGCATGGCGTCAACGGCTATCTGTTCTCCCCGTTCAATCCCGCCAGCATTGCCGGGGCGGTGCAGCTCTTCTTGAGCAAGCGCGAGCGTTGGGCGGAGATGGGAGAGGCGAGCCTCGCTAAGTCGCGCCCCCATCACCTCAGCAACACGGTGCAACGCTACATGGAATGGTACGAAAGCGTAATCGGGCGCAACGTTTACGCACAGCCTCGCCAACCCAGTGCACACGTGGGCGTGACGACCCAAGGCTAATTGTATGCACCTGACATTGCTTCCCGGCAAACCTTTGCACAAACCAGCGATCCGCTTCTATGTCCGTCTATCAATCCGCTGAACAATTCTACGCCGTGATGAAAGAAGTCTTTGACGGCGTGATCCGAGATCTGGAATCCATCGACGCCTTTGTCCACAGCAACCTGGTCGTGCGCATCAACATCACCGATCCCGACGCCGAAGTCTTGTTGGACGGCCGCCAACCACCGCTGGAAGTTTTCTTTGGGCCGCGTCCGGGGCGCGCCAATCTCGAAATTACGCTGAACGCAGATCTGCTGCATGCCCTATGGATGGGCATAGAAAGCACTCGTCAAGCGTTCTTTGATGGCCGCATCCAAACGCGCGGCAACCTGCTGAAGGCTATGCCTCTGATTGACGTCTTCCTGGCGGCAGAACGCATCTACCCTTCCATCGCCAAGATTCACGGCTTGTCTGAAGAGACTTGACAGCCCTACTCGCTGCGCTAAAAGATGCAAGACGTCGATTTCACGGATGGCGCCCGCTCTTCGGCGTGCATATTACATTGGCCGGGCGTCGGTTCCCTGTTGTGGAACGCTTTGACACCTGCGAACACAGCCAGTATAATCGCGATGTTCGGGTTGAATTTCCATGTAAGCTAGACGCCGTGGCGGTGGAAGAGAGAAAACGTATGGCGATCAACGTCACGGATGAGATAAAGCGGCGGGTCGATCTCGTCGAGTTGGTCTCCCGCTACACGCCGCTCAAGCGGGCGGGCAGTGTGTATAAGGGCCTTTGCCCATTTCACAGCGAACGCACACCCAGTTTTGTAGTCTTTCCTCACAACGGCACCTGGCATTGTTTTGGCGCATGCGGCATAGGCGGCGATGTGTTTTCGTTCGTCATGCGCAAGGAAAACCTCACGTTTCGGGAAGCGGTGGAGCTTCTCGCTGCTCAGGTCGGCGTCGACCTGACGGCGACCGGCGACGAAACGCGCAATGAGCAACGCACGCGTCTGTATGAGATCAACGAGGCCGCAGCAGCCTTTTTCCAGCACGCACTTGCACATCATCCGCTGGCCGAAAAGGCGCGAGCCTATCTGAAAAGCCGCGGCGTCGATGAAACAACCGCGCAGGCCTTTCGCCTGGGCTACGCTCTGCCCGGTTGGAGCGGGCTGCGCGACCATCTGCTCGGGCGCGGTTTTGCTCTCGAACTGCTGCTGGAAGCCGGGTTGATCAAACGAAACGAGGAACGCCAGAGCATCTATGACGCTTTCCGAGATCGGGTGATGTTCCCAATTTGCGACCGTCAGGAGCGGGTGATCGGCTTTGGCGGACGCGCTTTTGATGAAAGTGGGCCGAAATACCTCAACACGTCGGAAACGCCGATTTTTCACAAGAGCCATGTCGTCTATGGCCTGGACCGCGCGCATCGCACCATTCGCGAGCAGAACCGGGTGATCATCGTCGAAGGCTACATGGATGTCATCGCCGCCCATCAGCATGGTTATACAAATGTTGTGGCGTGCATGGGAACAGCGCTGACGAGCGAACAATTGCAACAGCTTCAGCGCTACACCAACAACTTTGTCCTGGCGCTCGACGCCGACGCCGCCGGTCAACGGGCCACCGTCCGCGGGCTTAACCAGGCGCGGCAGTCTCTGGAGCGCGTGCACAAACCCGTCGTGACCCCAGGCGGCAAAGTCCAGCTTCAAGAGCGGCTGGGCGCCAATCTGTTCATCGCCACGCTGCCGGAAGGCCGCGATCCGGACGAAGTCATCCGCCAAGATGCACGACTGTGGGAGCGGATCGTCGCCGAGGCCAAACCGCTGGTGGACTTCTATTTCGACGTCGTCGCCCGCCAGACCGATCTTAGCACGGCCCTGGGCAAGGGACAGGCGGTCACCGAGCTGGCCCCGCTGATTGCGGAGTTGCATGACGAGATCGAGCAACAGCATTACATCCAGCGCCTTAGCCGCCTGGTGCAAATCGACGAGACGATCATTGCCAGCCGAGTGCAGGCCTCGGCGCGTACGATGCAAGCGCTGGCCGGCAATCAACGCTCCGGTTCAGCACTGACTCCTGCGCCCATGCAGTCGCCGGCGAAGCCGGCGCCGCCCGTAAAGCGTGAGGAGACGCCAGGTCGCTACGACACCGAAGACCATTTGTTGGCAAACCTGCTCGCCGACGTCGATCTGGTTCTCTGGCTGGCGCAGGTGACCGAACAATATCAGTTAGCGCCGTTGCAGCCGCAGGACTGGCAGCGCATCGAAAATCAAGAAATTTTCCGGGCGTTGAAACAATTCTTGAACAGCGATGAACCTTGGGACATCGAACTGTTTCAGGACATGCTAGATGCGCAGTTTCATGGCCGTCTTGCCCAGTTATTGGCTTACGCCGCCATGTTGCCAGAGCGAGACCCCAACACGGTGCGCGAGGACGTCGTCAAAGGGCTCTTGCGCATGCGGATCGATCGGTTGCGCGCAGAGACGAAACGGGTCAAGTATCTACAAGATGAATTGCAGCAGAGCGGCGACCTCGAGGGAGTGCGTAGCTTCGAGAGCGTGATGAACGGCTACTTACGCGAGCTGGCTCATCTCCAACGCCAAAACGTGCGCATCCCTCAGGAGTTGTTCCGCAAAACAAGTCGGCGTGAAGGCGTCAAACTCATCACTGTTTAGTGAAGGATCAAACATCATCGATGGCGAAGCCAATCTCACCCTCTCCAGAACACCACGATCCAGAAGAAGAAATCGAAGCGACTGAGCCGTTGTCTCGTCGCGGAGACGGCGAAAGCGAGCTGGATGAATATATCCATCTGGGCGAAAGCGAAGCTCAGGAGGAAGATCTCTTCGAAGAGCCAGAAAGCGCCGAGCCGGAAGAGGATGACAGCGCGCCGATCCCGCGCATCGAACGCGATCTGAAGCTCGAAGAAGAGATCGAACAGGAAAAATATAAGCCGATCGAAGCACTGATCGCCGACTTGCAAGAAGAGATCGGCCAGAGCCTGGACCCTGTGCGCATGTATCTGCGCGACATCGGACGTCACCCGCTGCTGACGGCGGAAGAGGAGATGGAGCTGGCGGAAAAGATTCGGCTGGGCGTGGAGGCGGAGAAAAAACTTCAGGAGCTGTTCGGCGACCGCAGCGAAGATGAACTGACCGACGAAGAGCTCGACCAGAAAGACGAACTGGAAATGCTTGTGCACCAAGGACGCGTGGCCCACAGCCGCCTTGCGCAGAGCAACCTGCGCCTCGTGGTCAGCGTCGCCAAGCGCTACATCGGCCGTGGCTTGAATTTTCTGGACCTGATCCAGGAAGGCAACCTTGGCCTTCTGCGCGCAGTCGATAAATTCGACCACACCCTGGGCTTCAAGTTCAGCACCTACGCCACCTGGTGGATCCGCCAGGCCATCAGCCGCGCCATCGCCGACCAGGCGCGCACAATTCGCATCCCCGTTCACATGGTGGAGACCATCAATCGACAGGTGCGCGTGCAGCGCCGTCTACAACAGGAGCTTGGCCGCGAGCCGACCTACGAAGAGATCGCCATCGAGATGGATTTTCTCTCCCCTGAAGATGTCAAACGCTACAAGGAGGCGGTCGCCAAGGGCAAACGCCTTGACCCAGACCTGCAGCGTCAGGTGGAGCGCGCCGCTGCCAAAGTGCGTCGCATCCAGCGGCTCAGCCAGGAGCCGCTCAGCCTGGAGACGCCCGTCGGCTCCGAGGAAAACAGCTACCTAGGCGACTTCATCGAGGACGACAGCCTGCCCGGCCCTGCCGACTCCGCCAGCCGGCGCTTGCTGAAAGAACAGATGGAAGAGATTCTCGACAATCTCAGCGAACGTGAACGCAAGGTGCTGATCATGCGCTTTGGCCTGGAAGACGGCGTCACGCGCACGCTTGAGGATGTCGGCAAGGAGTTCAACGTCACCCGCGAACGCGTGCGACAGATCGAGGCCAAGGCGCTCCGCAAGTTGCGCCATCCCCTACGCAGCCGCAAACTGCGCGATTACCTCGCATAGGTTATCGAGAGACTTTAAATTTGTGGAATGAAGCACATCGGCGCAGCGGTGCTGTGGCC
>CALFWA010000156.1 GCA_937928035.1 uncultured Caldilinea sp. | reverse complement strand
CAACAACCGGGGCACGATCCGCCTGCTCGCCGCCATGGTGACGATCGGCGCCGGCATCCTGGCGCTGCGCGCGGCGCATCCGGATCGGGAACGACAGATCCTTTCTTTGCTTTATTTGGCCGGGGTTGCGTATCTCCCGTTCACGCTTGACCAGTTTCAAAACTCGGTGCTCGGCATTGTCTTCATCTTTGTGATGATGGGGCTAGGCTTGAACATCGTCGTCGGCTTCGCCGGGCTGCTTGACCTGGGCTACGTCGCCTTTTTCGCCATCGGCGCGTACATGTACGCCTTCCTTTCGGCGCCGTTTTCCTCGCCCTGGCTGTCTGCGCAGCTGCAAAGTCTGGGCATTCCGGCCAATGCGCCGCTGCTCAGCTTCTGGATGGCGCTGCCGATCACGATGCTCGCCGGTTGGATCGGCGGCGTGCTGTTAGGCATTCCGGTGTTGCGGCTGCGCGGGGACTACCTGGCGATCGTTACACTTGGCTTTGGCGAGATTATCCGCCTGTTCATGCTCAACCTGGCGGAGCTGACAAACGGCCCGCGCGGCCTGCTCAACATTGCACCGCCCTATCTGTTCGGATACAACCTCGGCAACCCGCGCGATATCTTTATTTTGGGCCTAATCGGCTCGGCCGTCATTGCCTTTTCCGCCTACCGGCTCGACAACTCTCGCTTGGGCCGCGCCTGGATCGCCATGCGCGAAGACCAGGACGTGGCGCAGGCGACCGGCGTCAACCTCGTACGCACTAAGCTGTTGGCGTTTGCCATCGGCGCGCTCTTTGCGGCGCTCGCCGGCCAGCTCTACGCCGCCCGCCAGACGAACATCTTCCCGGAAAATTTCTCGCTTTTCGTGTCGATCGATGCGCTCTCGCTCGTGATCGTCGGCGGCATGGGCAGCATCCCCGGCGTGGTGCTCGGCGCCCTGGCGCTGAAAGGTCTGCCGGAGGTGCTGCGCGGGGTCGATGAGTATCGCATTGTCACCTTCGCCGCACTGTTGGTGACCATGATGATCGTGCGACCGGAGGGGATCATCCCTTCGACGCGACGGCGCCGCGAGCTACATGAAGAGGCGGAGCCTGTGGTCGGCGAAGACGTTCCCTCTGTGCTGGAGCGGCTTGCGCCTGAACGGAAATCAGACAACCCGGATGGAGGTAAGCGATAAGATGGCGTTGCTTGAGGCGCGCGGCGTCACCAAAGTGTTCGGCGGCCTGGTGGCGGTCAGCCAGGTTGATCTCACGATCGAAGAACGCATGATCGCCAGCCTGATCGGCCCCAACGGCGCCGGCAAAACGACGTTCTTCAACTGTCTCACCGGTCTGTACAAGCCGGAAGAAGGCGACATCATCTTCGACGGACGTTCGATCGTCGGGCTGCGTCCCGATCAGATCACAGCGCTCGGCATTGCGCGCACCTATCAAAACATCCGGCTCTTCGGTAGCATGACCGCCATCGAGAACATTCTGGTCGGTCAACACGTGCGGCTGCGCTCGACCCCGCTCGGCGCCATCCTGCAGACGCCGTTTACACGTCGCGAGGAACAACGCGCAGAGAAGCGGGCGCGCGAACTGCTCGCCTTCGTCGGCCTCACCGGCAAAGGCGATATGCTGGCCAAAAATCTGCCGTACGGCGACCAACGCCTGCTCGAGGTGGCGCGCGCGCTGGCCAGCGACCCCAAGCTGCTGCTCCTCGACGAGCCGGCCGCCGGCATGAACCCGCGCGAAACCGAAGCCATGATGCATCTCATTCATCGCCTGCGCGATGAACTCGGCATCACCATCCTGCTCATCGAGCACGACATGAAGGTGGTCATGTCGATTTCCGACCGCGTCACCGTGCTCGACTACGGCAAGAAGATCGCCGAAGGTCGACCTGAAGAAGTGCGCAACGATCCCAGAGTGATCGAAGCCTACCTCGGCCCGGGCATCCTGGCGGAGACGCATCCATAGAGGAGAATTGCACCTATGCTGGTGCTTGACCAGATTCACACCTACTACGACCGCATCCATGCCCTGAAAGGCGTCTCGCTCACCGTCAACAAAGGCGAAATCGTCACCCTGATCGGCTCCAACGGCGCCGGCAAGACGACCACGCTGCGCACGATCAGCGGGCTGCTGCACCCGCGCATGGGGTCGATCTATTTCGAGGGCCAGCCGATCGACCATCTCCCTGCACACGAGATCACGCGGCTCGGCATTTCCCAATCGCCGGAAGGGCGCAAGATTTTCGCCCGCCTCACCGTGCGCGAAAACCTCGAGCTAGGCGCGTTCACCCGCACCGACAGGGCCGCCATCCGCGAGGACATGGAGCGCGTGATGGAGCTCTTCCCGCGGTTGCGCGAGCGTCTGAACCAGCGCGGGGGCACGCTCTCCGGCGGCGAGCAGCAGATGCTGGCCATCGGCCGCGCGCTGATGAGCCGCCCACGCCTCCTGCTGCTCGACGAGCCTTCGATGGGGCTGGCGCCGCTGCTGGTCGATCAGATCTTCCGCATCATCCGCAACATCAACGAACAGGGGACGACCATTTTGCTGGTCGAGCAGAACGCGCATGTGGCGCTCTCGATTGCACACCGCGCCTACGTGATGGAGACAGGCGTCATCGTGCTCGAAGGCCCGGCCGCCCAGGTGCTCGCCAGCCCACAGGTTCGCGAGGCTTATCTGGGTGGATAGCGTCTGGCCGCTTTCCCCGAGCTGTGGAACCGTCGTCCATCGCCCCACGTTTTGAAGCCAGGAGATCGCCCTATGCCGCGACCGCTGCTTGATTCACCCTACATTTTCGGCCTCCACGATCCCGGCGGAGAATGGATCATGGCGCAGGCGGGGCGCCGTGGGTGGATTTTGTTCACGGAGGCCGTCGGCAGCGATCCGAACGACCGCAGCGGCGCCGACTATCGCCCCTACAGCGAACAGGATTTCGGCGTGATCGTGCGCATCAATAACGGCTACGGCGCCGTCGGCACGATCCCTACCCCGGAACAATACGCCAGCTTCGCGCGCCGCGTCGCCAATTTCGTAGCCGCCAGCCCCGGCTGTCACATCTGGATCATCGGCAACGAGACCAATCATCCGCAGGAATGGCCGGTAGATCACCGCGGCCCGCGCCCGATTTTGCCGGAAGATTACGTGCGCTGCTTTCGCCTGTGTCGTGAGGCCATTCGCTCCCTGCCCGGCCACGGCGACGATCTCGTCATCATCGGGGCGGTGGCGCCCTGGAACGCGCAGCTGACCTATCCCGCCAACCCCACGGGGGACTGGATTCTGTATTTCCGCCACATCCTGGAAGGGCTGGGCGCCGATGGGCTGGACGGCATCGCGCTGCACACCTACACCCACGGCCCCGATCCGGCGCTCATCACCGATCGCTCGACGATGAATCCGCCCTTTCAGCATCGTTTTTTTAATTTTCAGGCGTATCGCAACTTCATGGACGCCATCCCCTCCGCGATGCGCAGCCTGCCCGTTTTTATCACCGAGACCAATCAGGACGCGCCATGGTTGGACGCCAACAACGGCTGGGTGCAGGCCGCCTACGCCGAGATCGACCGCTGGAATCGCCAGCCGGGCGCGCAGCAGATCCGCTGTCTATTGCTTTACCGCTGGCAGCGCTACGACCAATGGCACATCGACGGCAAGAATGGCGTCATCGCCGACTTTCGCGCCGCGCTCGCCAATGACTATCGCTGGAAGGAGCCGCCGCCGAAACCGGCGCGCTACCAGGTGGGAGACGTGGTGCGCACCCTGGCCGCCATCAATCTCCGCGCTGCACCCTCCGGTCAAATCCTCGGCGTGCTGCCGCCGGGAACGCAGGCGACGATTCGCAGCGCGCCCCATGCGATGAGCGGCGGTCTGCCCTTCTGGGCGGTGCGCGTGCTCTTTAACGGTCAGCCGCGCAACGGCTGGCTGGCTCAATACACGCTGGATGGCCTGTCCCTGTTGATGCCGGAGACGTTCGGCAACCTGCGGCCTGCGTCTTACAGAGCCGGCGACAAGGTGCGCACGCTGGAGGTGATCAACTTCCGCAGCCAGCCCGCCGGCCCGGTGCTCGGACAGCTCCCGCGCAACGCCGTGCTGACCGTCCTCGATCCGATTTTTGTGATGGCGACCGGCGTGCCGTGGTGGTCGGTGCGCGGGGAGCTGAACGGCGCGCCCACAGATGGATGGGTGGCGCAATACACGCAGGGCGGCGTCAATTTGCTTGAGCTTCACCTGCCGGGCGCCCTGTCGGAGGGTGCGTTGGCGAGCGTCGCCGCGGCGCCGACCTTTGCGGCGGGGGTGGAGGTGCGCACGCGCACGCTGGTGCGGGTGCGACGCACGCCGGGCGTGACCAACAAGCCCGCCGGCGACACAATTGCGCTGGTTCCCGCTGGCGCAACTTTGACGCTGCTGGAGGGGCCGCGCCGCGTCGATGACATGGAGTGGTGGCGCGTGCGCGGCGCGCTTCCTGACCTAGGCCGCGTTGAGGGATGGATGGCGCGCAGCCTCCCCTCCGGCGAGGCGCTGCTGGAGCTTGCACTGCCGGAGCCGTCCGCTCCCCCCGCCATCGAGCCGCCGCAGCCGTCTCCACCTCGTTACACGTTCACGCCGGGCGATCGCTTCCGCACGACCACGCCGGTGCGTCTGCGCCGCTCTCCGGGACACCTCGGCAAAGGGCCGGAGGACATCGTCGCCGACATTGCGCCAGCCATCGAGGGCGTCATCGTCGCCGGCCCCTCGGAAAAGGATGGGCTGATCTGGTGGCAGGTGCAGATCGTCGCCAGAGATGGTGCGATTTTCTCCGGCTGGATGGCCGAAGCCACTGCGGACGGGGAAGTTCTGCTGCAAAAGATCGGCGCGCCCCCGCCACCCCCTGCCTTGCGCGTCGGCGATCTGGTGCAGACCACCGACTTCCTCAACGTGCGCCGCACGCCCGGCGTCGTCAACAAGCCGCCGGATGACGTGGAGGGCGCGCTGCGACCGCGCACGACGGTGGTGCTGCTCGACGGTCCGCGCCAGGTGGATGGGGTGACCTGGTGGCGGGGAGGCGCCATCCTCACGCCGCCGGGCGTTGTCGTGCGCGGCTGGATGGCTGCAGCCCTGGCGGGCGTCGGCGATCTGCTGGTGCGCGCACCGGCTTTGCCTGGGACGAACATCCCAAATCCGGCGGCCGGCGTCTACCTCCATCCTCCGTTCGATGGCGTCTACACCATCGGCCAGCTTTGGGGAGAAAACAGTGCCTTCTATGCGCGCTATAGCTACGACGGCGTCCCGCTGTTAGGACACAACGGCGTGGACTTTTCCACTCCGGTCGGAGTGGCGCTGCGCGCCGTCGATGACGGCGTGGTGCTGCGCGCCGACTTCGAGATGGGCGGCTTCGGCAACTTCGTTCTGCTTGGCCACAGCTGGGGAGAGTCGATCTACGCACATCTCTCCGCCTCTGAGGTGAGCGTCGGCCAGACGGTCACGCGCGGCCAGCTCATCGGCCGCTCCGGCAACACAGGCGCCAGCACCGGCCCACACCTGCACTTCGCCATCCGCGTCCATCCCTACACACGCGGAGACGGCTGGGGCGGCTTCAGCGATCCGCTCCCCTACCTGCCGCCGACCGCCTACCGGCTGCCTCCGTACATTCTCGACCCCTCGCCCGCCTTTGCCGTGGCGTCTGCTACGCCAGAGGAAGCCTTCGTGCGGTTGGCGCCTTCCGGGATGGGCGCCGTCCCCAGCCACGAACGCCCCTGAACAACGGATTCAACAACAGATGCAGGTAGGAACGGATGCGGAACGCGTCGACCGGCAAATCGGCTCCTGACCGAATCCGTTGTCGCTGTTCCCGTGTCTGAACCCGTTGTTGCGTCTTTATGCTATACTTCACATCGATTGATCGATTTCGAGTGGAGCATTCATGCCGCGACCGTTGTTCGATTCGCCGTATATTTTCGGAATTCATGAACCTGGCGGGGAGCACCTGATGTTGGCTGCGCGCAAGCCGGGTTGGATCCTCTTTTCTGAAGTGCTCGGCCATGACCCGAACGATTTGAGCGGCGTCGACTACAGCACCTACGCCAACCAGGGCTTCGGCATCATCGTTCGCCTGAACCATGGTCACGAGCCGGAAGGCACCATTCCCCACAGCAGCCAATACGAAGCCTTTGCACGCCGCGTCGCCAATTTTGTCGGCATCAGCCGCGGCGCGCATATCTGGGTGATCGGCAACGAGATGAACTACGCCGTCGAACGTCCAGGCGTCAAAATCGACTGGTCTCGCCACAACACGCGTCGCGATGGTCCGCCGGAGGTCGCCGACCCCATGCGCCGCGGGTTGGCCATCCGCTTTAATGCGCTGCCCGATCACTCGAATGAAATTCGCACCACGCGCGGGGCGATGATCAGCCCCGGCGAGGTGATCACGCCCGAACTGTATGCGCGCTGCTATCGCCTCTGCCGCGACGCCATTCACCGCCTGCCAGGCCATGAGAACGACCCGGTGCTCGTCGGCGCTGTGGCGCCCTGGAACACGCAGACCATCTATCCAGGCAATCCCAATGGTGATTGGGTTCAATATTTTCAGGATATATTGACGCTCCTGGGGCCGGATGGCTGCGACGGCTTTGCGTTGCACGCCTACACCCATGGAGCCAGCCCTGCATTGATCTCCAGTTCGGCCAAAATGGCGCCGCCTTTTCAAAATCGCCACCTGCAATTCCGCGTCTACATGGACTTCATGAACGCTGTGCCCGCCTCGATGCGTCATCTGGCGGCGTTTCTGACCGAGGTGGGGCAGGTGCAGCCGTGGGTCGATCAGAACAGCGGGTGGGTGCAGGCGATGTACAGCGAGATCGACCTGTGGAATCGCCAGGCGGGCGCCCAGCAGATTCGCGCGGCTATCCTCTACCGATGGCCGGCGCTGGATCGCTGGCACATCGAGGGCAAAAAGGGAGTCATCGAGGACTTTCAAGCAGCGCTCACGCACGATTATCGGTGGCGCGGCGTTGAACAGGATGAGCCGCTGGAAGACGAGGCCGTCGAGGCGGCTGCACCTCCCCAACCGTTTGAACGCCGCTCCGGAGAGTATGCGTCTCCGCCGAAGGCGCCGGCGGCTCCCGACAAAGATGCAGTCAGGCCGGTCGTCGTCGTCTCGGAAGCGCGCAGCGAGGGCCGGCCCCGCAAGCGCATGGAGCTTCCCCCCTATTCTGTAGAGTGGGTATCAGACGACTTCCCGGCTCAACTGTACGCCGGTCAGGTTGTCACGGCGTTGGTGACGTTGCGCAACGCCGGCTCGCTCCCCTGGCAATGGGGCGGCGGAAACCCGTTTCGCATCGGGTATCGGTACTATCGCAATCGTCGGCCATTGAAGCTCCCCCCTGCCAAAGACCTGCGCACCGACATCCCCGATGACGTTGACCCTGGGCAAATCGCCACCGTGCAGGTGCGCATCGCTCTGCCCGATGAACCGGGCAATTACACGCTCGAGCTCGACCTGGTGCATGAAGGAGTCGCCTGGTTCAAAGAAAAAGGTTCGCCTGTCCTGACGCGCTGGCTCACCGTGGAGGCGCCGCAACTGAGTCGAATCGAAGGCGGCGAAGAGCGTAACATTCTCTTGCCGGTGCGCCTCTTCACCGACGTCAGCCGTCGGCTGCCGCGCAGCGGCGCACCCTATGCCCGCCGCAACCTCAATCAGATTCGCTACATCGTCGTCAATCAGACCGGCGCGCATCCGTTGCTCAGCCTGGAGCGGGTGGCGCGCGCTCACATCAAGGCAGGCTATCCAGGCATCGCCTACGATTTTGTGATCGACGCCGCGGGCGAGATTCTCAAGGTGAAGGACCTGGAGGATGTGGCGCAGCCGGACAAGGTCTGGTCAGAGCAGGGCGTCAACATCTGTCTGGCGGGCCGCTTTGACGTCGAGCCGCCTTCGCTGCCCCAACTCGACGCCGCCGGACGCCTCTGCGCCTGGCTGGCTCAGAACATGGGCCTGGACGCCGACGCCATCGTTGGGCTGGGCGAGCTGATTCCCAGCGACAGCCCAGGCGCAACGTTTTACAGCGGCCCGCGCTGGAAAGAGGTGCTGGCGCGGCAAGTGCGCCTGCATTTGGCCGCGCTGAGCAACGGCGCGCAAGAAAGTGTGCAAAGCGCCGACGTCGAGCAGCGCATTCAATCTTTGCAAGCGCAGAACCAGGCGCTGGCGGCGCGGCTGGCCGAGGTCGAGTCTAGAGAACGAGAAGCGCAGAGCGAGGTGCAGCGGCTGGCCGCCGAAGTGAAGAAGCTGCGCAGTCTGCTCGAAGAGCAATCCACCATTGTGGAAGGAGGCCTCCGCCTGCACAAAAGCGTTGAGCGGCTGCCGCGCGATCGCCATCGCTACGTTGCGCGCAGGGCGGATGAAGTGCAGGCGCTGGTGATCTACGACACCGGGGCATCCGCCGATACGCCGCTGGAGGCCCTGGCCGATCAACATCGCCGAGACTGGCCCGGCATTCTCTACGATTTTGTAATCCTGGCGGACGGCGTTGTGCATCAGACGCAGCCGCTTGACCAGGCGCCGGAGACGCCGGAGCCGTATGTCCGCAACGCCGTCAGCATCGCCTTTGCAGGAGACCTGCGCAGCGGCGGCATGCCCACTCCCGATCAGCTTGCGGCCGGCGGCGCCCTGATCGCCTGGCTGCTGAAGCGCTTCCCCCATTTGACGCTCGATGCAGTGAAAGGGATCGGAGAGTACATCGCCACGCCATCGCCCGGTGTCGAATGGGCGACATGGAAGGCGCATCTGCTTGCAGCCGCGCGTCGGGCGGCCGGCATGGCGGAGGACGCCGACGACGGCGCCTTGCGCCTGGAGATCGCTCGGCTGGAGAATGAGCTGGCAAGCTTGCGGTCGGCCCAAGCTGCACTCGAGGAGGAACGCGTTGCGCACGAGGCGGAGATCCGGCGGCTGCGCGAAGAGCTGGCGACCCGCACGGCCAGCGTCACAGGGTTCGTTGTGCCGCCGCCGCCGATTCGGGACATCTCCGACCAACTGCCCAAACACGCGCGGCTGCGCTATGAACGGCGCCCGTTGAGCCAGATCACGCATATCGCCATTCACCACACGGCGGCGCCGCCTCGCATTGGCCCGGCGCGCATCGCAGAGATCCACATCGCATCCGATCCGGCGCGCGGCAAAGAGGCGTGGCCGGGCATCGGCTATCATTACTTCATCCATGAAGATGGCTGCATCGAGCAGACAAACGACCTGGAGACCGTCTCCTATCACGTAATGCGACACAGCAGCTACTCGGTGGGCGTCGTCTTCGCCGGCAGCTTTATGAACGGCAAGATTCCCACGTCGGCGCAGCTGCGCGCCGGCGCGCACTTGGTGGCGTGGCTGATGCAGGAGCTGAACATTCCGCTGGCGCGCGTCTGGGGCCACCGCGAATTTCCCGACAACATGACCGTTTGCCCCGGCAGCGAGTGGACGCAGGGCAACCGTTGGCGAGACCTCCTCTTTGAGCAGATCGGCCAGATTCAACGCGGCGCCGGGCTGAAGACGATCCGTCATTATCTTCTTCTTCCCAGTGGGCCTGGCTCGGCGAACCTGTTCGAAGACGCTATGGTTTACATCGCCCGCTATTGCCCGACGGTCGGTTCGCACGTCGAAGAGGCGCGCAACGCCGAGTACGTCACAATCCTGGGATCGGAGGCCAGCGTCAGCGCGGCGAGCGAGCAGCAGCTCGTCGAGGCGGGCTGCAAAGTCGAGCGCATCGTCGGGCGCACGGATGCCGAACTGGGCCAGATGCTCGCCGAATTAGTGCGCGTTGGGCGTCGCTTCCGCTCATTTGAGGTGAACTTCTGACAATGACCCTGACGCGAGCACAACCGCTCGGCGCCGGCTACCCGGTGCACCTACCGGTCTTCGAGGGGCCGCTCGATCTTTTGCTGCACATGATCGAGGCACAAGAGTTGGATATCAGCGTCGTCAGTCTCATGGCCGTCACCGACCAGTATCTGAAGACGCTCAATGAGCTGGAGGAGATCGAGCCAGGCGCGCTGGCCGATTTTCTGGTCGTCGCCTCGCGGTTGCTCTATATCAAATCCTATCATCTGCTGCCCAAGCCGCGACCGCCGGTTGAGGATGAAGAAGAAGCAAGCGGCGACGCATTAATGCGTCAGCTGATGGAATATCGCCAGTTCAAAGAAGCGGCGGCGGCGCTGCGCGCAAGAGAAGAGGCGGGTCTGCGCGTCTATGTGCGCGTCGCCCCCTTGCCAGAGGTCGAACGACGTTTGGACCTCAGCAACGTGAGTTTGGAAGCGTTGCGTCGCGCGCTGCAACGAGTATTGCAGCGGATGCCTGCTGAACCTCCTCTGCCGAGCGTCAAGACCTATCCGATCACGGTGGCCGAACAACTGGAGAACGTGCGTGCATATTTGCGCAATGCCTTTGCCTCAAACGGACACGGTCCTCTATGCGGCGTTCCTTTCGAGGCGTTGCTCAGCCGCAGCGTGACCCGGCTGGAGGTGATCGTGACCTTCCTGGCCGTGCTGGAGCTGGTCAAACTGCAGGAGGTGGAGGTGATGCAAGACGCCACCTTTGGGGAAATTTATCTGGCGCCCGCCTCCCCTGCATCGACGGGCGCAGATCGCTCGTAGACGAGAATCTCTCGCGCCGGTTTTCTTTCACGGAGAGACGTATAGATACCAAAAGCGCTCACGAGGGAAGACGGGCTCCAGGCGTTTGTCCCAGACGAATCCGCCGGGCTGCACGATCAGACGAATGCGGTCGTCGATCCGGCCGATCTGTTTTTGCAACTCAGGCGTGAGATCTTCCGCCAGCTCCTCCACCATCAGCTCGATGCGCTGGCGATTGCGGATCTCGAAGGGGTACTCGGCGCGCGCCCGTTTGGGATCGCCCACCACATCGTCGAGGAACCAGTTAAGGCTGTCCAATCGCGCCTTGATCTCGCGCTTTAACAGATTATGGAAGCGCGTACGCAGGCTGTAAACGATCGCGCGCGCCTGTTTACCCAGTGCCTCGACGCGCCTTTGCTGCTCGGGCGTCAACGAAGCTCGCTCCTGTTCGAGCCGATAGAGCCGCGTCAGCAGATCGCCGCCGGACATTTGCACCATGCGCACGCCGGACGGTGTCTGCACGCGCACCGTGCGATAGATGTCCCCTTTGACGATGTACTCCTCCAGCTCGGCGACTTCCGCCTCCAGTACCGCCAGGTCGATCTCTGGCGCTTCGGCCACCACATAACTTCCCTCTTGCATCGGCTTTCTCCTTTTTACCAGCGATGATGCACGTGAAGGCGGATGTAGGTGTCGTACACAACCCGCACAGCCTCCATCACGCGCTCTTCGAGCGGCGGCAGGTCAGAGGCGGAGCAGTTCTCGATCACCTGCTCCGGCCGTTTGGCGCCGGGGATCGCGCAGCTCACGGCGTCGAACATCAAGATCCAGCGCAGAGCGAATTGCGTCATGGTCATGCCCGGTGGCACGAGTGGCCTCAACGCCTCCACCGCAGCGAACGCGGCGTGCAGGGGCACGCCGCTGAAGGTCTCGCCAACGTCGAACGCTTCCCCGTAGAGATTGAAATTGCGATGATCGTCGATCGGAAAAGTGGTGTCGGGCGTAATCTTTCCGGTCAACAGCCCGCTGGCCAGCGGGACGCGCGCCAGAATGCCCACCCGCTTGGCCTTGGCGGTGCGGAAGAACGCCTCCGCCGGCTTCTGCCGAAAGATGTTGAAGATGATCTGCACGGTCTGCACATTGGAATATTCGATGGCCCTGAAGGCTTCGCTCACCTTTTCGACGCTGACGCCATAATATCGAATCTTGCCTTCCTGAACGAGGCGCTCCAACGCAGCGAAAACTTCCGGACGGTGATAGACTTCGGTGGGCGGACAGTGAAGCTGCAGCAGGTCGAGACAATCGGTCTCCAGGTTCCGCAGGCTGCGCTCGACAAAGGTGCACAGGTTCTCGTAGGTGTAGCCTTCCGCCGTGTGCGGATCCAACCGTCGTCCCGCCTTGGTGGCGACGATGATCTGCTCGCCCGGCCGCTCGCGCTTCAACTGCGCCAGCAGTCGCTCGCTGCGGCCGTCGCCATATACATCGGCCGTGTCAAAAAAGTTGACTCCCAAGTCGACGGCCTTATGCAACGCCGCCATCGACTCTTCATCGTCCACCTTGCCCCAACTGCCGCCGATCGCCCACGCGCCAAAGCTGATCTCTGAGACTTGATAGCCCGTTCTTCCCAATGGTCGATATTTCATCGGAAACCCTCTTTTGTGTGTTTGGTTGGTGCGTTTTGTTTTTTGTGTTTGAATGCGGATTCAAAGCGTTGCTGTGTCCATCCAGATGGTCACAGGCCCGTCGTTGACCAGCTCGACCTCCATATGGGCCTGAAAGACGCCCTGCTGCACCGGGACGTCTTCCACCCTCAGCAGCTCGCAAAAGCGTTGATAGAGCGGCTCCGCCTGCTCCGGCCGCGCTGCGTCGGTGAAGCTGGGACGCCGCCCCTTGCGCACGTCGGCGTAGAGTGTAAACTGGCTGATCGCCAGCACTGCGCCGCCGACGTCGCTCAGGCTCAAGTTCATTTTACCATCATTGTCCTCAAAGACGCGCAGGCCGGCGATTTTGCGTGCCAGGAGGCGCGCCTCCGCCTCGCCGTCGCTGTGTGCAACACCCACCAACACCACAAACCCACGTCCAATCCGGCCAACTTCACTGCCGTTCACGCGCACGCTCGCCGAACGGACCCGCTGAATCACTGCTCGCATAAACACATTTTTCCTCACTTTACAAATCGAACAAACGTTCGTATAATGAACAATATGAATTTTCGGATAGCGCCCGATTCGATTCAGAAACTTTCGCTCTTGGACGACGCATTGCGCTTTGAGCCCGCCGGCGACCAGCCGATGACGGAGCGCAGCGCATCGTCGCGCGCACCCAAGCCGCTACCTTGCATCTCTGAGGTGACGACGCCGACCGGCAAAAAGCCGATCTTGAAGGCGATGATGACGACGGCGTGCGAGCGCAACTGTTTTTATTGCCCCTTCCGCGCCGGTCGCAGCCAGACGCAGCGCATCACCTATACGCCCGACGAAATGGCGCGCACCTATGATACCATCCACCGCGCCGGATTGGTGGATGGCCTTTTTCTCTCGTCGGGTATCATCAAGGGCGGCGTCTCCACACAGGACAAATTGATCGATACGGCGGAGATTCTGCGCAAACGCTACCACTATCGCGGCTACATTCATCTCAAGATCATGCCGGGCGCCGAATATGATCAGGTGCGACGGGCGATGCAGCTCGCCGACCGCGTTTCGATCAACCTGGAAGGCGCCACAGCCGAACGGTTGGCGGCGCTGGCCCCCAAAAAAGATTACTGGAATGAACTCTTCCCACGCCTGCAATGGACGAGCGAACTGCGCCGAAAGGAGGGGCTGCGCACCAGCATCGTGACGCAGTTCGTCGTCGGCGCCGTCGGAGACACCGATCTGGAGCTTCTGCAGGTGAGCGAGCATCTGTACAGCCGGCTCGGCCTGCGTCGCACCTACTTCATGGCCTTTCGCCCGGTGATCCAGACGCCTTTCGAGTCGCTTCCCCCGGTTCCCTCGCAGCGCGAATTTCGCCTCTATCAAGCGAGCTTTCTACTGCGCGATTACGGCTGGAGCGTCGAAGACCTGCCCTTCCTGCGCGACGGCAACCTGCCGCTTGACGTCGATCCCAAGCTGGCGTGGGCGCGTGAACACCTGAGCGACCGTCCCGTTGACGTCAACCGCGCTGAACGTCTCGAGCTGTTGCGCATCCCGGGCGTCGGTCCCAAGCTCGCCGACGCCATCCTGGCCGCGCGGCGTCGAGGGCGCATCCGCGAGATCGGTCATCTGGTTGCGCTCGGTTTGCGCGATGTGGAAAAGGCCAGCCCCTTCCTCCTGCTTGACGGCAAACCTGCCACACAACAGCTCCGTCTCCTCTTCTCTCCCTCTCCCAATCTTGGGAGAGGGGGCAGGGGGTGAGGGTTTTCCCCACGGCTCCGGGTCTGCCGAGGGTCGGCGGCTGCGAGCCGCAGCTGCAGTGAAATCCGTGCGGCGTCTCCCCCTCTCCCGGCCTTGGAAGAGGGGCAGGGGTGAGGGCCTGCTTGTTTCACCCGAGCAACGCCTCGCCGATCTCCAGACCGGACAGCGCAGCACCCTCCACGCGCAGCGCGCCGAAGGCGTCTCCTCCAATGTAGAGCGGCGCATGCGCGTCAATCTTCAACATGCGCTCTGGATGCAGGACGGTCGGCGTGGCGTAGCGCCAGCGCTTCACCTGCTCTTCCAGGATCCAGGCGTCCGGCGCCAGCCATGGACGCATGGCGCGCTCAAACGCCTCGCAGAGGGCGTCGTCGGGGTCTTCAAAGTGCGCCTCGCTCCAGGCGGGGCCTGCGTGGACGGTGACAATCGGGATGCGCGGAGAGATGCCCTTGCGCTGATTGTCGGCGATCCAAGGGAAGTCGTGCTCCGGCCGCTGTACGGCGCCGGGCGCAGGCAGATGCACCTCGCCGTCGATGACGAAGAGTCCACAGAGACAGGGAGCATAGCGAATGCGCTCGAGCGCTGCACGGTCTCCCGGCGCAAGAGGCGTGTTTCCTGCGTCGAGAAGCGCTAACGCCTGAGGGACAGGCATCGTCAACACGACGCTTTGCGCTCGAAATGCAACGCCGTTTTCGGTGGAAACGCGCCAGCCCTCCTCCGTCGGCGTCACTGCTTCGACGCGCACGCCGATGTGAATGACCCCGCCTTGCGCCTCCACCTGCGCTGCGATGTGTTGGGTCAAACGGTTCATGCCGCCGTGCACGGCGTAGCGTGGATGGCCGTCCGACGGCGCGTCCGCCAGGCTGCCGTCGCTCCAGCCGTGCGACCAGACGAAGATGATTCCTTCGTTGAGCCACTGCTCGACGAAACGGCCGAAGCGCTCATCGCGCACCGTGAAAAACTGCGCGCCGTGATCTGCGCAACCTTTGTCGATGCGCCGCGTGGCCATGCGTCCGCCAACGCTGCGCCCTTTGTCGAGCAAAGTGACGTTGCGTTTGTGCGCCGTCAGCACGGTGGCCGCCATCAACCCGCAGATGCCGGCGCCGATGATCAAGATGTCCGTTTTGTGAATCTCGTTGTTTTTCGCTTCCGCCATGTTCATCTCCCCTCAGAACTGCTTGCCCGTGGTAGCCGGATGGCATGGAGCAGATCAAAGACAAAGAGAAAGGCGCCCTGCACGCCGACGCCGACACCGTGGCCACAGGTCTTTGCGTCGACGCCGTCGCAGCTGCGCGCCAGCTTCCACCCGCCGGCGATGTAAAGCACATCCAGCCCGGTGTTGATCCAGAGGATGCGCCGCAGGTTGCGGGCGTCGCGCTGCGCCTCCTCCGTCGGGTAGCCACGCGCCAGCTTACGCCGGAGACTGCGACGGCCAAAGACGGCCAGAGCTGCATTGATGAGGCCCCATCCGATCGACTGCTGCCCAAAGGCGCGCCAGAACGGCGAGGACGTCCCTTGCAACAAGGCGCCAATGATGACGTTGAAAAGCCCCCATGCCAAAAGACGCGTGGTGAGCTGGCTCTGAAACGATGCGATTCTCGGCATAATACTCCTCGAGGTCTGTCGTGTGTTGCGCAGCGGCGAATTCTTTAAACCCTGCGGTTCACCAGGCACGTGCGGCCGGGAGCAGCACCCACCCCCTGCCGCCTTGTTCGCTCAATCCGCTCTATTGATTGCCAGGTTCAGCTGTGCAACTTCTTTTGCTGCGCAAGGATCAGCGCTTCTTCGAGTTTGGGCAGAATCTGCTCCCAACCGTAACGCTGTTCGACAAACTGTCGCCCTTGTGCGCCAAGCTGGCGACGCAGTGCGCCGCCTTTTTGTGCATCTTCCAACAGACGCAAGACCGCAGCGGCGAAAGCTTCGGGTTCGTCGGCGATGAGCAGCTCCTGTCCATTGCGCACGTCCACGCCCTCTACACCCAACGTTGTGCTGACAACCGGCGCAGCGCAAGCCAGCGCCTCTAACACCTTAAAGCGCGTGCCGCCGCCGACGCGCATCGGGATCACATATGCGCCAGCCTGATGGATGTAAGGTTGCGTGTCCGGCACGGCGCCCGTAATCTCGATGGCCGGATGGTTGCGCAGCACATTGAGCCGTGGATGAGGATTCATCCCTACAATTTGGAAGCGCACGTCGGGCGCCTTCGCCAGCACGCGCGGCAGCACATTCTGTGCGAACCATAGCACGGCGTCAATGTTCGGTCGGTAGTCCATCTTTCCGGTGAAGACGATCGTGCGCAAAGGGAAGACTGCCTCCGGCGGGCGATACGCTTCAAGGTCGATGCCATTAGGCGCAACGACAATCGGCGTGGGCGCGCCGAGGTCGAGCAGCGCCCGGCGATCCGCTTCGCTGACGGCGACGACGGCGTCGGCGAAGCGCACAATGGCCGCCTCGTAGCGGCGCAGCTTTTGCCACTGCACCAGGCTGTAGGCTGCAGCGGGCCAGCGCTGGGGATGGCGTAAATCGGTGAGGGCGTTGCGTTTCTGGAGCAGGTATTCGCAGTTATGGTTGTCGAAGACCAGGGCGGGGCGCTCTGGGTCTCGGCGTCGCTCTCGGAGAGGGCGCGCATACTGCGCCAGCTCGATGCCCTCGATCTGCACGACGTCATAGTGTGTTTCGGCGAGCCATTGACGCACCAGACGGTGCATGGCTTCGCTCTCCAGTCGCAGTCCCATGTCCGGCGTCAGGGTGGTTAAGGTGGAGCGGGCGCGCTGTAACGCCGTGCGCACGGGCTGCTCCACCGTTGCAATGCGCCCGCAGAGCGTCTTCAGCGGGCTATCGCCGGCGATCTGGTCGCCGGGCGCCAGAAAGGTGAGCAGATCGACAGCGTGGTTGCGGGCCAATCCGCGGATAAAATAGTAGTTGCGCATGGTAGCGCCCTGACGAGGTGGATAGGGCGCCTGAGGGGTGATGAAGAGAA
>CALFWA010000155.1 GCA_937928035.1 uncultured Caldilinea sp. | reverse complement strand
ATGATGATCAACACGGCGCTCATGGCGCCGGTTGGTCCCGAGATCTGATACGGTGCGCCGGAAAGAGCGCCAATGATCAAGCCAGCAAGGATAGCGGTCACTAACCCCGCCGCCGCAGTGGCACCTGAGGCGACGCCAAACGCCAGCGCCAACGGCAAGGCCACCGCTCCTACCGTTAAGCCGGCCATGAAATCCTGACGGAATTTGGCGAGATTGTAGTCATGAAATTCACGACGCCATAGTCCAAGTAAAGAAAGCCGTTGCATAAACTCCTCGCTGAAAAATTCGAATCATGACTGCTGCGCAACAAAAAAGGCCGGTCGGGTTGACCGGCCTCTCCATCCACTGTATGGATAAATTTTTTTCCACGAAGCTCGGTTGTACTGCGCCTATTTCAAAATGTCAAAATTGCTTCAACCTGGCGGAAAAATTATTCGATCTCGACCGCAACCGCCTGAAAGGCGTCGGCGCCGTCGTCGGGGCGAAGCAGCGGCAAGCGTTGGCCGGTCTCCGCATCGTACAATCCGATGCTCAGGCGATACAGGCCTGGCGCTGCTTCGTCTGGGAGGGTCAGGCTGTAGGCGTCGTGGAAGGCGACGCCCGGCAGCCAGCGGTTGCTGGGATAAAACCCCTGCAAAGGCGGCTGGTCCCGCTGCGCAGCCATTTGTCCATCCGGCGCAAGCAGATGGACGAAGACCGTGTAGGATTTGTCCAGCCGTTGCAAAGGTCGCCAATGCAGCGTCACCGTCTGCGCCCCTCGTCGCCAGGGGGCTGCACCTACGTCCACTGCCAGCAGGTCAAGCCCCTGGGCAAACGTCGCCAGCGGTTCGAGAGATTGCGTGTGCACCGCCTCCTGCCCCACGACCACGTAGCCGACGCCCTCCACGCCGCCGAAGGGAGCGAACGTCTCCGGATCGTAAAAGCTCACCTCCAGCCGATAGACGCCCGAAGGCGCCTGCGGATCGAGCGTAAGAAGATGTCCGTCGGGCCACATTGCGCCTTCTGCCCAGGCGGAGGTGGGGGAGCCGTAGGGCCAACCCTCGCTGCGCGCCGCCTCGAAACCTTGCGCATTCACCAGACGCACCAGCACGTTCAGGTCTCTTTCAATCGCTCCACGCTTGAGCAGATAGAGGGTGGCGACAAACGTCTCGCCTGGCGACAGCGGGCGGTTCGGCAGATCGACGCCGCCTAACCGGATGGCGTCGTTCCAGTCCGCCACCCCGGAGAGCCAAAGCTTACCCTCCCCCGGCAAGGGAACCGGCGTGAAATCGTGCGTTCGGGCGTAGTCGATGAAGACCTGCTCCAGCTCGGCGTCGTCTTCCTCGAAGTCGGTCAGCACCGCGCGCGGGGAGTGTTGCGCAAGTAGAGCTTCTAGCTCCGTTGCATCGACGAAGCCAAAGCGGGCGCGCTCGGCGGGAGAGACAAGGGGCGCCACCCGCCACGCCATCGGCCCGGTCACCAGCTCCGGATAGATCGTTGCGCCGCCCTCCAGCGCATAGATCGGCGCTAATGTCAGAATACGTCCACCCTCCGTGAGCCGACCGATCCCCTGGCTGCGCTGGTGAACCTCTTCCGGGTACCACTGGGAGGGCTGCGCCAGGGTCGTCAGTCCCTCTGCATACTGGACGGCGACGAACGGAACGCTCGCAAGCGCAGCTGCGCCGAGCAGGGCGCCCGCCCAGCGCTGTCGGCGAGGCCACATCGCTGCGCCGAAGAAAACGCCGAGGAGAAACAACGGATAGAGCACATAATAGTACTGAATCTGCGATGGCGTGGGGCTCATGGCGCTGAAAAGCGCAAGCGGCAGCAGCAGGAGCGTCATCTTCAGTGGAATCGCCGCGCGCGTGCGCAGCCGAGGCAGCGCCAGAGGCAGCGTTATGAAAAAGAGCAAGGGAAGCATCAGATTGGCCGGCTTTTGGCGAAGGACGTCGCCAAAGTAGGCCAGCTTCGCCGCCGGCGTCATCGATGCTGCGCTTTCTCTCGCCGCATAGTAGAGTGGATTCAAACGCAGGTTGTAAACGACATTTCCGAAGAGAAAGCCATCCGGCGCCACCCAGAGCGCCCACCAAACCGGCGTCAACCCGATCAGGCCGCCGAGCACCAGCCAAAACAGCGCCCGCGTGCGCCATCCACCTTCGGCGCCCCAGAACCCAAGACCTAAGGCAAAGGCCGGGGCCAGAAAGGCGTAACTCAGCCGGGTGGCTGCCGCCAGGCCAAGCAGTGCGCCGGCAGCGGCCGTCCACGCAGCGGTGCGAGCATTCATCGAGGGGGGCGACGAACGAGAAGGTTGAACTGCCTGCAAAAGCGCAACCAGGCTGCACAGCGTTAGCAACATAGGCAGGTCGTGGTTCCAGGCGCGACCGCTGGTGTGTACAAACATCGGCGCGGCCATGAGCGTCGCCACGCCCGCCAGCGCGTAGCCAACCCTGGCCCTTCTTCGGCTGTACGGCGCATAGACAAACCCCAGCCCGAAGAGCAACGCCAGGCTAAGCCAGCTACTCGCCACAGAAACGAGCCGGGCGATCAGCAGGAAGCGGTCGAACACGGTGAAAAGCACAGCGTTGAGCAGCGTCTGCGCGGGCACGTGAAAATACGGGAAGTCAGCGTAGGGGAGCAGCCCATGGCGCGCTATCAAGACTGCGCCGGCGACGAACTGATGCTCATCGTGGTTGAGGCCGCGACGCATGTTGAGGCCGAGCAATAACACAAAACACGCAACAAGCGTCAGCGCAACCCCGCCCCACGCCGGCCATTGCGTCAAACGCGCTGGTCGTCCCTCATAAGGACTCGCCATAGGATCTTCTTATCTTGTTTGTGAAATGACCGGCAGATACACGAGGCTGAACCGACTACGCAGACCCGTCGCAGCCACATCGAACTCTCTATCCGGCGTAATGACCTGCAACCAGTAATACAGAGGCTCTCCGGACGGCGCCGCATCGTCGATCAGCCAGTGGAGAGAAGAGCCAATCTGCACGGCGCTTTGAATCTCACCGTTCACGCGTTCGGCGGCGTTGCGGTCGAACGTAGGGCTGCGCCAGAGCGCCAACCGCCAACCCGGCTGCAGGTTGCGCGCCGTCCATTCGATGCGCACCTGTCCCCCTTCGATGCGATAGGCGTCGAAGCTGCACAGGCCGATCAGTCCGTCGTCGACGCTTCCGGTCGGCGTCAACGCAGCGCCACTGGCTCTCCAGTTGGAGCGGTCCACACCGGGAGCGTCTTCGGAGATGCGCTCCCAGTAGGCGGCGCCAGGCATCGCCTGCAACTGCTCAAGCTCCTCGTAGCGAACTTCATCGACCAGCAGATAAATCACCTGACCAGTGAAAGCGTTGACGGCTGGCGCCAGCAGGCGCAGAGTTCCGCCTCCGGTGGGAACGCCCATCGGCAAGGGGCCTACGACGCGCCAGCCGGCCGGGGCCGCTCTGGCTCCGCACACCGAAGCAGGCGATCCGGCTACGATGAGCAGACGCCCGCGCGGGGCCAGCGTCGTCGCAGGCGGCAGCCAAAAGTGGACCCCCGACAGGAGCCACGTCGCCGACGCATCGGCGGAAGCGTAGAGGGCAATCGCCCCATCGGTGCGGTTGGTCAGCTCGATCCACTGAACGGGGCTGACGGCATCGCCCAGGAGGCGCACTTTGCTGATGACGACAGGTGCCGGGAGAGGAGTGCCGTTGGCGGCGTCGGGCGAACTGGCCTGCGGTGTGAAAGCGGCGCTCCCGTCTTGCAGAATGGTCCGCCCCAGGCTGTCGGCGTGCAGCGGCGCATAGACCTGAACGCGCTGCGCATAGCCCGCGAAGCGATTTCCTCGCATCACGGCGGCAAGCGCCACTTCGCCCGGCCCTGCGCCAAACTGCAGTGGACGCGTGAGCTGGGTCAGCGCCACCGTTCGATAGCCGCCCGGCGCAATGGCGACGCCTGCGGGAATCTGAGAGACGTCTCCTACGCTCGCGCCATAAGCGGGAGCAGACGTCCAACGGTCGGTCAACACCCAGCCGCTCAGATCGACCGAATAAGGCATCGGGTTATACAGTTCAATGGCGCGCAGCGCCTTGCTGGTTGGGTCGAAGATAAATTCGTTCAACGCGATCGGCGCAGGGTCGTCGGCCCCGGGCGAGCCGCCCTCCGCAGTGCTGGCGCGCCAGCTCGACGGTTGATTGGGGTCGCCGCCTGCATTGGGGTCGATCAGCACCAGCGACCTGCCTGCGCCGTCCGCCTCAACCGGCCATCCGTTGCGGTCGCTGTACGCGACCTGCAGGATGGTGCGGCCAAAGGCGTCGTTCACCTCAATGCTCTCACCGCTGTTGCTCAATTGCCCGCTATACTTGCCGTGCGCCTCGAAGTTGTAGCGCTTAGCGAAGCGCGCCGGATTCTCCGCCAGGACGGCAAACTCGCCCGGCGCCAGCTTGAAACCAGTGGGGAAGCGGTATTCGATGCCGTTGGCGACCTGCACGTTGCTGAGATCGAGCGTTGTGTTCCCTGTGTTTTTGAACTCGATGAACTCCAGCTCCGTTCCCGGAACTGCGCTCAAAGCGGGCGGATTGTACATGATCTCGGTGATTTTGAGATCGCGCATTGGCGGCGTCGCCGGCGGCCCCACCACAAAGTGCAGCGGCTCCGACCAGTGGCTCCAGCGGCCGGTGCTGTCCATCATGCGCACGCGCACGCGACAGGCGAACCCCGGCATGCAGACTCCTTGCGGGACCCAAAAAGGCGCAGGCTGCGTCATCACGGGCGACGTCCAGCCGCCGTCGATCTCATAGCGGTTCGGTGCGTCTGGGGAATAGCCGGGCAACCCGGGCCAGACGACCTGCGCCGCGCGCCACTGCACCCCGGCGAAGGCGTCGCCTTGCGGGTCGGAAAAGGCGCTGGCCGTGAAGGTCAATGCATCGGCCGGATAGCCTGGGGGGCCTGTATAAGCGACGGAGGGTCTAGCTGGCGCGCCTTGGTCGGTGAGCAAGGTCTGATCGATCCAGGCCATGCGGCTGCGCGCCCAACTCTTCATATAGGCCATCATGCCGCGAAAGTCGCCGGTGGGGGAATATTTATAGAATTCTCCCCATCGCGCACGCTCGCCGATCACGTAGCGCGAGACCAGAATCGGGTTGTAATCCCACAGCGCGCGGTCGGCGTCCACCATGCTGGGGCCGTCGGCGGGGGTGTCGATCAGCGCTGCAGCCTCATCGATGAGCAGGTCGATCTGTTCTGGGTTGAAAAGCAGATCGCGCAGCTCGCGCAGCGTGTTTTGATACGCTTTGTTGAATTCGGCGAACGGCAGCACGCGGTCTCGGAAGGGCTCGTTTCCCTGGCCGAAAAAGCGATCCGCCCAGGTGAGATCGGTGTCCCATGGCCAGATCGACCAGCGGCCATCCTGCGGGTCGCGAAAATAGTAATAGTTCTTGCCCTCGTCAACGTCGTAGTGGCGCACCGCCTCCAGCGCCGCGCGGAAGCGATAGTAATTTTCTAGGTTGAAATGGCTGCGCCACCAGCTCTCGCCTTGGGGCTGGCTGTACGCCTGCATGAAGGCCGCCAGGTCGGAGCCGTCGGCAGGTTGGTCCAACCCGTGGTTATCAAGGTCGCCGAAGCCATCCTTCATTTTGTACAGGTTGCCGTCAGGCAGGTCGCGCGCACGCAGGAAGCGGCGATCGATTTCCTCCACCGCCAGATACAACCCCCAGAAATCCCCTTCATATTGATTGGCGGTAATCTCATTGACGCCGTCGATCACGCGGAAGTGCACAAAATGCGACGCCGGCGCCGGTACGCCCATCATCGAGAAGATGCGTAGGGCGAGCGACTCGAAGATGCCGTGTTCCCCGCGATAGCCGCGGTTGGCGTGTTGCATACCGCTCGATAGATTGAGCTTATCCCAAGGAACCGGATAGGGATTGCCGAAATTATCTTTCGCAACCAGGCGATGACCCGGCAAAAAGTTAAACTTCCATTTATTCTTGCCGGTGGCGTAGCGGTACGCCTGGCCGCGCGCGCGAAAACCGATGTGATCATAGACGACGCCGTCGTAGACGAACGTGCCGCGCCAGAGATACTCAGTTCCCATGTAGCCGCTTGCGCGCGTCGAGGGTGGAATGAACTGCGCGTCAGCGACGTCCACCGGGTTGGCGATCAGGTGATAGATGGGCAATGGACGCATCCGGTTGAATCGATAGACCTGCTTCGGATCGTCCCGATGCGGGTTGACGGCGGCGTACCACAACACAGGGCCGTCGTTGACAAAAAGGGCGAAGTTCGGCTGCGGGTCGTCCGGGAAGGGCGCCGTCACGCTGCGGCCGCCGTTGTCGACCGCCTCGATGCGATAGCGAATCAGGTGGCGATGGCGCACGATCGAGGCGGGCAAGGCGAAGGTGTAGAGATCGTCGCCGCTCTTCTGCATCTCATAGGCCGTCCACTGCGTGGCGTACTCGGGGTCGGTGATGCGAATATAGCCCCCCGGCGGCACAACCTGCACCCAGAGCGTCACGCGGCGCACGCCGTCGCCGTCGACAACGCGTGCGCGGATGGAGACCGTATCTCGCGCCGTGGGCGCCTGCGGCGTATGCTCCACGCTCAACAGGAGGGGCGGCAGGTTGTCCACGACGCCCTGGTTGGCGCGGCCCGGCGTCGGCGTCATCGCCCGCCAGGCTGCGCCCAACGCGTTGTCTGCGCTTGGGTTCAGCAGCCCGATCGACCGCTCGACCCCATAGCCGACGATCGGCCAGGGGAAACCGACGCCGTATTCGATGCGATCGATCTCTTGGGCGCGCGCATCGCGCAGGATCACGCGGTCGCCATCGTTCGAGAGTCGCCCTTGAAACGGGCCCAACGCTCGCACGCCATAGGAGCGCTCCAGGAAGGATGGGTTGATGGCGACGACTAGGTAGCCGCCCGGTGCGATCACGGAGCCGGAGGGGAATTCGTAGTCCACGCCGCCGGCCAGTGCCCAACCGGAGAGGTCCACAGGCGCAGCGCCGCCATTGTACAGCTCAATGAACTCATTCCAGGAACTGGCCGGCGAGGGATCGTAATGAATCTCGTTGATGATCACCGATGAGGTCGCCGCCGGCCCCATCGACTCGTCGTCTTCCGCCCGCAGCGGCGGCGCGCCCAGCAACGGCTGCAGCACGATGATCAGAATCAACGCCAAGCGCAATTGAACATATTTCTTTGTATTTTTTGGAGTTTTCGCCAGGGAATTTTCAAAATTCATTGTGTGCTCTGGAGAGACTCAAAAAATGGACGCATTTCGAACTTTGGCGCGCTGGCCGAACGCAGCTATTATAGCGAACAGTTTGAGTTTCGTTCGAATCAGGCTTCCAAGGTGCGTCGTTCCGCTGTCGATTTTCGTGTAAATTCCAGAAAGCAATTCGTTATGAACCGTTTGATTGCTCTGCTGAGGCTGTTGACGGCGGGAGCGATCCTGCTCACTTCTGCACCGGCGCATGCATCCTCTGCGCTGGGACACGGTTTACCCCTCCCCAGCGCATCTGCGGCGCCGGAAGCAACGCAAACGCCGCCGTCCTCTCCTTCGCTTGAATCCGCTGCGCTGCAAAGCGTCGCCGTCCCGTTCGCAAGCGAGGTCGTCATCGCAGAAAGCGCCCTGGGCGCCCACTCGGTGGCGTCCGCCGAATTCGATCGCGACGGGCGTCTGGACATTCTCTCCGCCTCGCGCGAGGACGGGCAAATCATCTGGCATCGCAATATTGGCAACCTGAAATTTCGGCCCATCGTGCTGACCGTTGCAGGCGGCGCCTATATGGCGATCCCGGCTGACCTGAATCGCGACGGCTACACCGATGCGGTGGCGGTGGCAGTGGGGGCGCTGGCGCCCTCGGCGGCTACGACCCCAGAGGCGGACGCTCCGGCTACGGGCGACGGCGCCGTCTTCTGGCTGCGCAATAACCTCGGCGCCGGCAGGGTGCAGTTCACCCGCTTCGACATTGACGTCGGGTTGGCCTATCCGGTGGCGGTGCACGCCGCCGACATCGACGGCGACGGCGACCTCGACGTGCTCGTGACGACGCGCGACGGCCATCAGGTGCTGCTCTATGAGAACGACGGCGCAGGCGACGCCCCCTCTTTCACGCGACGCGTGATCGACGACAGCCTCTCCGGCGCCGTCTCCGTCGTCACCGGCGATATCGACGGCGACGGCAAGCTGGACATTCTCGCCGCCGGCGAAAACAACAACCAGATCGTCTGGTATCGCAACTTGGGCGGCCGGCCCGCCGCCTTTGAGCGTCGCTTCATCCGTAATGGCCCGGTTCCTGATCCTCGATTCGACTATGCAAAGACGGTTGCCGTGGGCGACATCGACGGCGATGGCGATCTGGACATCGTCTTCGGCTCGGAAAACGAAAATCTGGTCGGCTGGTACGAGAACCAGGGGCGAGGCGCGGCTTTCGTCGAACATGTGCTGACCACCACCGCCGACCATGTCAAGTTGGTGAAAGTGGTGGACATCGACCGGGACGGCGACCTCGACATTTTGGCCGTTTCCTCGGATGACAACACGGTGGCGATCTTCGAGAATGACGGCGGTCGCTCGCCCCAGTTCACCCGCAAGGTGCTCACCAACGCGGCGCAAGGCGCGCGCGGGGTGCATGCCGCCGATTTCGATCGCGACGGCGACATCGACGTCATCGTGGCGTCGCGGCTCGACCATCGCATCGTGCTGCACGTCAACACCTCGATTCATCGTTCGGCGGTGCTGGAGGGGGAGCGCGTTGTCAACACCTATCGCCAGACGCGCTCGGTGGCGGCAGCGGACATCGACGGCGACGGGCGGATGGACATCGTCTCGACGGCCAACGAGATCGTCGCCTGGCATCGCAACCTAGGCGGCAGCCCCCCGAACTTCGAGTCCTTCGTGATCGACGCAAGCTTTACAGGTGGGCGCTGGGTGACGACCGGCGACATCGACGGCGATGGGGATATCGACATCGTCGCTGCGGATCGAGGCACCAACCGCATCGTCTTTTATGAAAATCAGCTTCGGCAGACCGGCAGAGTCAGTTTTATCGCCCGCGTAGTCACAGATTCGGCCCTGCGCGTGCGCGACGTCAACGTGGCCGACCTCGACGGCGACGGCGATCTCGACCTCTACTCCGCCTCCGACGGCGACGACACGGTCGCCTGGTATGAAAACATCGATGGTCAGGGGCGCACATGGGTCAAACATATCGTCAGCCAAAATGTGCGCTATCCGCGCTCGACCTACGCCGCCGATCTGGATGGCGATGGTCGGCTCGATTTGATGTCGGCGTCTGCGCGAGACAACCGCGTCACGATCTTTCGTCAGACGCGGCCCAGACAATTCACGGAAGAAACCGTCTACGCCGACGCCAGAGGCGCACAATTCATCCACGCCGCCGACATTGACGGCGACGGCGACATTGACCTGATTGCCTCTTCCGAGCTTGACCACACGATCGCCTGGTTTTCCAACCGGTTGCGCGTCGGCGGGGGTTTCGACCGCTACGTGGTCAGCAACACGGCCTACGGCGTTCACGCAGCCATCGCCGCCGACATGGACGGCGACGGCGATATGGACATCGTGGCCGCCGTCGAATACGCCAATCAGATCACCTGGTATGAAAACCTGGGCGGCTTCGAGCCGGCGTGGCGAGAACATGTGATCAGCCCGTTCGCTCAGGTGGCGCACAGCGTCTTTGTCGCCGACCTCGATGGCGACGGCGATCTGGACGTGCTCTCCGCCTCGCGCGAGGATGGCAAAGTCGCCTGGCACGAGAACCTGGGCGGGCAGTTCCGCCTGTCGCAGACGCCGGTCAACGCTGCGTTCGGCAAGCAACGGCTGCTTTTGGACGTGGTTCTTGCGCACCGCGGTCGCGCCGAGAACCCGGCGCTGCGCCTCAACTCGCTGACGCTGCGCTTTGAGGACGAGGCCGGTCGACGGCTCACCTCTGAGGAGGCGGCGGGGCGGTTCGGCGCGTTGCTCATCTATCAGGACAACGGCGACGGGCGTTTCGATCCATCCTCCGACTCCCTGGTGAAGCGCGAGACGCTGTTCCTTCTCAACAACGGAGAACTGTTCGTCAGCCTGCCCGGCCCGCTCACGCCGCCGAGGGGCGAGGCTCGTTACTTCGTTACGGCGGAAGAGCAGGCGACGCAGTGTGGAAACGGCGCCGTCACAGTTTCGATTGTGGTCAACAGTCAGACTGCCCAGGACGCACTTACGGGCGTTCCGTTGCTGGGGGAATACATGCGCTCCCTGGCCGGCATCAGCGATCCCGGCCAAAATCGCCGGTTGCCGCTTGTGATCAACGAAATCATGGCGGACAATCGCACGTTTATGGAAGACCCGGACGAGCCGATGGAATATCCTGACTGGTTCGAAATTTATAATCCCAGCGGCATCGCCATCGACATGAGCGGCATGTATCTGACCGACGATCCCGCCGACCTGCGCAAACATCGCGTCGCCGACGGCGTGGTCATCGGGCCTTATGGCTATCTGGTCTTTATCGCCGATGGCGAGCCGGAACAGGGGCCGCTGC
>CALFWA010000154.1 GCA_937928035.1 uncultured Caldilinea sp. | reverse complement strand
TGCAGCCGGCGAGGAAAGCCTTCTGCTCAGCTTGAGCGCATGGCGTCGGCTCGCCGACGGCTTTGCGGCCCGCGTCGCCGAGCATCATCGTCAATTTCCCTTGCGCCGCGGCCTGCCGCGCAGCGAGGCGCGCAGCCGTATGCAGGCGCTGCTGCCCGGCGTTGTCCTCAGCGTGCGCCATTTCAACGCCCTGATCGACGCCCTGGCGCAACGAGGTTTTTTGCACGCAGATGACGCCTACGTGCGCCTGCCGGATTTTACGCCGACCCCCACGCCCGCCCAGCAGCGCTCCATCGAGCGCGTGCTGGCCGCGTTTGCTGCGAGTCCTTACGCCCCGCCCAATCTGCAAGATACATTGCGGATGCTTGATGAAAATACAGAATTGCTTGAATACCTGATCGACCAGGGCGTCTTGGTGCGGTTGGGAGGGGACGTGCTGTTGCGAGCGGAAGATTTCAACACCATGGTGGAAGAGATTACGGCCCATCTCCGCGCGCAGGGAACCGTCACGCTCGCCGAGGTGCGCGACCGTTTTCAGACGAGTCGCAAATACGCTCAGGCAGTGTTGGAGGAGATGGACGCACGGCGCCTTACGCGCCGCGAGGGAGATGTGCGAGTGTTGCGGTGATACGGCGTTTCGTGATGCGTGTTTCGTGTTTTCACGCAATACGCACCATTTTTTACAGATGTACGCCGCCCCTTTGATTCAGCCCTTTTATTTATTCAGCACTGACGACGTCCACGCCCACCCACGGCAGATAGAGGCGAGGCGCCGTCTTGCCCAGCGGGGAGACAGCGCGCCAATTGGCGGGGTCGTCACCGAAGGCCCAACCGTCGATGCGGCCGAGCGCCAACCCGTTGCCGGAGGCCTCTGGCCAGAGAGGTAAGCCGTTATTAGGGTCATAGTTATATTCGACAGCGTCGGCGACCACATAGTGGACGGTGACACCGTCAGCCTCCGGCGGCTGTGGCTCCATGAGCGCAATGTGCTCGCGGCGGTTGTTCAATCCTCCCCGCTCCCACCGGAAAATCCGAATCGCCTCTGGAATCCTATATTTTTGTCGGAGCGCCGTCGGATCGCCCTCGCTTAAAATGATCCGCTCGTGAGGGGCAAGCCGGAGAGAGGTCGGGAAAACCAGCATGTCATGACTCCGCCCATTTTGGTCCTGTCCGACGAACTTCCAAGCGTTGCCAGGAAAGTTGGGGTCATAGAGCGGAACCGAGAGGCCGCTGACGTTGGCGATGACAACGTACTCCTCTCCACCGCTGGGCGGGTGATGCATAATCTCTTCGATGACGACCAGGCTCAGCCGCGGTCCACGGTTGGGCGCGCCGAGTGTGGGTCTTCCCGCCTGAAGCGGATAGTGGACGCGATCGGTGGAGTCGACATAACGAATGAAGGAGACATCGTTGGGAGAAGCGCCGAAGGAGACCTGTTGCACCAGCAGGGGCGGCCCGCCCGCCAGATCAGGGCGCAGCAGGTGGACGGTCTCACCCGCTTCGCTCAGGCCAAAGCTCCAGTTGTCATGGCGTGGATCGACCTGCCAAGAGACATAGTAGGCGCCGGGCGCAAGAACAGTTCCGGCTGGGACGCGCGCCCACAGGCTTTGCGCCTTCGTCAGATCGTCGGTCAGCATCCAGCCGGAGATGTCGACCGGCGCCTCGCCGATGTTCAGCAGCTCGACGGCGTCGGAGACGTCGGAATGGGCGAGGATTTCGTTGATGACAATCGTTTCTGGCGGGCCGCTCCCGCCCGCCACAGCGTTGACAAACCTCTGCGGCGCAGCCACCATTGCAGCCGCTGCGCTGCAGATGATCCAGAGAGCGCCCATGGTTGTATAGAGACGAAGGCGTTTACCGCGTTCTCGAAGCATGAATTCTGGGCTTTTCCTCGAAATAGACGGTCAACAGCGCTGTGTCGCGCAGAAAGTCGATCTCCTCCACGATGTAGCGCTTGACGCGCCGGCCGGTGCGTCGGCTGAGATCGTCCAACAAAGCGCGCTCGTTGTTGGCCTGAATGAGATCGATTTTTTCGTAGTGAACGATCTGCGACGAACCGAAATAGGCCAGTTGGATGCGATCGATGGTGACGACAAAAACCGCCAGCCCTGCGTTGATGATCAGGACATCGGAGAAGCTAACGCGCGTGGCGACGAAGAGCGCATTGGCGAAGGGCAGCATGATCGCCAGGTAGAGGTAAGTCATCTCGCGCACGGCGATATTGATGGAGCGAAAGCGCAGGATGGTGAAGACGGCGAGCAACCCGAAGCTGAAACCAAGCGTCAACTGCACGTCGCGCAGCAGACTGGTGACCAGGTAGGCCATGAGGCTGAAACTGAGATAGGTGAAGAAATATTCGGGTCGGCTGCGCCGCGAGGCGGTGTAGCCCAACCCGAAGATAATCAGGCCGGTCGCCAGCGTCAAAGCAAAGCCGGGCATGACTTCGGTCAAAATGTTCATTGCTTCTACGATCCTTTGCAGAGACTGGAGAGGCGACGCAAAATCGGTTTGAAACGGTTATGGCGCAATTCTGGGTAATGGATCGCCATCGAAACGCAATACTTGCTGACGTGCGTAGGCGTGAGATGGAGCCGATGCAGTTCTCGCCCGATAGGAGAGCTTAACGAAAATTTGCGTTGCTTCACCTCAATAATGACCAATCCAGGCATTGGGATGACCCGATCTTCGCGCCCGAATTCGATGCCGATATCGACGGTGATGCGCTCCTGGCGCTCGAAGTCCGCCAGCGTCATACGGCGAAAGCGATTCCAGACAACCGGTCGTAGCAGAGCGGGATCGACGTGAAGGCTTGACGGCATCCAGGTGGGCGGCAGGGCGGCGAGATTGGTGAGCGGTTCGGAAAGCGCGGTGCGCGTCTTAATGGTGCGCTCTCGGTTGTTCTTTTCCTTGACTTCCAGAAAGATGAGCTGGCTGTCGATGTACCAGCGCCAGCGCACTTTGTGGCGCACGCGCAGACCGTTATGGTGGGAATGAAACAAGAAAAAGTCCGGCGTGTCGAAATAGGTCGTATAGTAGCGGCCCGGGCGCACGCCGTTGATCTCGAGCACGCGGTAACGGTCGTGGATGCGCTCCAGAATCCGGATCAATTGTTGTTCGTGTAGGATGAACTTGACATCGAGGCGGTCGAGCAATGACAGCGCCTTGATCTCATCCAGCGAGATCGCAGGCATGGCATTGACGATCGAAACCACCTGCTGCAGAGAATCCGCCATTCAAAAGCCTTGTCACGTCATCAAGCGAGTTCAAGAAAAGGTCATGCGGCAGGCGCGCGCCCATCAGATCTGCACCCATCAGGTCGGCGCCGGTGAGATCGGCCCCGCGCAGGTCAGCATAGCGCAGAACTGCGTTGCGCAGATTGGCGTTGCGCAGGTCGGCGCGGCGCAGCACGGCGTTGGTCAAATTGGCGTCCACCAGGGATGCGCCGGTGAGAATCGTCCGTTCCATTTGGGCGCCGCTGAAATCCGCCACGCGCAGGTCGGCGCTGGCCAGATTGGCGTCGCGCAGGTCTGCCCCTCGCAGAGTGGCGCTGCGCAGGATGGCGCGCTCGAGCGTAGCGTAGCGTAAGTCGGCCTGATCGAGCACTGCGTTGGATAAATCCGCCTCGTATAAATTGGCCTCGCGCAGCTGCGCACCGGAAAGAAGCGCCATCAACAAGGTGGCGCGATGCAGGTTCGCCTGGTTCAGGCTCGCCCCCGTGAAATTCACTCGATTCAGATTGGCGCGCGCCAGATTTTGACCGTCCAGGTTCACCTGCGCACAATGTGGCTGACAGGTCAGTCTTGGGAGCGGGTTAGCCGGATAGTACTGCCAGGCCAGCCAGATCAATGCGGCTGCTCCGATTAGCGCAGCGGCGTACAGGGTTACTTTGGACGCCCGACTCATATAACGCCTAATTGTAGCATAACTTATAGCTTCCTCGATGATTCTGATCGACCGTTGGATTTCTTGATCCTGCCCTCATAGTTTGGACGGTTGACGATGTCTGATTCTACTCCTTTTTCTGGGCAGTTATCTGGCGCCATTGCTCAAAATCTTTACACCGTGGTTAGATTTTGCCGATTATACGTTGCCGGTGTGGGCGGCTTGGCTGGGCGTCATCCTTCTTTTGGCGGCGGTGCTTCTCTTTTGGCGCTCGCATGTGGATTTAGGGCGAAACTGGTCGCCCACAGTGCAGCTTCGGGAAGGGCATGCACTGGTGACCGAGGGCGTCTATCGTTATATCCGTCATCCCATGTACGCGTCGCAGTGGCTGTGGGTGATCGCGCAGGCGATGTTGCTGCACAATTGGATCGCCGGCCTTGGGGGAATCGTTTGTTTCACGCCGTTTTACTTTATGCGAGTGGCGCCTGAAGAGCAGATGATGCTTGAACAATTCGGTAAAGAATATCGAGCCTATATGCAACACACCGGCCGCATTTTGCCGCGCTGGAGATAGTCCTGGCCCGAGGAATTGCCGATAAACCTCCATTAGGTTTGGTGAAGGCGTCGATAAATGATACGATAAATCAAATTGTAAATTCCAAATAGACTACGACACCGGAACGATTTTCAAAGAGTGCAGGGTATGGCGACAACATCTGATCTCCGCAAAGGCATGCTGATCCGTTACAACGGAGCCATTCATCGCGTCATCGAATATCAGCACATTGCGCCGGGCAACTGGCGCGCTATGGTGCGCATGAAGTTGAAGAATTTCGAGACAGGCAAAATCATCGAAGATCGCGTGCGCGCTGGCTCCGAGATCGACGTCGTGACGACGCAGTCGCGCGAGGCGCAATATCTGTATGACGACGGAACGTCGTATCACTTCATGGACAATGAGACCTTCGACCAGATCGCGTTGCCCAAAGAAGATTTCGAGGACACCATGATCTGGATGAAGGAAAACGACATGGTCACCCTCCTGCTGCAGGATGACGGCAAGGTGCTCTCCGTCGAGATTCCCACCTTCGTCACCCTGCGCGTCATCGAAGCCGACGTCGCCGTGCGCGGCGACACCTCCGGCCGGGTTATGAAACGGGCGAAGGTGGAGACCGGCGCCGAGGTGCAAGTGCCGGACTTTGTCAAGGAAGGCGACCTCATCAAGATCGACACGCGCACGGGCGAATACGTCGAACGGGTCTCCTGAACGTAAGGAATGTTTTTTAACCGCAGAGGCGTAGGGAATCAGAGATTCTTTTGAGAACTAAGCCTCCTCTACGTCTCTGCAGCGTGTTTTGAGCGCTGGGATGCAAGCTCGCTGTTCCTCCACTCCCATCTCCGTGCACTGTCTTCATGCGCATCTTGATCGTCACCATTGGCACCCACGGCGATGTGTGCCCCTACGTTGCGCTGGCGCATGGCTTACAGTCCGCCGGTGACACCGTCGTTCTCTGCACACACGCAACGCACTGGCAATTTGTTGAAAGGCATGGCGTCGCCTTTGCGCCGCTGGCCGGCGACATACGCGCCTTGCTGGCGAGTGACGACGGCCGCAGACTCCTGACGCAACGCAACCCTCTGGCGGCGGTGCGTTGGCTTCACTCGCTTGCTGCGCCCCTGCTGCGACAGGTTATGATCGACATCATCGAGGCCGCCCAGGACGCGGATCTCATCTTGGCCTCGACGCTCGCCTATCCCAACGCCGTTACCGCCAGCCATGTCCACCGCATCCCGCTGATGCTGGCCGGCCTGCAGCCCTTCACGCCTACGTCGGCCTTTCCCTGTGCGCTACTGCCTCCCTTGCGTCGTTCTTTCCCGGGCAGTCGCGCCTATCATCGCCTCACCCATCACGCTGCCTTTCGGTTGCTGCAATTCACCTCGGCCCGCCTCGTCAACCGTCACCGTCGCGAGCTGACCAACTTACCTGCGCTCCGCTATACAGATGTATTCGGCGACCTGATCGCACAGCGCACACCCGTTATCTACGGCTTCAGCGAGCATTTGCTGCCGCGTCCGGCGGACTATGGACCATCTGTTCATCTGACAGGCTTCTGGTTTTTGGAAGAGGTGAACGACTGGGCTCCACCCACGGGGCTGGAGGCTTTTCTTGCCGACAACCCGCCGCCGGTCTATGTCGGCTTCGGCAGCATGAGCGACCGCCGGCCTGAGGAGACGGCGCAGGTCGTGGTTGAGGCGCTCCGCCGCAGTGGACGACGAGGCGTCCTGGCGGCTGGCTGGCGCGGGCTGCACATGGAGCGCCGCCATCCGGACTTCTTCCTGATCGACCATGCGCCGCACGCCTGGCTTTTCCCCCACGTGGCATTGGCGGTGCATCACGCCGGCGCCGGAACGGTGGCCGCAGCGCTGCGCGCAGGCATCCCCCAGGTGCTCGTCCCTTTCGGCGCCGACCAGCCGCTGTGGGCGGAGATGGCCTATCGTCAAAAAGTGGCGCCCTGCCCGCTTCCACGCAATCGCCTGACGCCGGACAGACTTGCCGCTGCGATCGGGCAGGCGCTGTATGAGCCGGGTTTCCGCCGCCGCAGCGAACAGGTTGGGGCTGCGATTCGCGCCGAAAAGGGTGTCGAGCGCGCCGTCGCCGTGGTGAGAAATTTTATGAAGAGCCGGCCGACTTGACTCGGTTAGCCCTATGGTGGCGCACCGCAATCTCGTGCAGCACGGCCATCACGATCAGCCACGTCACCAGGAAGGGGCCGACCACCTCCAGGCTCATGCGGTCGGCGAGCGCTCCGGCGAGGCCGGGCAGCACGCCGATGCCGAAGCTGGCCGCCGCCACCTGGAAACCGATGGCGTTGCTGGCGTCGGCGGCGCCCAGGCGCAGCGGCGTGGCCGTCACCAGCAGCGGAAAGACCGGAGCCATCGCAAAGCCCAGGATGAGCAGGCCAAGAAAACCGACCCAGTTGGTCGGATTCCACCACAGCAGCGCCGCAGCGGCGATGGCGGTGAACGACGCTGCGCGCACCGTCGGGATGACGGCAAAGCGGTTGGCGACCACGCCGAAGAAGAAGCGGCCAACGGTGAAACTGCCCCAATAAAGGCCGGCCCATAAGCCGGCGATCTCCGGGACTATCCCGCGCGCTTCTGTAAAAAGAGAGTAGCTCCAATTGCCCGCCGTGACTTCCATACCCGCATAGACGAAGAAGAGTGCAATATTGACCCAGACGATCGGGCGCGCCAGCGTGGCGCGCGTGCTGCGATGGCTTGCATGCGTCTCTGCTTCAATCGCCTCGCTGCGCATCCGCCACTCGCCGACGCGCAGGAAGACGGCCAGCCCCACCGCAACCTGCAGCGCCGCTACCAGCGCGTACCCCCATCGCCAGATGATCCCCAGGCTGAAAAGCGCTGTAAGCAGGATCGGCGCAATCGTGGCGCCCAGACCGAAGCTGGCGTGCAGCCAATTCATCAAGCGGGCGCTGCGGATGCGCATGGCGAAATAGGTGTTCATGCCGCCGTCAATGGCGCCACTGCCCAGGCCGAAGACAAAGGAAGCCGCCACCAGCCATAGCCACTGCGGCGCAAAGGCCATGCCGAGCAGTCCGACGCCGCGCACCAGGCTGCCGATCACGAGCAGATTAGAGACGTTGAACCAACGAATCAGGCGACCGGTGTTGAAACTGGTCAACAGAAAACCGATCGTGGCGGCCAGCAGCAGCGTCCCCATTTGGGCGTTCTGCACGCGCAAGTCGCGCATCATCGACGGCCAGGCTACGCCGAGCATGCCGTCGGGGAAGCCGAGCACAATGAACATCAGATAGGCGATGATGACGACAATCAGCGTCCTGTTGGAGATGCGCTGACGGACGAGGGTGGTTTGCATGTTAAGACACTCCTGAATGGTTCATGGTTGCGCAGTGGTGCGTGTTGCGTGCTACGTCGTGCGGAAGCCGGGGCTTGCGAGGCGACGTGGAGTGGGTGTGGACGTGACGACGCCGAAAAAGTCGAGCTGATGGGCGATGTAGACCAGTTCTCCGCGTTCGATCTGGGCGCGCCGCTGGGCGATCCACGCCTCAAAGCGGGATGGATCGAGCGTCGGGTCATTGCTCAACGCCGCGTGCATCGTGTCTACGATAGCGTGGAGAAAGTGCGCCTCCTCCGCCGGATATTTCCCATTCACTCCATACACCACCCAGTCCGACGCGCCGGCGCTGCGAATCTCGAAGCCGGCGTTGGGCAGCTGTGTGAAGAGATGACGGCCAGTGCGGCTGTCACCGGAAGGCCTGCCATCGATGATGCGCTCGTCCATAGTGCGATGATAGGCCGCTTCGACCGCAGCGTCGAAGGCCGGGTCGATGGTCGGTTCGAGCAGCGTGGCGCCGTCGAAGTTGATGGTGAAATAGAAAAGCCCATCGTCCGTCAGCAGCGAGCGCAGCAAGGGCAGGGCGGTGGACAGATCGAGCAAGTCGAGAAAGGCGTGGGCGAGCAGTAGGTCATAGCGGGGCGCCGTTGGATATTTCGCCCTCTGCTCGACGTACTCGAACACGTTAATCGGCGCATAGGCCAGCCGAAGCCAGGCGGGCGGCTCGCTCAGCCGCTCCTGCGCCACGGCCAGCAACGCCGGTTCACCGTCGAGCAGCGTATACTCGACGCCGTCGGCGTCCGGGTCGAAAAGGCGCCACTCGAGAACGCGCTCCACCATTGCGCCGACACCGGCGCCCACCTCCAGGGCGCGCAGCGGACGCAAGAGGCGTCGCTGTTGCGCCCGCACGGCATCGACGAGCTGCGACCAAACGACGCGATTGAGCGCGCGATCGTCGACGGTGCGCTTGGCGATGAGGTAGCGAATAAACGCATCTATTTGCATAGACGTTCATTGTATGGCGAAAGTGAAAGAAAAGGGAAAACGCCGCAACGCCGTAAATCTCCATATTGTGGAGTGAGGTGCTGCGCATGGCCCCGCCTCAACTGCTGGAGACCGGCTTTGCGCTCGGCGCCACGCGGCTGGAGATGGCCGGGCTGCTGCTGCGGCAGGCGCTGCCGGGCTTATGTACGGCGCTCTTGCTGGCGCTTGGCCGCGGGGTCGGCGACGCCGCCTCGGTGCTCTTCATCGCAGGCTACACCGACAGTTGCCGATGTCGATCTTCGACAACGTGGCGTATGGTCTGCGTCTGCAAGGGCGCAACAAGCGCGAGATTGCAGAGGTCGTGGAGGCGCCAGCTGCGCGCGGTCGGGCTGTGGAAGGAAGTCAAGGACCGTCTCAAAGCATCGGCGACCGGGCTCTCGGGTGGACAACAGCAGCGGCTGTGCCTGGCGCGCACGCTTGCCGTCCGCCCCGAAATCCTGCTCTGCGACGAATCCACCGCCTCGCTCGATCCCCTTTCGGCGTGCGGCATTGAGGAGCTGCTCGCTGCGCTGCCACTACACCATCCTCATGGTCACGCACGACATCGATCAGGCGCGACACCTGGCGGACTACGTCGTCTTCCCGTGGATGGGCGAGCTGATCGAGCAGGCACCGGCGGCGGAGTTCTTCGGCGCCCCCCGGGCAGAGTTGACGCAAGCGTACCTGTCGTAGCGGATCGGGTGAACGCTGCAATGGATTCAGAAAACACGGAAGTGAGAAATTATTTCTATCCGTCCATTTATTGGAGCCGCGCCTACGAAGCGGCGCCGAGCTCCCCATACGCCGCTTTGTCCACCAGCCATGTCAAGTTGCCCCGCACCAGGCGCACACCCTGCACAGGATAACGCATCGGGTCGTGCGGTCCGGTGAGCACGGCTCGCAACGTCGCCGCTTTCTCTGCGCCGCTGACCAGGATCAAGACCCGCCGCGCCGCGTTGATCAACGGGTAGGTGAAGGTCAGCCGCATCTGGCCAGAGGGCGCCGGGTTGGCCACGACCAGCCGAACGCGTTCGTGCAGCGCCGGCGTCCCAGGGAAAAGGCTGGCGGTGTGGCCATCGACGCCCATACCGAGAAGGATGAGGTCGAAGCGAGGCGCGTCGCCTGTGCCTGCGGCCGGGTTGGGCGGCACCAGCTCGCGCACGGCGCGCTCATAGGCCAGCGCTGCCGCGTCCGGCTCGCCTTCGCCGGCCATGCGAAAGACCAGCGCCGGCGGCTCGGCCAGACGATCGAGCAGCTCCTCCTTCGCCATGCGATAGTTGCTCTCCGGCGAGGTCGGCGGCACGCAGCGCTCATCACTCCAGAAGATCTGCCAACGCTGAAAGTCCATGTAGGGATCTTCGGCGAGCAGGCGATAGACGGCACGCGGGGTGGAACCGCCGGCCAGTGCGATGCGAAAAAATTGCCGCCGTCCGATCGAGGCGGTCGCAGCCGCGGCGATCAGTTCGCAGGCGATGTGCGCCAGATCCTCGGCGGTCGGCGCCACTTCCACCAGCACCTTCGACTCCATGCTCACCGCCCTTCGTTCAACATCGACTCGAGCCATTGATGGCCGTCGCGCGCCAGCAGGTCGTCGGCTTCTAGCGGCCCCCAGGTTCCGGCGGGATATTGCGGCAGCGTCAGCTTCTTGCCGCGTCGGCGGAGAAGCTCCTCCTGGATCGCCCATCCATCGAGCACATTGGTCACGCGGTCCCAGGCCAGCTCGGTCTCGTCGCGGCGGATGAAGAGCGTGCTGTCGCCCAGCATGGCGTCGAGCAGCAGGCGCTCGTAGGCGTCGGAGATGCTGGCGTCCCCAAAGGCACGGTTATAGCTGAAGTCCATGCTCACCTGTTCGACATCGAGCTGCGGGCCGGGGCGCTTGGCGTCGAAGCGTAGGATGATGCTTTCGTCGGGTTGGATGCGCAGCGTCAGGCTGTTGTGCACGCGCTGGCTGCGCGTTTCGCGGCTGTTGAAGTACATCAGCGGCGGCCGGCGGAACATGATGTTGATGTCGGTCACTTTGACCGGCAGCGCCTTGCCGGTGCGAATGTAGAAGGGAACGCCGTTCCAGCGCCAGTTGTCAATTTCGAGCTTCCACGCCACGTAGGTCTCGGTCGTCGAGTCGGGGGGGATACCCTCCGTCTCCAGGTAGCCCAGAATCTCGCGTCCGCCGACCATGCCCCTTGAGTACTGAGCGCGCACAACCCATTTGTTCACCTCCAGCGGGTCGATAGGGCGGATCGAGCGCAACACGTTGACCTTCTGATTGCGCACCGACTCGGCGTCGTAGGCGACGGGCGGTTCCATGGCCGTCAACGCCACAAGCTGCATCATGTGGTTCTGCACCATGTCGCGGATGGCGCCGGATTTGTCATAATAGCCTCCACGCGAGCCGACGCCCAGGCTCTCGGCCACTGTAATCTGAACATGGTCGACATAATTTCTGTTCCAGATCGGCTCAAAGATGCCGTTGCCGAAGCGGAAGACCAGGATGTTCTGCACCGTCTCTTTGCCCAGGTAATGGTCGATACGGTAGACCTGCTCCTCATGGAAAAGCTTGAGTAAATGGTCGTTGAGCTTCCGCGCACTCTCCAGGTCGTGACCAAAGGGCTTTTCCACGATCAGCCGCGTCCAGCCGCCGCAGGGGGAGTTAGTCAGTCCAACCTCGGCCACCAGCGTTGTGATCGATTCGAAGACGTTGGGCGGAGTGGCCAGGTAGAAGATGTGGTTGCCTTTGGTCGGAAATTTGGCGTCTAGCTCGGCGAGGCGCTGCGCCAGCGCCTCAAAGGCGCTGCGATCGTTGTAGTCTCCAGTTTGATAGAAGAGCCGTTTCGAGAAATTTTCCCAAAGCCCTTCATCGAAAGGAACGCTTTGTTCTTCCGCCAGATGATCGAGCAGCGCCTCGCGGATCTGCTGACGAAACTCCTCGTCCGTCATGCGCGTGCGCGCGTAGCCCAGCACAACGAAGCCCTCGTGTAGCAACCGCTGCTGGTGCAGGTGAAAGAGGGCGGGCAGCAATTTGCGCTTGGCGAGATCGCCTGAGGCGCCGAAGACCACCATCAGGTTAGGCGGAGCGATGCGTCGAATCATGAGCTGCGCTTTCTACGAATGCCATAGGCCTCCATGGTTAGCGGCCAGAAGAGCCAGATCAGGCCAATCAAAGGTTGAAAGAGTGGAAAGTAGCCGTAATCCTCGCCGAAATGGCGCCACACGGTGCGCCCGATGAAGTCGGGGTCGATGAAGCTCCAGGTTCCCACCACCAGGGTCATGAAGCTCTCGACGCCAAGCGCCAGCACCGAGAGCCACCATGTCCAACGCCGTCGGTAGGCGAAGCCGAGCGTCGCCGTCAAGTAGCAGAGCGCAGCAAAGGCACTGAGATAAACCGGCAGGTAATAGTCGATGTCGGCGCGAAAGAAAAGCTGATAAATGGCGCGGGCGCCGGTTGAGATCGCCAGAATGGGGTAGGAGACGGCCAACACGTAGCCGGCCGGGCTCACGACATTCGCCCACAGCGCCTCGCGACGGCTAGCGTACTCGCTATTGGCGGAGGGCGTCAGGTTGCTGCTCATGGCGCTATTCGTCCTCGTCTTCCTCGTCGCTGCGGTCTTTCATCTCGGCGTCGAGCATTAAGATTGCAGCGGCGTCATTGCCCGCCATCGTCAAGCGATCGACCATTTCGGTGGCGCTGGCCTCCTCCTCGACCTGCTCGTTGACGAACCATTGTAGGAAGACCTGCGTCGCGTAGTCATTTTCGCGAACGGCCTGAGCGTAGATGTTGTTGATCGAGGCGGTCACCTTGCGTTCGTGCTCCAGCGCCTGCTTGAAAATTTCAACCGGCGCGCCGAATTCGGAGGGCGGTTGGTCGACGGCACCGATCTCCACGTGGCCGTTGCGGTCGACGATAAAATCCAGGATGCGCAGGGCGTGGCCGCGCTCCTCTTCGCTCTGCACGCGCATCCAGTGCGCCATGCCGAGCAGGTTGGCCTCGGCGAAATGGGCCGACATCGCTAGATAGAGATTGGAGGCGTACAATTCTTTCGCCAGCTGTTGGTTGAGCAACGTTTGAATAGATTGGCTTAACATCGAATCCCTCCTTCAGGTGCAACAACTCTGTGTAGATGTGGAAACCTTCACCCCTCAGCCCCTCTCCCGATTGGGAAGGGGAGGAGCCGCTTGTCCTCGAACACGCCATTTTTCATCGTACGCAATGCAGCCTTCAACTTCTGTAGGTGTAACTCCGCGCATGCGAA
>CALFWA010000153.1 GCA_937928035.1 uncultured Caldilinea sp. | reverse complement strand
GGCGCAGTCGCCGCCGACGCCGCGCATCCGGCGAGCAGCGCCGCCGCAACGAGCAACGGCCAGATCATCCACGTTGAATGTGGAAAGACCTGTTTGCTAGGGGTCGAACAAATTTGGGTCGAACAAAATGTCTTGTTTCGCATTTTTCTGTTCATAAACCTTAACTGAACTCAAGCTATCCTGACAAGACAGAGGCGCAAAATCCAGTATAGCATTGAAAATCAGGGACGGAGAAACGAGGGGGACGCATTGAACTGCCCAATGCAATCCATCAGATGACCAGAAATCGAGGAAACCGATTGTCCTGCCCTGCACCATGTCCTCATTTCAACGTCACCAGGAGCGTCTCCAGCAACCCCATTTCATCTAGTCCTTCATAAGCGTAGGTGCGAACCAGGGGATTGGGGTCGTTCAGCAGCGCGTATAGGATGCTCGCCGCCTTGCGGGTCGCCATCTTGCGCAGGGCGCTCGCTGCGCGCGTGCGCGCGCCTTCGTGACGTTGTTCGAAGAGAATGCGTGCAAGCGCCGGTGCTGCGGCATCGCCGCACATGGCAAGGGCGTCCGCTGCGATTTGACGCACCATGCCCTCGTCATCGGCAAGGCGAGCAGCCAACAGATCGAGGAAAGGCGTCACTTCCGCCGGGTGGCGTTGATGCAGGTGCGCCAGCGCCAGTGCCGCCGCAGCGCGCACGGCGGAAGCCGGATCGCCGAGGCCTTTGGCGACGAAGACGACTGCGTTCACCGATCCGCAGGCCGCCAGCGCGCGCAGCGCCCACCAACGCTCATTTTCCTCAGGCGAAGAGAGAAGTTCGATGAGGGCAGGCTCATCGGCCGGCGTCAGCTTCAGCGCAAGTTGTTCGGTGCGCTCGTCCTCATCTGCGGCAATGGCGGCGAGAAATGCGTCGAACTGTGCGGTCGGGTTCATGGCTTGCGTATGCGAATCGAGTCGATCAGGATGGTCGCAGGCTCCGCTCCGCCTGTCTCGGCGCCCACGCCAAAAGAGGCCTGTGAAGCTGACTCCACCTCGATCGCGTCGAGAAGGACGCCGTTAGCCAGAAAGCGCAGCGAGGCGCCATCGTCCTCCAGACTGAGGCGGTTGGCGAAGCCGGCGGGCTGAATCGCTGACAGCGGCGTCGGTGGACGCAGCGTCGTCTCCACGCCGTCCCGATGAAGCGCCACGGTGAAGCGGCCTCGCCCATCCACCGAGAAAAGGTAAAAACGGTCTTCATCCTCGAAACGTCCCAAAAGGACGATCTTTCCGTTCGGCGTCTGGATATCGATGATTGCATCGACTTCCAGACGCAGCGGCGGAGCTTCTGCGACGGCGATGCGAGTCCACGCCAGATAGTCAGGCCAGACGTCGATGCGATAGACGCCTTCAGACGGAATCGCTTGCATCGATGCGACGCCAGGCTTGATATACGGTGCGAAAGCGTCGTCGTCAACGGTGAAGTCTACGAAAAAGCGTTCTCTAGATTGGGTCGCGGGGGCGCTGCGCTCAAAAAACGCCAGCGCGTTGCGCCAGGAAAGGTCCGCCGGCAAGGCGCGCACGAGCACCAGGGCGCCGACGGTGAGCAATAAAATGCACAGCCAGAAGACCAGCCACCAACCGGATATGCGTCTGCCTGCCTCCGGCGGTCGCTGCACCGTCTCCGGCGCCGTAGGACGCCGCGGCGACAGACCGATCGAGGTGCGTTTATTGAAGGAAGAGTCTTCGCTAGGAGACGGGTCTGTCTGCTGTGCGTGGGTCGACGCCATGGTTCGCCTCCAGCTTCAGATCAACGGGTTGTTGGGCGTGTGATGTCCCTTGCGCAGCTGCTCCATATCCGCATCCACCATCAGGCGCACCAACTCGCGGAAGGTCACGGTCGGCTCCCAGCCCAACTTTTTTCTAGCTTTGGAAGGATCGCCGACGAGCAAATCGACTTCCGCCGGTCGATAGTAGCGCGGGTCTTGCACCACATAGCGCCGCCAGTCCAGGTCGAGATAGCTGAACGCCTCTTCGACAAACTCCTGCACACTGTGCGTCTCGCCAGTGGCGATCACGTAGTCGTCCGGCTCGTCTTGTTGGAGCATCATCCACATGGCGCGCACGTAGTCGGCGGCGTAGCCCCAGTCGCGACGCGCTTCCAGGTTGCCGAGACGCAGCTCCTTGGCAAGCCCCAGCTTGATGCGCGCGGCGCCATGTGTGATCTTGTGCGTCACGAACTCAAGCCCTCGCCGCGGGCTTTCATGGTTGAAGAGAATGCCGGAGCAACCGAAGATGTTATAGCTTTCCCGATAGTTGACCGTAATCCAGTGGCCGTACACTTTGGCGACGCCGTAGGGGCTGCGCGGGTAAAAAGGCGTCGTCTCGCGTTGCGGCGTTTCGACGACTTTTCCAAACATCTCGCTGCTGGAGGCCTGATAGAAGCGAATTTTGGGATCGACGATGCGGATCGCCTCGAGCATACGCGTGACGCCCAATGCCGTGAACTCGCCTGTGAGCACGGGCTGGGTGAAGCTGGTCGGCACAAAGCTCTGCGCCGCCAGGTTATACACTTCGTCGGGGCGATAGTCGTGCAGGATGCCGATCAGGCTCATCTGGTCGAGCAGGTCTCCCTGGACGATCTCGATCTTATCCTGAATGTGCTTGATGCGGTCAAAGTTGATCGTGCTGGTGCGCCGCACCATGCCGACCACGTTGTAGCCTCTCTCCAAGAGAAAATCGGCGAGATAGCTGCCGTCTTGTCCGGTGACACCTGTAATCAGTGCGGTTGGCATAGAATCTCTGCTGGCTCCTCAATCTGTTCATGTCTTCAACTCCCGCAGCGCAGGATGAAAACCATAATGCCATCATTGGCCGCTCCTGACAAGAGCAGCGTTGTTGATGTTGCACGTTTCATGCTTCGTGGAAAAAGCGCAACGCATCCCCAACGCGCGCTGCGCTTGCATGTTGCAATGCGCACACGGTCAACGATGGAACGTTCGGCAGAACAACGCCAGGAAAGGCATTTGACATATATCGACGACCTGCGATAATGAACCTCTGCACCTCTGCTCGGTTCATCGGAGGTGCAAGGCGAACATGCCATCCTCCACGCTGAGGCTCCGCGATTTTGATTTGCAGATCGACGTCGGCGACGGCAGGCGCTACGCCGTCGCAGTGCTGAGTTCTCCTGCCGGCGCCGCCCGTGGAAGCATGACGTTCCCATTTGATGCCGCAACGCTCGCCGCGTATCTGGCCGGCCTGGAGCAGGCCCTGCGCGAGCCGGCCAGCGGAGGCGTCGGCGTCGCGCAGGAGTTCGGCGCTGCGACTTTCGACGCGCTCATGCAGGGGGACATTCTCGCCGCCTATGATCGCAGCCGCCAGCTCACGGGCGCAGCGGATCAAGGGCTGCGCATCAAGCTGCGCATTCTGTCGCCGGAGCTGCTCACTTTGCCCTGGGAGTTTCTCTACGACGCGCGCGCTCGTGAATTTGTCGCCCTTTCCCGCCATACGCCTGTTGTGCGCTATCTAGAGCTGTTGCTGCCCGATCCCGACTTCGCCGTCGCGCCTCCGCTGCGGGTGCTCGGCGTAGCGGCGTCGCCGAGCGATCTACCCGCCATCGATGCGATGCGCGAACACTCCGTGCTGGAGCAGGCGCTTCGTCGCCCTTTGGAGCAAAGCCAGGTGGAGCTGACCTGGCTAGAGCATGCAACCTGGCGCGCGCTGCAGGATGCCCTTCAACAGGGGCCGTGGCATATTTTCCATTACAGCGGCCACGCCTTCTTCGACGCGCGCATGGGCGAAGGCGCTCTGGTGATGACCGATGAGCAGGGCACCTCCTGGCCGGTGAGCGCCACCCAGCTCGGTCGTCTCCTCGCCGACCACCGCAGCCTGCGACTGGCGGTACTCAATGCCTGTGAAGGCGCGCGCGGAGACGAGCAATCGCCTTTCGCCAGCGTCGCAGCCGCACTGGTGCAACGTGGACTGCCCGCCGCTATCGCCATGCAATACGCCATCAGCGACGCTGCCGCCGTCGCCTTCGCCGATCAATTCTACGGCGCGCTGGCCGATCGTCTACCCGTCGACGCCGCCGTGAGCGAAGGTCGCAAGGCCATCGACCAGGCGTCGCCCGGCTCGGTGGAATGGGGGACGCCCGCGCTCTTCAGCCGCGCCGCCGACGGCGTCATCTGGCAGATCGTCACCGAGGCGGAAACCCATCCGGAGCGCACGTGGATGCGCCGGTTGCTCTATCCGATTCTGGCCATTTTGCTCGTCGCGCTGGCGATCGTCGGCGCCCTCGCCTATCCTGCGCTGGAGCCGCTCTGGAACATCTGGCCGATGAAGGGCGACTTTAACATCGCCGTCGCCGAGATCGGCGCGCTTCAGGCGGACGGCTCGATGCAGCCTTCTGAATTCGGCGCGCAGATCAGCGCGGCGCTCTACCGCACGCTGGACGACGCCTATAAGCAGGCGAAGGAAGCAGGGATCTTCGATCGGACTGTGTTGATCTGGCACGACTCGCTCGGACGGGAAAATGGCAAGAATCTCACCTTTGGCGCCATTCCGGGAAAAACGTTGGATGAGCGCATCGCCAACGCCCGCACCCTGGCTCGCAAGGTCGAGGCGCAGATGGTCGTCTTCGGTCACCTCACCGACGCCACCGACCCGGAGAGTTTGCAGCTTGAGTTTTTCTTCGACGGTCAGGAGCGCGCAGGGGAGCCGAGCGCGCTGTGGGGCGGCTATCTGCTGGGCGAGCCGCTGCGACCGGCGGTTTCCTATCGCCTCAACCCAGACGCGGCCAAACTGACCGTCTCCGAAGCGCTGACCCCACGCAGTCGGGCGCTTTTTTGGATGACGCAAGGGCTTTCCTATGGCTTGGCAAACTTGCCCGAGCGCGGGCTGGCGATTCTGCAACAGGTGGAGCCGACGGTGGACGCCTGGCCAAGGAGCGAAGGCAAAGAGCTCTTTTATCTTGTGCTCGGCGACCTGGCGCAGAAATCCCGTCAATTCGACGTCGCCATCGAGGCGCTCGACAAGGCGCTGGCGCTCAGGCCGGATTTCACTCCGGCGCTGTTGACGCTGGCCGGCGTCTACTTCGATCGCGCCCAGTTGTTTCCGTATCGCAATCAGCCCGTTTCTGCTGAGCTGCAAAACTGCATCTCCCTCGCCAACATCGAAAATGCATCGCCTACGTTGGCGGCGGCGATCGAAGACAATCAAAAGGCGCTGGCATTGGCGCAGAGGGCGGCGACGCTTGCGCAGTTGCAGCCTGGACAGTTCGCCGACCGCAGCCTTCTGCTCCTGGGGCTGGCGCACCGGGGCGACGCTGCGCTGCATTTTTTGCAGGAGGACATCGCGCAGGCCGACCGCGCGCTGGACCAGGCGGAGGTCGTGTTGCAGGAGGCGCTGACGAGGCTGAACGCTGCAGACGATCCCGTGTACTACGCCTGGGCGCAGGTGGCGATGGGCACCGTCGCTCGGCTGCGCGCACACAGCGCCGCCATTCGACAGAGCCAGGCGAACGACGCCGAAACCCGAACGGCTGCAACCGCCGAGGAGATGCGGTGGCTCAACGCCGCCATTGAACACTACGACGCCTGCCTTGCGCTGCGCGAACGCACGGCAGGCAACGCGCTCTTCCAACAGCGCGTGCTGGGCTGTAGCTGCGAGCCTTTTGCACGGGAGGCGCGCCAAACCTTGAGCAGCCTGCAGGGAGGAGAACCATGAATCGAACATTTACAGTGCAACGAGCTCCAGTCCAGCGGATGGCTGCAGCATTCCTGTTAGCGGGAGGATTGCTGGCTGCGCTATTGCTTTTCACCGTCGCTTTCGCCCAGAATGCGCGCCCGCTCGCTCCAGGCGCGCCTGCGCCCGGTCAAGTCCTCAGTGCAGCGGGAGAAGAATGGACATTGTATGCGTGCGCCGGCGACCAAGTGACCGTCACGATGGTCAGCACAGCGTTCGCGCCCTACCTAAGCGCCTACACAGATGTCCTGCAGGCGCCTCTGTTTGAGGCGCTTGCGGAGGACGGCGGGCGCGCCCAGGCGCTGTTGACCGTTGAGACGAGCGGCTTCTACACCATCGCCGCAGCCGGAGAGCGGCGCAGCGATCGCGGGCCTTACACGATCACGGTGGATTTCGGCGATCTTCCGGAGTCGATGCGCCAGGAGGCGGCGGGCGTCCTGGTTCACAACGGCGTCGTCACCGGCGCCGTACGCTCCAGCCTGGGAGAGCGGTGGGCGTTGCGCGGCTGTGCAGGCGACGTCATCACCATCTCCGTGCAGAGCGAACGGTTCCCGCCCTTCATCGAATTGGTCGGGCCGCAGTCGGCGGAGGCGTTTTCCACCAGCTTTCAGATCGACGAGGAAACGGTGCTCCTCGGGGGCGTTGTGCTGTCCACCACCGGCGTGTACGAGCTGCTCGTCGCCGGCGCGCGGCGCAGCGACCGCGGGCCATACACCCTGACCGCGCACACGCTAAACGCGGTGACGGGCGCCCTCCCGGTTGCACCGGTTGCGACAACAGCGCGGGCGCCCACTGCAACGCCGACGCCCCAGAGGCTTTGCACGGTGCGCGCGGCGCCGAACCTCAACCTGCGCGGCGGGCCGGGGACGGTCTTTCCGGTGATCGACATGCTGCCGGTCAACACGCAGCTGCAGCCGTTGGGGCGCAACGCCGACGCCTCCTGGGTGGAGGTGCAGCCGCTGCCCGATGGGCGCATCGGCTGGGTGGCGGCTGCTCCGCGCTTCATCGAGTGCACATTTGACTTGATGATATTGCAACTTGCAGCGTCTCCACCGACGCCTCGACCGACAGCCACGCCCTCTCCCACACCGACGCCTTCACCGACGCTGCCCCCTGTGGCGGTTCCTCCGCCGACGCCTACGGCGCCGCCGCCGACCTTGCCGCCGGTCGTGGTGCTGCCCGGTCCGGCCCCCGGCGATGCAAGTTGGCGCGGAGCCTTGGTGACCGACTTCAACCTGGCGAATCTGAGCGACGGCGTCGCCGTGTTCCGCAATCGCATCTTCTTCCGCGCCGAGATCAACCGCACGCCCAACAATCAGCGCATCGAGCGCGTTGATTTTCGCATCCTCAATGCCCTGGACGAAGAGATCTATCGGCGCACGGAGCGCGTCGCCGGCTACTGTGCGTTCGGCGGCGGCGAGCCGACCTGCAACGTGCTTGAAATTCGTCGCGGCGCGCGTTGGCCAGACACGGAACGAACCTTGTGCAACGGCGATTTCACTGTCGCCGCCACGATTGTGCTCGAAAATGGCGGCGCAGCCACCTGGCGCAGCCCCTTTAGGATCGAGCATCCCGACCTGCCCCTCTGCGGTCAGGAGACTCGGCGCAGCGAGCTGGTCGTCAGGATCACGCAGACCGGACCAGACCACGTCGCCGACGTAGTCTACGGCGCTCTGGTCTTTCAGGTGGAGGCGTACGATCCGACGCGCGGCGGGGAGGACGGCGCCGGCGTTCACAGCGTGGACTTGCGCATCTTCGATCCCGATGGCCGAGAGGTCTATCAGCGCACGGAGCAGAACGCCGCCTACTGCGCCTTTGCAGGTGGGAAGCCGGACTGCAACATCTGGCGCTTCGGCGAACACGGCGACGCCTGGCCTGCGGGCGATGCAGTACGCTACGGCGAACCGCACCGACTGCGCGCCGTCGTGACTGCGGAAGATGGCCGTTCGGCCAGCATAGAAATGACGGTGGTGATTCAACCGTGAAGCGGATCAGGCGAAGGGCGCATCAGTTTCATCTGGGCGGCTGGGCGGCGGGCGGCAGAAAGATTGTCCCGCGCCAGGCGCCCTGGATAGTGCGGAGGAGCGTCGCCACCCAGAGGACGAGCAGGCCGATCAGGGTTGCCAGGCCGATCCATAGGAAGAAAAAGACAGGCATAGCCTGATAAAGCATGCCGCTGGCGACGGTGAAAACGCCTCCAGGGAAGATGAACGCCCACCAACTCAGTGCAAAAGGCAGCGGAGTCCTACGATGCGTTTCAAGCGTTGTCAACAGCGCCAGCATCATCCAAAAGAGCGCAAAGCCCCACAACGCTGCACCGCCGACCTTCACCAGCAGTGAAAACGTTTCTGCGACCTGCTGGCTAACTGCGAGGTGGCTTTGGACCGGCGCCATGATGCGCAGCGCAACGATTGTAAGAATCGAGGGCGGCGCAACGCCCACCCACAACGTTGGCGCCAAAGGGGCAGGCGGCGGCGCGTAAAAAATGGAGCGCGTGAAGACGGTCGCCATCATCAGCAGAAAGAGCAGGCTGCCTGCACCTAGAAAAAACAGACTGGCGTAGAAGGCGACCTCTCCCCATAGTGCTCCGGCGTAGCGCATCGAGAGACTCAGCCCCAAAACAGGACTGAGCAACATCGAAACCGGTGGAATCAACCAACCCAGCGTCGAAGCTTCCCAACGAATTTCGGTGTGATGAAAAAAGATAGTCAGAATAACAAGCGCAAAGAGCAAAATAGCAAGGGAGCCAATCGCCCACAGCATCAACAGCAGGGGCCACAGTGCACCCTCGGGTAAAAAGGGCAACGGCGTTTTTTCCAGCGCAATCCCGATGACCAGCAGCGAGATGGGCATCGTCGGAAAGAAAGCCGCCGAGATGGGATGCGCCAGGTCGCGGCGCACTGCCTGCGGATGCTTGAGCCAGCGGATGCTCCAGGGAACGAACAGCACTACGAAAAGCACCACCGCTAGTGTCAAAAAGATCACCTGCAACGCACCGGCGAAGGGCACGAAGTTCCGCAGCGCAAAAATAGCGACCCCTGTCACCGCCGTGCCCATGACCGAAGCAAACCAACCCGGCGCAAAATGCTCGACAATTTCCTGAAATGTGATAGGATGGCGAGTCATTGGAACAGGGTCAGATTTAGATTGAGACCGGATCATCCAGGCAATCCTTTCTCACTACTTTCTCAATGCTTCGAACAATCCACATGTAAAGGATTGCACCCAGGTTGCTGTTGAATTAGATGCATGGAGAGCAGCTTCGTTACAGAGAGACTTTCCGGAGCTATGCCTTTGCGGCTCGGCTGTGCGAGGTAGAAACTGTTTGCCAGTTCATTTCATCCGGGTTGAACAGGTTCGAGCCAGTGCGTTTCAGCCTCTGGCCAGTGCGCCAGTGCAAGCCCCAGGAGGTCGGCGCGCACCACCACCAACGCCTCGTCGTAAGCGCGCGTCTCCACGGCGGCAAGCCCTGCCGTCCATCCACGGCCTTGTTCCAGCTCCAGCGGACCCAACTCATCGACGACGAGCAGATCGCACGGCGTTGCGGCTGCAAGCGCCTGGTTGGCCCACGCCAGCGCTTCCGGCTCAAAGCGCCAACGTCGAGTGTAGACGCCCTCGCCCGGCCCCACCTCTTCGGCTGCGCGCAGATGGGCAAGGGGGCGCCGTTCGCCGCTGCGCAGATTGACGACGTCGATGCCCGTCTTTACGCCCGCTTCAAAGCGCGCAGGCGACAATACGCCGGCGACGTCTGCTCCGCTGCGCTGCATCTCTTCAACGCGTCGACGGCAGTAAGTCGTCTTGCCGGCGCCGATCGCGCCGGTGACCAGGAGGATGCGTCCACGCCGTTTCATGTCCACAACACCTGGAGACGTCCATCGACCTGCACCAGACGGATCGGGAGACGGTAAATGCGGCTCAGCGCCGCTTCGGTGAAGACGCTTTCGAGCGGGCCGAACTGCGGCGGCTGGCCGGCCTCCATCAGCAAGACGTCGTCGGCGACAGCCAGCACCACCTCCGGCTCGTGATTGGTCATCAGCAGCGTGCATCCCTGGCTGCGCAGCTCGCGCATGATGCGGATCAGCTGCGCCTTGTTATGCAGGTCGAGATGGGCGGTCGGCTCGTCCAGCAACAGCAGCTTTGGCTGTTGCGCAATGGCGCGCGCCAACAGCATCAGCTGTCGTTCACCGCCGCTGAGCTGCGGCACAGGACGCTCTGCAAGCGCGGCAAGCCCGACCTGCTCGACCGCGCGCAGCGCGATGGCGTAGTCCGCCGCCGTCGGCATGCCCAAAGGTGGCAGATGGGGCGCGCGGCCCATGAGCACATACTCCAGCACGGTGTAGTCGAAAGGTGTATGTTCGCTCTGCGGTGTGAGCGCCAACCAGCGTCCTCGCTCCGCACGGCTGTATTTCTCCAAAGGGCGGCCCGCCAGCTCGACTTCGCCTCGCCAGGCGCGCTGCCAACCCAGGGCGAGCGAAAGCAGCGTCGTCTTGCCGGCGCCGTTCGGCCCGACGATCGCCAAAATGCGGCCGGCCTTCAGGTCAAAAGTGACGTCGTTGAGCACGGGAGGCCTGTCCCGGCGGTAGCCAAACCAGACGTGACGAAACGACAGCAAAATGTTGCTCATGATTTGGTGCGATATTGCTGCAAGGTCATCAGACCGAGGAAGGCCACGGCGCCGAAGAGCGACGTAAAAATGCCCAGTGGAATTTCGCCCGGCAGCAGCGTGCGCGCCAGATTGTCGCAGAGCATGACGAACACGCCGCCGATGAGCATGGTGGCGGGCAGGCCGAAGCGCGTGTCGGCGGCCAGGATGCGACGGGTGAAGTTGGGGACGATCAACCCCACCCAACCGACCATGCCGCTGATGGAGATGAGCAGCGCCGTCGGCAATACAGCGGCCACAATGAGCAGCAAGCGCTCCCGTCCAGGCGCAGCGCCCAGCGAAAACGCCGTCTCTTCGTTGAGCGAAAGCACGTTGAGCCGCCAGCGAAACAACCAAAGCACGAAGAGACTTGCGCTCACCGGAACAACCACGCCCAGCAGCTTGTCCCAGGTGATGCTGGCCAAACTTCCCAGCAGCCAGAAGGTGATCTCCGGAAGTTGTGTGAGCGGGTCGGCCATGTATTTCAACAGCCCCACGCCCGCCGAAAAGAGTGCCGACACCGCAATGCCCGCCAGCACCAGCCGCAGCACCCAGCCGCCATAACGTAGCCGCCGCGCCAGAAAATAGGAGAAACCCAGCCCAAGCAAGGCAAAACCGATCGCCGAAAGCTGTGTGACGAATGCCGTTCCCCCCAGGAGAACAATGGCGAAGGCTGCGCCGAAGGCTGCGCCTTGCGAGACGCCTAGGAAACCCGGCTCCACCAGCGGATTGCTGAACAACAACTGAAAGACCATGCCGGTGGCGGAAAGCGTCATGCCCAACAACAAGGCGGCGATCAGCCTGGGTAGCCGCAGATTGAGGACAAGACGGGTCGCCAGCTCATCCTCGCCGAGTCGCGACCAGTCCAGCAGCCCCGGCGCAGGATAGCGCCCCAGGAATAATGACAAGATGAAAACAAGAATGGTGGCCGCCGCCAGCAGCCCGATCAGCTGCTGACGACGGCCTGTGCAACGCACAAGCGCTTGCAGCGCAGCTTCGCTCAAGGCAAATCTCCTTGAAAGGTCGGAGCAATCTGCTGCTCGACAAAAACGGCGTCTAATCCGTAGAGAGTCTCATAGAACTCGTTGATCTCGGCTTGCATGTCGAGATCCGGGAAGCGATCGGGATGCAGCTTGCCGGCGAGCCAGGTCAGGCCGAGGATCCATCGCACATCGGGCTGCGCCCAGACATAGAGGTCTCCAGGAAAGGCGTGTAGCGTCCCCTCCTTCGTCGCCTGCAACGCCTGCCAGTTTGCATCCGCCTTCAACTCCTCCACCACCTCGGTTGGGTTGCGGAAGTAGGAGATGATAAAGATGTGATCGGCGTCCCAGGCTGCAATTTGCTCCAGCGTCACCTGCGTCCAGCCTCCGCCGGGATTGGCGTCCGTCCACACCGGTTCGCCGCCCGCAATCTCCACCATCGTCGTCTGAATCCAGTTGAGAGGCGGAACGTTGAAGGCGACGGCGCCGTCTCGATCGTTGTAGTAGAGCATCAAAGTGAGCGGCCTTTCGGCGCCCTCGACGGCGCTTTGAATCGCCTCCACCTTGCTTCGGTAGAAATTCACAAGCTCCGCTGCGCGCGCTTCGTTCTGGAAAACTTTGCCCAGCACGGTCAGGTCTTGCCAGTATTGCTCCGGCGTTTCCAGGTCGACGTAAATGACGGGGATGCCAAGCGCTTCGATCGGCCCGCCGAGCGATTCCGCCATGGTGCTTTTCATGATCACCAGGTCGGGCTGCAACGCTGCGATCTGCTCTGCCCCTGCGTCGCGCTCGAGGGTAGCTTTCTGATCATAGGCCGGATCGATGAGCTTGATGAAGTTGGCGCTGCCCTGATTGGTCTGGCCCATGCCGACGATGCGTTCGCTCGCTCCTGGGAAGGCGTAAATGGCGTTGGCGATCATGAAGAGGCCGCGGCCGGTCAAGACGACGCGTTCCGGCGGCTGGGGCAGCGTCACAGTGCGCCCTAGAGCGTCGGTCACGACGATCGGCTCGGTGGCGGCGGGCGCTTCGGAAGATGGAGGCGACGCAGAGGGTTGGATAGGCGTACAGGCGCTTAGGGGCAAAAGAAGCGCCATCAACAAGATAAGGACGCGTGAAACGACAGAGCGGTGAGACGAATACATATGTTTCTCCTTTCCAAAGATGAGGAGGTCAGGAAGTTTCCTCCCTGGCCCACGACAGAAACCAATTCCTGTCCCGTGGTCTATCCACGGTGCGGCCTTCCTCCATAGACACTCTTGTCCGTAGGAAGAGAGGCTCGGAGAATTGTGAACGATGACACAAATATACTACATCGACAAGGCCGCGCGCCCAAAACGCCGATGCGTTTTTTTGTCCAGAAACCTCGGACTTTTCGAATGGCGCTTTTCGCCATGCCATTACTCTGCGAAAAAGTCCATCTCATGTACAATAAAAGACATGAAGAGGACAAAGCATGTCAAGGCGCCTGCCGAGACCACCGTCGTTGTCGCCATGTCGGGCGGCGTGGATTCATCCGTGGCGGCGGCGCTGTTGGTCGAGCGCGGATATAACTGCATCGGCGTCATGATGCGCCTCTGGGCGGAGGTCGGCGTGGGGGAAGGCTCCACCAACAAGTGCTGCAGCCTGGAGAGCGTCCATGACGCGCGCCGCGTGGCCGACAAGCTGGGCATCCCGTTTTATTTGATCAACGTCGAGCGGCCGTTCAAAGAGAAGGTGGTGGACTTTTTCATCGACGGCTACAGCCGCGGAGTCACGCCCAACCCTTGTGTCGAATGCAACCGCCACATCCGCTTCAACTATCTGCTCAACTACGCGCGGCGGCTGGGCGCCGATTATCTGGCGACCGGCCACTACGCCCGGCTGCGCTACACCGAAGATGGCAAGGTGCACCTGCTCAAAGGCGTGGACGAGGCAAAGGATCAGAGCTACGTCCTCAGCGTGCTCGGCCAGGACGAGCTTCACGACGTGCTCTTCCCGGTCGGGGAGTATCCCAAGTCGGAAGTGCGACGCATGGCCGCCGAGCGCGGGCTGCCGACCGCCTCTAAACACGACTCCATGGACCTTTGCTTCATCTTCGACGACGACTATCGTCGTTTCCTGCGCACCTGGGCGGCGGAGGCGATGCGTCCCGGGCCAATTGTGGATCGCCGCGGCAGAGTGTACGGTCAGCACAACGGCCTGCCGGGATACACCATCGGCCAACGCAAGGGATTGGGCATCGCCGGCGCTGCGGAGCCGCTTTTTGTGCTCGAGTTGGACTATCGCAACAATGCGCTGGTGGTCGGCACGGCGGCGGAGTTAGGACGAGATCGACTGATCGCCGAGCGCGTCAACTGGACGCTGGACGAAGCGCCGCCGGCCGGCGCGCGAGTGCAGTGCAAGATCCGCTACAAGGCGAAGGCAGTGGAGTGCACGCTCTTCCCGATCGGGGTGGATCGGGTGGAGGTGCGCTTCGACGCGCCCCTGCGCGACATCACGCCGGGCCAGGGCGCAGTGTTCTACGACGGAGATCTCTGCCTGGGGGGCGGCGTTATTGCCCGCGCGGAGGAGCCGATAAAGACAGAAATCAAGGAGTGAAGCGTGATGGGCGCCGTACGCGATCTTTTGATCATCTTCCTGGCGTTGACCAGCATCGTCGTCTGGGTCTTGCTCGGCATTCTCATCTGGCAGCTCTGGCGGCTGACCCGACTGGTGCAGCAAGAGCTGAAGCCCATGATCGCAGACACCAAGGAGACGATCGCCACGATGCGCGGCACGGCCCAGTTTATGAGCGAAAATGTCGTTGCGCCGGTGATCCAGACGAGCAGCAAGATGGCGGGTTACCGGCGTGCGATGCAGGCGCTGGTGGGAAATGGCTCTGCACGCAAGGCCTCGCCTCCTAGAAGCGACGCCGCCCCATCCGCTTTCACCTCGCCTGACTCAACAACTTCTTCTCAAATCCCTCCCTCCGCGTAGGTCGCAATGCCTCGATTTCTTTAGAAGTCACACAGTTGCACCTGACCATCGATAGAGCGGATTGAGCAGATAGACGGCAGGGGGCGTAG
>CALFWA010000152.1 GCA_937928035.1 uncultured Caldilinea sp. | reverse complement strand
TGCGCCACATGGCGGCGGAGATCATCCGCGAAAAGGCGCTGCTCCTGTTGCAGGACGAGGTGCCGCATAGCCTGGCGGTCGAGGTGGATGAATTCATCGAGCGCAGCGAGAAGCTGACCTACATCTCTGCCGTGCTCTACGTCGAACGCGAGTCGCAGAAGCCGATCGTGCTGGGCAAAGGCGGCAGCATGATCAAGCGCATCGGGCAGATGGCGCGGCCTGAAATCGAAGAGTTGGTTGGGACCAAAGTCTACCTTGAACTGTGGGTCAAGGTGTGGGAACGCTGGCGGCGACGGCAAAACCTGCTCAAGCAACTGGGATACGCAGTGCGCTAGCCGCACCGAACTTTTGCATGGCCGGTCACCGTCTATTTTGAGTGCAGCGAGTAGACTCAATTTTCAGAAATTCATCAAACTCAAGGAGGACTCGCTGCATGACCTTTCGAGAGATCGACAATCCAACCTATATTGCGCTGGAGACTTTTCGGAAAAGCGGAGAGGGAGTGGTGACGCCTGTCTGGGTCGCTGCGGAGAACGGCAAACTCTATGTCTGGACGCTGGCGGACAGCGGCAAAGTCAAGCGCATCCGCAACAACGGACGGGTGCGCATTGCCGTCAGCGATGCGCGCGGCAATCCCAAGAGCGCATGGGTGGAAGCCCGCGCTCGCGTGCTCGACGACCCGGCGGAAGATCGAAAGCAACGGGAGCGGTTGGCGAAGAAATACGGCTGGCAATTCCATCTCTTCAACCTGATGGGACGTTTCGCACGCAATCGGGCCAATCATGTAGTGTTGGAGATCACAGAGCCGTAAAAATTCACTACGAATGGGCTTTAACGTTTCGCTCCCAAGTCGTAAAGGAGCGAAGTTTGATTTTGCGATGTCGACCGCCGGTAAAAATAGGCTTTAACCGATTGCAAAGGACTCCGTAGGCGCCGCTACAAGCGGCGCTGGTCGGGTGCGCCCAGACGCTCGGGGATTGTCGAGTGCATGCTCTCCCTCTCTCCCAGGATTGGGAGAGAGGGCTGGGAGGTGAGGGCCCTGCGAGCCGCACCCACCGGAAACCATCGTTGCTCCGTAGGCCGCCTTTTGCAGCGGCGAATTGCAGCGTTTGAGACAATGGAGATGGATGGAAAAATGTCGAACCATTCCGAAAATTTGCTCAACAAACCTTACGTGATCGAATACTACTACAAGGCAAAGTGGGGCCACGCCGAGGAGTTTATCGAACTCTTCAAGAAGAACCACCTGCCTGTGCTGATGAAGCAGGTGGAAAGCGGGCGATTCCTCTCTGTTACCTGCACGCGACCGCGCTATCACACAACCGAGGATGGGCGCTGGGACTACCGAGTCACTATCGTCTTTAAGAACGTGCTGGCCGCGCACGAACCGCCGGAAGGTGAGGCGGCGATCAAGCGCGAACTATATCCCGACCAGGAGACCTTCCAGCGCGAAGAGCGCCGTCGCTTCGAGATTCTGCTGGCCCACTGGGATTTGCCGGTGGTAGATGATCCGATCGGTGGTTGAAATTCTTTTTGCAGCCCCTGACGGTCGCGCTCATCGCCGCACCTGGACGCGCCGTCAGGTCCTGACTGCCGGCGCTGCACTTGCCTGTAGCCTCGCAACGGGCTGTGGAAAGGAAACGCTCCTACCTCAACAACCGACGCCCGCGCCGCCGACTGCAACCGCTTCGCCCGAAAGTCCAACGCCCACCGCCGCCCCTCCGGGACCGGAAGAAAGGACGCTGCGGAGCAAGCTGGCGCAGATGGTGCTCGTCGGCTTCCGCGGGCTGAGGCTCGATCCCGCCAACCCGATCGCGGCCGATGTGCGCGAGCACGGCCTCGGCGGCGTAGTTTTGTTCAGCTACGATGTGGCGCTGCAAAGCCCCGTGCGCAACGTCGAATCCCCACAGCAGGTCGCCGCACTCACCGCCGAACTGCAGGCGCTGGCCGAAACGCCGTTGATCGTGGCGATCGATCAGGAAGGCGGCCTCGTCGCCCGCCTCGATGAACGCCACGGCTTCCCGCCGACGCTCTCCGCCCAGGCCCTGGGAGAGCGCAACGATCCGGCGTTCACCTACGCCGTCGCCGAGCAGATGGCGCGCACGCTTAGATCGGTCGGCGTCAACCACAACTTTGCGCCGGTCGTCGATCTCAACCTCAACCCTGACAACCCCATCATCGGCGCGCTGGGGCGCAGTTTTTCGGCGGACCCGGATGTGGTGACTGCCCAGGCGGCCGCTTTTATCCGCGGCCACCGGGCGCACGGTGTCACGACCACGCTCAAGCATTTCCCCGGCCACGGCAGCAGCCGCGACGACTCCCACCTGGGTTTCGTCGACGTGACCGACACATGGCAAACTGTAGAGCTGGAACCATATCGTCGCCTGCTTGCGGAGGGGCTGGTGGACTCAATCATGACGGCGCATGTCTTCAACGCTCGGCTCGATCCCGAATACGTGGCGACGCTCTCCCCCGCCGTCCTCACCGGCCTTCTACGCGAAGAGATGGGCTTCGACGGCGTGATCGTTTCCGACGATATGCAGATGGGCGCCATCGCCCATGTTTATGGCTTCGAGGAGGCGATCGTGCAGAGCGTGGCGGCCGGCGTGGATGTGATCGCCGTCGGCAACAACCTGACCTACGATCCCCATGTCGCCAGCCGCGTGATCGATGTCTTGGCGACTGCCGTGCAGGACGGCAGGCTCAGCCTTGAGCGCATCGACGCGTCCATTCGGCGCGTCGACGCACTCAAGGCAAAGTGGAGAAGATAGAGGGAATCATCGTTTCTGCTGACCATCCAGCCAGAGCAATACGATCAGCGCAATCTCCACGATTTTGTCGACATAGGCGACCAGCGAGCGCGTTCCGATAAAGACCCATGCGATCACGGTCACCGCAGTGTAGGCGATGAACGCCCAGCGGATCCACGTGCGATAGGGCGTCAATGCTGCGATGGGGGCAAGCAACAGCACCAGCAGCCCCAGATAGCCCAGTCCGTTGAGCACGAAGAGCAGACCGCCGGAATCCAAAAAGCCGGCGCCCAGCCAGATATGGATCACCGCTGTAATGACGGTCAGAACGATGATTCCCCACTGAATTTGGGTGAAATTGAGACGAGATGATGCATTCATGAGTTTCTCCTCCTTTGCTCGATCTTCCCACCATTTCGCACTTGCAATATCTACTTTATATCATGCGCCTTCACAATGCAATCACTTCAAAAGAACGCAGCGATCGGGCAAAGTCTCCAGAGGCGCTGAGAGAGCGGAGGGTTCGATCATTTTTCGCAAGCTGCAGCGCCCGTTTACACTATATCTTAACTGTAGGGCAGAGCAATCATCGATTTCTTTCAGGAGCGCTCAGAATGCACCATCAATTACAGCAAGAGACCTTGATCACAAGCTCGGCGGTCAAGCGTCGGCATGGGGCCGAGCTGTGGCGGGGAACATGGGTGATTTTCACTAAACATATGCACAAATTTCTGCACAACGGCCAGGAAGTGGGAGGCACGCTGGCGGCGCCCATCCTGCTTGCTGCAACCTTTGGGCTGGGCATGGAAAGGCTGGTGGCGAGGGAGGCCATCGCCGGGCTGAATTATCTGTCGTTCATTGCGTCGGGCATCATTGCGTTCACGGCGCTGAGCGGCGCCATCAACGCGGGCATGCCGCTGCTGGAGGAAAAAATCAAAGGCGTCATGAAAGAATACATGGTGGCGCCGATCCCACGACTGAGCATTTTGCTGGCGGCGACGGCCAGCGGCCTGGTCAAGACGGTGACGCAGTCGATTTTGATCGTGCTGGTGACCCTGCTCTTCGGCGCGCGGCTGGCGGCCTCACCGGGGAGCACGCTGGGCGCTGCGCTCGTGTTGACGGCCTTTGTGGTGACCATGGTCGGTTTCGCCAACGCGATGGCGCTGCGCAGCCGCTCGATCGGCGGTTACCACACTATCCTGTTCCTCCTCAACTTGCCGCTGCTCTTTTTCAGCTCAGCGCTCTATCCGCTCGACGCCATGCCAGCCTGGATGCGGGTCGTTGCAGTGGTCAACCCCACGACCTACGCCGTAGAGGGGATGCGCAGGTGGCTCTTCGGCGGCGACGCGCTGGATCCGCTCCTGTGTCTGGCCGTGCTGGTCGCCACCGCCGTTTTGAGCGTCTGGTTCAGCGCACGTACATTTCAACGCGCCATGGAGTAATGAAACGTGGAAGAGACGATTAAGCTGGAACAATTCCTTAAACTGGCCCGCATTACGCCCACAGGAGGGCAGGCGAAACTGCTGATCCAGAGCGGTCAGGTGCGCGTGAATGGCGAGGTGGAGACGCGGCGAGGCCGCAAATTGCGCCCAGGCGATCGCGTCGAAGTTGACGGAGAAGTGTTGATCGTGATGAGCGAAGAGGAGTGAGAATGCCCATCCATCTGGAGGTGTCTGCATGGAACGGCCTGACCTGAGCGGCGCGTCGCCTGAAGTGATCGCCTACATCGAGGCGCTGGAAGCCCGGCTCGCCGAATTCGAGGCGGCGGAAACAAGCGGCAAGCGCCGTGAGACCTCGTTCGAGCCGGACGAGGCGCCGACCACCGTCAATGTGATCACGATCAGCGCCGGCGGCTTCGCCAAACGTACCCCGCGCCATCTTTACAGCCGTCAACGTCGCGGCGGCATGGGCGTCTTTGACCTGGAGGCGCCGGCCAACGATGCGCCCGCCTTCCTGGCGGTAACGGACGCAAGCGATTCGCTGCTGTTGTTGACCAATCAGGGTCGGGTCTTCCGCGTCGCCGTCGCCGACATCCCCGAACGAGAGGTGCACAGCAAGGGAGAATCGTTGCTGGCGCGTTTCCCCATGCGCCCGGACGAACGGCTGGCCGTCGCGCTGCCGGATCGGAGCGCAGAGAGCGCCTTTCTGGTGCTCGTCACCGAGCGCGGCCAGGTGCGGAGAATCGCCCGGCAGTACATGGGCGCCAGCCTGCAGCCGGGCGTCGTGCTGCTCGACCCGAGCGATGGCGGCGCGCCAGCCGCAGCCTGCTGGAGCAGCGGCGCCGACGATCTCTTCCTTGTCACGCGCGCGGGGCTGGCGATTCGTTTCGCCGAGCGCCTGGCGCCGATGCGCGGCTGCCTGGGCATCCGCGTGGAGCCGGGAGATCGCGTGGTCTCGGTCGTCGCCACAAAGCCGGAGGGAGGCGTCTTTCTGCTGAGTGAGGACGGCAAAGGCACAATCCGCCTGATGAGCGGCTTCAGCGCAAACAAATCGCCCGGCGCAGGCGGCAAGGTTGCCATGAAAGCCAGCGCCATCGTCGGCGCAGCAGCCGTCGCAGAGGACAGCGACGTCTTCATCATCTCGAGGCTAGGGAAAATTATCCGCTTCCGCGCCGGTGAGACGCCCGCTAAAGAAGGCGTCGTGCAGGGCGTCAACTGCATGGCGCTGCGCGCAGATGAATGCGTCGCTCTGGTCAGCGCGCCTGCGCCGATGGATTGATCGGCGAGGCTCGGACAGGCTCAGACAGGCTCGCCCGCCCGCCACAAACTTATTGTCAGAAACACACTTTGTTTTAGGCGGAACCTCTGTTATACTTGTAGAGTTAATTGATCTGCTGGTTTGCAGGCGACTGCGATGGCGATTGATTTTCATCGCAAGCGCCATGAGGGCTGTTTAGCCCAGGAGGGAAAGGAAACGGGTTATGCCGGATGCACAGGCAGTTCAATATGAGTCGTTGGAAAAGTTCCGCCGCAATGTGAATAAAGCGCAAATCGCCGACCTGATGGCGAAGATTACGGGCGGAAAAGTCGATCTGCTGAGTTACGACGAGGTGGCGAAACGGATCAAATCGCGACAGCAGATCGAGATGGGGACACAGATGATTCCGCTGGATAAAATCGTAGGCAGCGTCGGGCGCTACCGGGACTTCACGCGCACCTTTCTGCCGCGCGCGGGCGTCAGACCGGAGCGATGGGCGCGCGTTGACGCGGTGATGAACTCGCTGGAAGGCTTTCCGCCCATTGAAGTGTACAAGATCGGCGACGTATACTTTGTCCGCGACGGCAACCACCGCGTCAGCGTAGCCCGCGCCAACGGACTGACGCACATCGAGGCCTATGTGACCGAAATCCCGACCGATGTGCCTCTCCACATGGAGGACTTCGAGCGCGATCAATGGATCATCAAGATCGAGCGCGCAGAGTTCCTCAAGGAAACGAAGCTCGATGAAATTCGCCCCGGTCACGGCATTGAATTCACAGAGCCGGGGCGTTATCAGATTTTACTGCGCCATATTCAGGTACATCAATACCTGCGCAACCTTGACCTAGCGCGCGAAGGCAGCGACCATCGTCTCTCCTGGGAGGAAGCGGTGGCGAGCTGGTACGACAACGTCTACCTGCCGGTCGTCGAGGCGATCCGTCGGCACAAGCTGTTGGAGAGCTTCCCCTCTCGCACCGAGGCCGATCTCTATCTGTGGATCGCGCATCATCGAGAGCAGCTTGCGCAACGGTACGGCCTGGCACCTCTGTCGCCGGACGCAGCGGTTTCCACTTTCGCCGAGGTGCACAGCGAGCGTCCGTTGGAACAGGCGGTGCGCACCTTAAAGTTTGGGCTGCACAAAGCGCTTGGCGATCTTGATAAACCGCTGGGAATGTCGGACGAGGAATTCGCCGAAGCGCGCGCTCGCTACGAAGCCGGCGAACGAACGTTGGCGGAGGCGGAGCAGCAACAGGCGGAGCAAGCCTCCGGCGCCGACAAGACTGACGCCGCAGACGCTGATGCATCGGCGGCGGACGATGTCGATGTCGCCCGCTCGAACGCAGTGCGCGTGACAGCTTGAAGAAATCGCCCGAATTGAGCGTTGAGGGATGCAATCCGCCCGATTGCGTCCCTTGGAAGCTACGCGTTTTTTTCTGTGCGTCGATTGACGAAATCGCGCACGTTCTTTATGCTTATAAGGTAAGGCCCTATTTATGCCGACGGAACACGCACCAAAAAGTCCCGTAGACGACAACGCAAAGCCTTTGACGCACGCGCTGCTCGCCGAGTTTCCGGTGGTGATTGAAATTCCTGTCGCCTGGGGTGAGATGGATGCGTTTCAGCACGTCAACAATATCGTGTACTTTCGCTATTTCGAGAGTGGGCGCATCGCTTACTTCGAGCGCGCCGGCCTCATGGATGCAATGGCGGAAAGCGGCGTCGGCCCCATTCTGGCTTCGGCGTCGTGCAAATTTAAGTTTCCGCTGACCTACCCGGATCGCGTATTGGTCGGCACGCGCGTCGGCGAGATCGGCTCCGATCGCTTCACAATGCACTTTCGGATCGTCAGCGCTCGTCATGACAGAGTAGCCGCCGAAGGCGAGGGGATGATCGTGAGTTACAATTACCGGACGAAACAGAAGGCGGAGTTGCCCGCCGAAATGCGCAACCGCATTGAAACGCTGGAGATGTCTAACCTGCAGAACGGGGATTCATGAGTTCATCAAGTTCATCTCACGCACATAACAATCCTTTGTCGAGCGACTATCGGGGACGAGATCGCATCATCCGCGATGAAGCCGGCCTGGTGGTGACGGCGCCGCCGGAGGAGCGCGCCATTCTGGTCGGCGTCGAGCTTCAAAACCATCCCTCTTTGCTCTCCCTGGAAGATTCCCTAGATGAGCTAGCCTTGCTGGCGAAGACCGCCGGCGTGCGTGTCGTCGGTCGATTGACGCAGCGGCTGGAGGCGCCCAATCCGGCCACGCTGATCGGTGCAGGCAAACTCGAAGAACTGCGCTCCGCCGTTGTGGAGCTGGACGCCAACATGGTGATCTTCGACGAAGAACTCTCTCCTCGCCAGCAGCGCGAGCTGGAGAAGGAGCTCGGCGAAGAGATCAAGGTCATCGATCGCACGGCGTTGATCTTGGACATTTTCGCCCGCCACGCCCGCACGCGCGAAGGGGCCGTGCAGGTGGAGCTGGCGCAATATGAATATCGCTTGCCGCGACTGACGCGCGCCTGGACGCACCTGGCGCGACAGGCGGGCGGGCGCGCCGGCGGCGCGACAGGCGGCGTGGGCGTGCGCGGCCCTGGCGAGACGCAGCTGGAGGTGGATCGCCGTGAGATCAATCGCCGCATCGCCTTTCTGAAGCAGGAGCTGGCCGAAATTCGCAAGCATCGAGAGCAATATCGCAGTCAGCGCCGACAATCTGCACTGCCATTAATTGCGTTGGTCGGATACACCAACGCCGGCAAGAGCACGCTGCTCAACGCCATCGCCGACGCCGACGTGGTGGCCGAGGATCAGCTCTTTGCCACGCTCGATCCGACGACGCGGCGCGTGCGGCTGCCGAGCGACCGCCTGGCGCTCTTCTCCGACACGGTCGGCTTTATTCAGAAATTGCCGCCGACGCTGGTGGCCGCTTTCCGCTCTACACTGGAGGAAGTCAACGAGGCGGACCTTCTGGTGCATGTCGTCGACGTCTCGCATCCCAACATGGAAGAGCAGATCGCCGCCGTGGAGGAAATCCTCGAGGATCTGGGCGCTGCCGACAAGCCGATCGTGATGGCGCTCAACAAGGTGGACCGCCTCGACCCTGCCAACCCTGAGCACGCCCGCTGCATCGAGCAGGCGCTGGCGGAAAATCCAAGCGCCGTGCCGATCAGCGCCCTCAACGGTCAAGGGCTTGACCGCCTCCTCCAGGCCATCGACAACGCTCTTAGCCACCGCATGATCGCCGTCGATGTCGTTCTCCCCTATGACCGCGGGGATCTGGTGGCCCTCATGCATGAACATGGTGTGGTCGAGTCTGAAACCCACGACGAGCATGGCACCCACATCGTTGGTCGCCTGCCCGTTGAGTTGATCGGACGTCTCGCCCCTTACTGGACGGCGAGACAGGTTGCGGACAAAAGTCCGGCTTAGAGAAATTTCCCTCTTTCTGGCTTCACACCGCTTCAAGAGGCCACCTTGCGGTGGGTAACAAGGCTGATAATTTCCTCTGCGCTCGTTTCGATCGGTTTATCGGTGGTGTCCACCACGTGAAATCCGTATTTGTAAAAGAAATGATTGGCGGCGCGCAGCTCTTCGACGACCGAAGCGCGGTCGACATATCCCTCTTCAGGGATGCCCGAGCGCGAGGCTCTATAGCGGCGATGGGCGATCAACTGCGCCGGTTCGATCGTGAGGCCGATCACTTTGTGCGGAGGGATTTGCAGGAGCTCCGGCGGCGGTGGAACGCCGGGCACAAAGGGCACATTGGCTGTCTTCCACCCCATGATGGAGAGATACATGCTGAGCGGCGTCTTGCCAACGCGGGAGACGCCGACCAGCACGATCTCCGCCTGCGGCAGGTCTTCAATGCGTTTGCCGTCGTCATGCGCCACGGTGAACTCGATCGCCTCGACGCGCTCAAAATATGCGCGGCGCATCTGATGATACAGTCCAGGCTGTTGCAGCGGCTCCATGCCCAGCTCGCGGCTGAGGTGCTCTTCCAGGGGGCCCGCCAGATCGAAGGTGACGATGCCGGCGCGCGCCGCCTCGGCGACAAGCAGCCTGCGAAAGTTACGATTGACCATGGTGTGCACGATGATGGCGCCGGGAATGCCGGTGGCCTTTGCGACGACTTCGCGCACCCGTTCTTCGCTCACCACCTTGGTTTCAAGGTAGATCGGCACGTCGACGTCTGGGAATTGCGCCAATACAGTGCGCGCCAACAGATCTCCGGTGGCGCCGGTGCCGCCGGAGACTACGAAAATCGGGGGGCCCTTTCGGATGGCTTTGCTGTGCCGATCTTCGGTGATTTCAAGCATTGATTTCGTCGGCGCATGGCTGCCTGTCACAAGATCAATTGCATTGTAGCACGCCGCCTACGGTTCGATTACATAGACGCCATGCGCGCATCGCGCTTATGCCAGCCCTCTTTGAACAGATTGAAGTGGATGCGCTGCTCGGGATGCTCGGCGACAACCGCTTCGTCCAACGTCACGCCGAGGCCGGGACCGGGCGGCAGCGGGAAATAGCCGTCCTCTACGGCGGGCAGCCCCGGCGCCGAGGCCAGGACATACGGTTCATCGAAATCGTTGAAGTTTTCCTGAATTTTGAAGTTGGGTGTGCACGCCGCAAGATGCAAGGCGGCGGCGGTGGCGATCGGCCCGCCGACGTTGTGCGGCGCCATCAGCACGTAGTAGGCGTCCGCCCACGCCGCCAGCTTCTTGGTGTTGAGAATGCCGCCGAAGTGCGCAATATCGGGCTGGAGGATGTCGGCGGCGTGCAGCTCGAGCAACTCGCGATAGTCGTGCAGCGTGTGGATGCGCTCGCCCGTCGCCACGGGCACGCCAAGCGGCGCAATGGCCTCGGCCACCTTCTTGAGCGCCGGGTAGTTGGCGGGCGGCACCGGCTCCTCATACCAGGAAGGCTTGAAAGGCGCCAGCTCGCGCGCCATCTCCACCGCCGTGACCGGATTGAAGCGGCCGTGCATCTCGATCAACAGCTCGACTTCCGGCCCGACCGCGTCCCGCACTGCCTCCACCAGGGCGATGCTTTTGAGCTTTTCGCTGCGCTCCATCTCGTAGTAGCCAGCGCCGAAGGGGTCGAATTTGAGCGCGCGATACCCCTTCGCCACGGCGCGCCGCGCCGCCGCAGCGAACTCCTCCGGCGTGCGCTCCACCGTGTACCAGCCGTTGGCGTAGGTCTTGATGCGCTCGCACACCGCGCCGCCGAGCAGGCGATAGACAGGCTGGTTGAGCGCCTTGCCGATGATGTCCCAACACGCCATCTCGATCATCGCCAGGCCAGTCATGGCGACTTCACCCGGCCTGCCGTAGTCTTCGACGGTGAGTCGCTGCACCAGCAGCTCGATGTTGAAAGGATCGAGGCCGAGCACGAACCGCTCCGCCACATCCTTGACATGACCGATGACCGCCTCCACCTTGTTGACCGGCCGGCTCTCACCCAGGCCGACGAGGCCTTCGTCCGTCTCCACCTTCAAAATAACCAGATTGCGCCAGCGCGTGCCCAACACGAGCGGCGTGATCGACGTAATTTTCATGACCGTTGCTTTTCCTCGCTGTTTATTTGATGCGCCGCCCCACGATCGTCTGCGTCACCACGGAGAGCACGATGATCAGGCCGTAGATTAGCTCGGTCCAGAAGCCAGACATGCCGATCGCCACGATGCCAGCGTTGATGGCGCCGATGATGAACGAAGCCACGAAGGTGCCGTAGATCGTGCCGGTGCCTCCGAAGACCGAAGTCCCGCCAAGAAAAACCGAAGAGAGTGTGTTGAGTAGATAGCCTTCGCCCAGCGTCGGCCAGTAGTAGGTCACCTCTAGGCTGGCGACCAGACCTGCGAAGGCGGCGGAGAAGCCGGCCAGCCCGAAGACGATGATTTTGGTGCGGTCGACGTCCACGCCCATCAGGCGGGCGCTGTCAGCGTTGTCGCCCGTCAAATAGATGTGTGCGCCAAGTCGATGGCGGTTGAGCAACACCCAGCAGAGGATGGCGAAGAGCACCATCCACACCATCTGCATCGGGATAAAGCCGAAGAGCCGACCGACGAAGACCTCGTAGAAGAGCGTGTCGCGCGTAGGCAGCAGCGACGTGCCGGTGCCGCCGGTCAGCACCTTCACCATCCCGCGCCAGAAAAAGCTCGTGCCGATGGTGACGACCAGCGAAGGCACGCCCACCTTGGTGATGATGATCCCGTTGAGCATGCCGGCGGACAACCCCATCAGAAGCATCAGCGCCAGCGCAATGGCCAGATTGCCGGTCGCCATCATCACGGTGGCGAAGACCCACATGCTGATGGTCATGATCGAAGGGAAGGAGAGGTCGATCTCGCCGGTGATGACGACCAGCGTCAGCCACAGGGCCATGATGCCGAAGAACGGCGTCGTGGACATGAACGCTTGATAGATGTTGCCCCGAAAGAAGGTCTGCGGCGAGCCGATGGCGAAGATCGCCCAGATGCCGATCGCCACAATGGTGATGCCGATCTGCAGCGCGTGGGTACGCAGCCACAGCGTGAAGGGGGAGCGGCCCGGTTTGGCCACCGTCGAAACGCGTTCCGCAGTCATGCCTTCCCTCCCCGTGCAGCCTCCAACCGCCCTGTGCGCGCCACCTGATAGAGGCGCTCGATCAACTCTTCAAGCGTGACGTCCGCCTTCTTGAACTCACCGGCGACCCGCCCGCGGTCGAGCACGACGATGCGGTCGACGACCGGATAGACATGAAAGATGTTGTGGTCGATGAAGATGCCCGCCTTGCCCGCCTTGGGGATGTTGGCGATGAAGTCGAGCACCTTGCGCGTCTCCGAGAGTGAAAGCGCCATCGTCGGCTCGTCGAGGATGATCAGCTCCGCCTCGAAATAGAGCGCCCGCGTGATGGCGATGCCCTGTCGCTCGCCGCCCGACATGGTGCGCACGGGCGTGTCCGGGTTGACCGCCTTGGAGGTGAAGCCCATGTGCTCGGTCATCAGCCGCTGCGTCACTGCGCGCATTTGCTTGATGTCGAGAAAACCTAACCGATTGGCGATCTCGCGGCCCATGAAGATGTTGCGCCACACGCTCTGGTCGTCGGCCAGCGCCTTTTCCTGGTAGACCGTCTCGACGCCGAGCGCACGCGCCTTGGGCACGGTCAGGTTCTCCACCTTTTTGCCGTGAAAATAGATTTCGCCGCCGGGATCGGGCTGATGATAGCCGGTGATGATTTTGATCAGCGTCGATTTGCCGGCGCCGTTGTCGCCCAGCAAGCCCACGACTTCGCCGGGATAGACTTCAAAATTGACGTTTTCCAGCGATTTCACTTCACCGAAGGATTTGGAGATATTCACCAGCCGAACGGTTGGCTCAGTCATGCGTCGCTCCACAAGTGTTGCTTGACGGAAAGTTAGACCGCGGATGGAACGGATTCGACGGATTGGCGCAGACGATGAAAAATTTTGCGCCATTTGTTGATAGCGCTTTTCACGAGCAACGAAAATCTGCGTCCATCCGCAACATCCGTCCGATCCGCGGCCTATTTCTCCTTCCTTACCGGATTTCCTTCTCGGCCAGCGGCGCC
>CALFWA010000151.1 GCA_937928035.1 uncultured Caldilinea sp. | reverse complement strand
ATCCCCTGGCTGCGCTTCCGGACGATTTGACGATCGATTTCGCTTCCTTTGTGCCGTTGCAGATGAAAACGCTGCTGGAGATCGCCCTGGCGTCCGACGGCGGCTCCTGTTTTCCTGAAGCTGCGACGCGCGCCCTCGCCTATCGTCGCCGCCTCGACGCCATGCGCGCCATCCTGGTCGGCGGCGCTCCGGTGTCGCCCACCTTGGAAGCGCAGATTCGTCATCTTGTCGCTCCCGTCTATCACACCTACGGCATGACCGAAACGGCCACGCACGTCGCTTTGCGCCGACTCAATGGCCCCGATGCGTCGGATCGTTTCGTGCCGTTGCCCGGCGTCGAAACCGGGGTCGACGCGCGCGGTTGCCTGAACCTGCGCGGGCCGATGACCGCCGGCGTCCTGCTTCAGACGAACGACCTGGTGGAGCTGCAACCCGACGGCTCCTTTGTCTGGATCGGACGCTGGGACAACGTGATCAACAGCGGGGGCGTGAAGGTGCACGTGGAGCAAGTTGAGTCCGCCATTGAGGCGCTTGCAGCCGAGCAGCCGGAGCTGGGGATGGCGCAGCGACGTTTTTTTGTCGCCGGCCTGCCTGATGAACGTTTAGGGCAACAGGTGGCGCTGATCGTAGAGGGCGCGCCGCTCACCGAAGACCAGGAGATGCAGCTGCATGGGGCGCTCAGCCAGGTGCTTCCTCGCCACCACGCGCCGCGGCAGATTCACTACGCAGCGCGCTTCGTCGAGACGCCGACAGGCAAAATCGAACGCAGCTCCACGCTTAAGATGCTGCATCAGCCATAGCGATCGGAGACAGGCGTCAGACGCGCGACCAATCCACGCGCTGATAGAGCAGACGAATCGACGGCTCGACGTTGATCGACTCCAGTAAGAGTAACGTCATCGAGCGAAGCGTATTCTGTCAACAGCCAACGTCTGTTCGCCAGCTTGTGATACCGGTCGACGTGAACGCGATACTGGTCGATCAACAGATAATCTTGCAACAAATCTAGCGCCCGATACCATGTGAGCTTTTTATCCAAGCCGCCCGTGATTTGAACGGCACTTTGGCGATCAGTGCTGGGTGGATGACCACATCTGTGCGCCCGAGATCGTGTTGCACCGCTCCGCAGATCACCATTTTAATCGCCGCCGTTTCTTCCTGCTGGAGATGGGCTATAGGGGAATGGCGAACGCTCTCTCGGTTTTCTGTCATCGCTATTGAACCCACTCGGAATGAATCAGGCTGTCTTCATTATAGCAAAAAGGCTTTGTTTGTAGGACTTATTTGGCGATGAGGGGGAGATAGAGCTCATTCCTCGGCGCGGCCGGAGGGGGCGCACCAGCGAGAAATCGACTGTTCGACCCTGCACCGTTGACGAAGACTGTGACCAGCGTCGGCCCGTTGAACGGCGCAGAGTCGCTGAGCAGCGCCGTTGACGTCATCAGCGTGTTGGCGTGCAGCGTCCCTGAGGCCTGACCCGGCCACGCCAGCCACCCGCTGTCCACGTGGCGGAGCTGCACCAACGGCGCGTTCGCGGCGGATTGCCGCGTGTTGTCCGATGACGCTGTCGAGGCGGGGCGAAAGCCGGAGCCGCGTACAATGACCCGCCCGCCTTCGTCCAAAGCCGCCTGCTCGAGCGCCGGCGCTGCGGGGGCAGTGGGCGAGGCGTAGACGAACGTCGCGTTTAGCGCCGCAAAGGGGCGCCAGCCGCCCACGACCAGCACCCTGCCGTCCAACAGCAGCGTCGCTGCGTGACCGATGCGCCCCTCCTCGTCCGGCAGTATCAGCGTGCGCCATCGATCGCTCGCCGGGTCGTACAATTCCACAGAGGCGACCAGCCCGTCCCGATTTTCGCCGCCGACAACGAGCACCTCACCGGAAGGCAGCAGCACGGCGACGTGATGCTGTCGCGGGCTCGTCATCGCCGCCACGGCGCTCCACGTGTTGGTGGCCGGATCGAATCGCTCGGCGTTGGAGAAAACTGTGAAGTTCTCGTCCGTTGGATCGAAGCCGCCCACCACAAGGACCCCGTCATCGGGCAGCAGTGTGGCGGTGTGGCCGGCGCGCAGATGCTGCATTGCGCCTGTCGTCGTCCATGTATTGCTTGCTGGGTCATACGCTTCACCCGCAGTGAGCGATGTTACGCCTGCGCCGACGCCGCCGACGATAAGCACGCGTCCGTCGGGAAGCAGCGTCGCCGTATGATCGACGCGCGGGGCAGCGGGCGCAGCCGTCGACCGCCAACGCTCCGTTGCAGGGATGAAACGTTCGGCGGAGCGAGACGCATTGTCCGGAACGCCGGGCGCGGCGGCTCCGGCCTCTTGTTCGCCGCCGATCACCAGAACGTCGCCGTCGGCGAGCAAGGTTGCGGAATGTCTTTTTCTTGCAAATTGCATGGATGGCAACGGTCGCCATGCGTTGGCCGCAGGGTCGAACCGTTCGACTGCGGCAAGCGCAGCGCCTCCTGCCTCTCCGCCCGTGACCAGCACAGTGCCGTCGCCGAGCAGCGTGGCGGTGTGGCCGAAGCGCGGCTGGTTGAGCACCGCCGCTGTGCGCCATTCGTCGCCGACTGGAAAGTAGCGCTCGCCGGCATCCAAAACGTCGAAGCCAGCGAGGCCGCCGACGACCAACGCCGAGCCGTCGAACAGCAGCGTCGCCGTGTGGCGCTGCCGCGCCAGTGCAAGCGGGGCGCTGGCCTGCACGCTCCCTGGCGCTCCAGGCAGGCGCTCTGCCGTCGGCCCGGCGGTGGCGCCGCCTATAAGGAGCAGTGCGCCGCCAGGCAGCAGCGTTGCTGTGTGCTCGCTGCGCGCAACGGCGAGCGGGGGCAGCATCTGCCACCCTGCATCCGTCGGCGGCAGAAGCTCCACGGCGTCAAGCGTTTCGAGGCCGACGCCGCCGGTGACAATCACGGCGCCGTCCGGCCGCAGGCTGGCGGTGTGTCGGGTGCGCGCATGGGCGAGCGACGGGCCGACGATGACGCCTCGCGCCGGATCGATGATCTCGACGCTGGCGAGCGGCTGAAGAAAACGGTCGCTGCCGCCTGCGATCACGATTCTTCCGTCAGGACGCAAGGTGGCGGTGTGGTTGAAGCGCGGGGTTTGCAGGGTGAAAGGCGCTGCGCTCCAACTTTGCGTGCGCGGGTCGAACACCTCAATGCTGGCGAGCGCGCCGCCGGGGCCTCGGCCCCCGACGACCAACACGCGGCCGTCGGGAAGCAAGGTCGCCGTGTGGCCAGCGCGCGGCGTTGCAAGCGGCTGCGCCTCTCGCCAGCGATCCTGGGCGGGCGAATAGCGCTCCGTCGCGGCCAGCGCTGCGCTTGCTCCACTTTCGCCGCCGACGATCAGCAGCTCCCCGTCGCCGAGCAACGTCGCCGTATGCCGCGCCCGCGCCGTGTGCATCGATGCTGCGCTCCTCCATCGATTGGCGGCGGGATCGAAGCGCTCGACGCTTGCCTGCGCCCTCCCATCTGCATCGAGTCCACCGGCGACCAGCAGATCGCCGCTCAACAACAGCGTGGCCGTATGCTGGCGACGCGCCGCGCCCATGGCGGGGCCGGGCAGCGGCTGCAAGGAGCCGAGCGCGAAGAGGCGCGTGTTGGCGCCGTCGCCACCCGCCGCCAGAACGCTCCCGTCCAGGAGCAGCGTCGCCGTATGGCCGTGCAACGGTGGTGAGAAGCTGCGGCCCGCCGCCGGCCGCGGAGCCGAATCTGTCAACAAGAACGCAATTATGAGCAAGATGGAGAGCAAATGAAGCCCGAATTTTATGAACATCGATCGACGCCCTCACTCTCGATGTGCGGTTGGGGGGCTGCCGCACCGACGAGCGAGCGGCCCAGAAGAACGGCGGCGACGCCGAAGGCCGTGGCAACATTAAGCGAGCGCTTGCCACCGGCCATGGGAATCATGACGCGCCGTTCACAAAGGGACAGGAGGTCTGGGTCGACGCCGGTCACCTCGTTGCCGACGACAAGCACGAAGGGCGTATGCGGCGTTGCCACCTCGAAGAGCGAGCTTGCGTCGGCGCCCGTCTCCAACGCCCACAGGGTGCACCCTTCTGTGTGCAGGCTGTGCGCAAGTGTCACCGCGTTGCGATGATGGCTCCAGCGCACGTTGCGCTCGGCGCCGAGCGCCGTCTTCGCCACTTTGGGATGGTCGGGCGTCGGCGTGACTCCGCACAGATAGAGATGGCGCAGGCCGGCGCCGTCGGCGCTGCGGAAGATCGAGCCGACGTTGAACGCGCTGCGCACATTGTCGAGCAGCGCGGCGAAGGGCAGCGTTGCTCGCGGCGCATCCATCTCCGAAGCTGTGCGTTCGGTCGGCGTCGGTAGATGGTGCAGAAGGATGACAGGTGCCCCGCACCACGGGCAACGGCCCTTGCGCATCTGCGCCTCCGCTGCCGGAAAACGGAAACGGCAGGCAGGATCGCTGCATTCGTAGAGGGCGTAGGTCATGGTGGACGCTCGAGACGAACTTGCGTGTTGCATGGTGCGCCGCAAACCACGCATCACGAAACACCCAATGCGAACCATTCCACAATCAAGCCACTTTTCGAATAAGCCCCTGTTTGATGGCGTTGTTCAGCATGGCTTCGACGTAATTCCAGAGCGTCTGGGAGCCTTCCTGAATCGGCTGAAGACGGATGAAAACTGCTTCGCGGTCCACGCCCGGTTCTCGCCAGGTGCCGCCATTGTTGACATAATTTTGCAGTGAAGGCATTAAGCGGTCGAGTGCGTTGGCGAAGCGCGCTTCGGGCGTCTGGCGAGCGTCGAACTCCTCCCACAGGCTGCGCAGTTCCTCACGTTGGTCATCGGGCAGCAGGCTGAAGATGCGGTCGGCGGCGGCGCGCTCCCGCTCCTCCTTGTCGAGGTTGGCCTGCACATCGTAGGCGAAGGTGTCGCCGGCGTCGATCTCGACGATGTCGTGCACAAGCACCAGCTTGATAGTGTGCAGCAGGTCGATCGGCTCGTTGGCGTGTTCGGCCAGCACCATCGCCATCACGGCCAGGTGCCAGGAGTGTTCGGCGCTGTTCTCGCGGCGCTCGCCGCCCACGATGGCGGTGCGCCGCAGGACGCGCTTCAGGCGGTCAATTTCGAGCAAGAAAGCGAGTTGGGCGGCGAGGCGGTCGTTGGTCTTGGCGTCAATCATGTTTGCATCCATCATGATGGTCTCCTATCGATGCCCATTTTACCAGCGCCCTCTCTCTTCTGCGGAATTGAACGGCGGAGGTTTGGGTGGATCGCTTGCTTCCGGCTACAATGGAAACAGTGAGGTCAAATCAAGGCAAGGCGAGCGCATGAGCAAAATACGTCTCCCCGGCCTGGTGGATGCGCACGTCCATTTGCGCGAACCGGGCTATGAACACAAAGAGGATTTCGCCTCCGGCACCTGTGCGGCGCTGGCCGGCGGCGTGACGACAGTGTTGGACATGCCCAACACCAACCCGCCGACCTCCACGCCGGAGCGACTGGCGGAGAAGGCCCGACTTGCAGCAGCCAAGGCTGTGTGCGACGTCGGGCTTTTTGTTGGCGCCACCAACACCGAGGGCGACGCCTACTTGCCGGCAGCGGAGCGGGCGTGTGGCCTCAAGATTTACGTGAATGACACGTTTGGCAGTCTGCGCATCGACACACTGGAGATGATGCATCGGCTTTTCCGCTCCTGGGCGGAGAAGGCGGCGCAGGTTGGCTATCGGATGCACGGCGCAGCGAAGGGGCTCGGCCCGATCACCGTTCACGCCGAGGAGCTGATGGTTCCGGTTTGTCTGGCCTTCAGCCACCTGTATAACGTCCCCCTGCACATCGCCCACGTCAGCCGCCGCAGCGAGATCGAGCTGATCCGCAAAGCCAAAGAGCGTGGACTGCCTGTCACCTGCGAGGCGACGCCCCACCATCTCTTTCTTTCCGTTGAAGATTTGCCGCGACTGGGCGCGCTGGGCGACATGCGCCCGCGGTTGGCGACGCCCGACGACGTGGCTGCGCTTTGGGAGCATTTGGATGTTGTGGACCTCTTCGCCACGGATCATGCGCCGCACACGCTGGCGGAAAAAGGCGTCGGCGCAAGCGAGCCGCCGACTTCGCCGCCCCCCGGCGTGCCCGGGCTGGAGACAATGCTGCCCCTGCTCCTGACCGCCGTCCACGAAGGCCGGCTTGACGTGCAAGACATCATCGTCCGCTGCGTGGACAATCCGCAGCGCATTTACGGGCTGCCCGCACAGCCCGACACCTGGGTGGAGGTCGATGTAGATGCCGCCTATACGTTGACGAACGAGGGCCTGAAAACCAGGGCTGGATGGACGCCTTTCGCCGGTCGGCGCGTTTATGGGCGGGTGGAGCGCGTCGTGCTGCGCGGAGAAACCGTCTATCAAGAGGGAGAAGTGTTGGCGAAGCCGGGATTTGGGAAGGTGCTGTTTCAGGAATAAATAACCGGGCGCCGAATTTTTGATTTTCGTTTGATCGTTCGATCTGCAAAAGGAGCAACGTTTCTTA
>CALFWA010000150.1 GCA_937928035.1 uncultured Caldilinea sp. | reverse complement strand
TCACTACTTGAAAATGACCTTCGTCTCGGCGGAGAAGCCGCAGCCTTACAGCGTCAACGCTGAAGCCGCCGTCATGGACGTCAACCGGCAGACCTGGGCTGCACAGACCGGCCTGCTCGTGCATCCCGCAAAGCTCTACGTTGGCCTGCGCGGGAAGGGCTACTTTGTCCAGAAGGGCGACCTGCTCGAGTATCAAGTAATCGTCGTCGACGTCGACGGCGCAGCGATTGCCGACGTTCCTGTCGCCGTGCGCAGCGTGCGGCTGACGTGGGCCTTCGAGAACGGTCAGTGGGTGGAAAAGGAGGTGGACGAACAGCGCTGCGACTTGGTCTCCACCGAGGAGCCGGTGACGTGTGCACTGCCCACCACCGAAGGTGGGCAATATCGCATCACCGCCGAGGTGCGCGACGACGCCGAACGGCTCAACCGCACCGTGGTTATGGCGTGGGTCAGCGGCGGCTTGACGCCACCCTCGCGCACGCTGGAGCAGCAGGAGCTGGCGCTTGTGCCCGACAAGCAGCAGTACGAGCCAGGCGATATAGCGCGCATCCTGGTGCAGGCTCCCTTCGCCGAAGGCAGTGGGCTGCTCACCGTGGCGCGTAGCGGCGTCCTGTACACGCAGAATTTCACGCTCGACGGCGGAACGGCCACCTTGGAAATCCCCATCGAGGAGGCGCACATCCCCAACCTGCACATCCAGGTCGATGTGAACGGCGCAGCGCCTCGCCTCGATGACAAAGGGAATGTGCTCGTAGGCGCGTCCGATCGGCCCGCCTACGCCACCGGCAGTCTGCAGCTTGATGTGCCTCCGCTGCGCCGCGCGCTCTCGGTCGAAATCGAGCCCGACGCCATGAAACTCGATCCAGGCGCAGAGACCGGCGTGCGGGTCACAGTGCGCAATGCCCAGGGCGAACCGGTCGCCAACGCCGAGTTGGCCATCGCCGTCGTCGATGAGGCGGTGTTGGCGCTCTCCAATTACCGGCTGGCCGACCCGCTGTCGATTTTCTATGCGTCGCGGGAAAGCGGCATCGAGAGCGTGTATGGCCGCCGGTCACTGCTGCTGGCCGCCCCGGACTTGCTGATCGCCCAGGCGCGGGGCGGCGGCCCTGAGGCGGCGCCGACGCGCGGGGCCGCGATGGCGGACATGATGTTGGCTATGCCGGCGGCTGCACCGGCCATGCCAGAGGCGGCTGCGGAGGCACCCGCCTCTGGATCGCCGAGGATCGCCGTGCGCACCGACTTTAACCCATTGGCGCTCTTCGCCCCGGCTGAACGCACGGACGCCCAGGGCGAGGTGTACGTCGCCTACAAGCTGCCCGACAATCTCACCCGCTATCGCCTGATGGTGGTGGCCGCCACCGAAAAGCAGTTTGGCGCTGCGGAGAGCAACATCACGGCGCGGCTGCCTCTGATGGTGCGCCCCTCGGCCCCGCGCTTCCTCAACTTCGGCGACCGCTTCGAGCTGCCCGTGGTCATCCAAAACCAGACGGACGAATCGCTGACGGTGGATGTGGTCATCGAGGCCGCCAACCTGAAGCTGGATAGAGCGACAGGGCAGCGCGTCGAGGTTCCGGCCAACGAGCGCGTCGAAGTGCGCTTCCCGGCTTCGACCGAGAACGTTGGGACTGCGCGCGTACAGATCGCCGCAGTGGCGGGCGAGTACGCCGACGCCGCAACCGTGCAGATGCCCGTTTACACGCCGGCGACGACCGAGGCCTTCGCCGCGTACGGCGTGCTCGATGAAGGGGCGGTGGCACAGCCGGTCGCTCCGCCGCAGAACGTCTTCCCGCAGTTCGGCGGATTGGAGCTGAGCACCTCTTCGACTGCGCTGGCGACGCTCACCGACGCCTTTCTCTACCTTCAGACGTATCCTTTTGAGTGCTCCGAGCAGCTGGCCGCGCGCATCTTAAGCGTGGCCTCCTTGCGCAATGTGCTCACGGCCTTCCGGTCGCCTGATCTGCCCGCAGACGAGGAGATCGTCGCCGCCATGCAGCGGGACATCGAGCGTCTGCGCCAGATGCAAAACTGGGATGGCGGCTTCCCCTACTGGACCAAAGGCGACGACTCCATCCCGTACAACTCGGTCTTTGCGACGCACGCGCTGGCAGTGGCCCGCAACAAGGACTACATCGTCCCGCAAGAAACGTTGGACGCTGCGCTCGGCTACCTCCGCACCATCGAAAACGCCTACCCGGCCTGGTACGGACGCAAGGCGCGACACGCCATCAGCAGCTACGCCGTCTATGTGCGCAGCCTGCTCGGCGACTTCGATTACGTCAAAGCGCGCAGCCTCTACAACGAGCTGCCCGTGGATGAACAGTCGCTGGAGGCGCAGGCATGGCTGTGGCAGACGCTCGCCGGCGATCCGGCTTCGGCGGAGATCGTCGCCGCCATCGAACGCAACATTCAGAATCGGGCGGTGGAGGCCGCCGGCGCCGCCAACTTCATCGTCTCCTACGACGATCAGGAGTGGGTGTTGTTGCATTCCAACCGCCGGACCGACGCCGTAGTGCTCGATGCGCTGATCACGCAGACGCCCGCAAGTGAGCTCATCCCGAAAGTCGTGGCCGGGCTGATGAACGGTCGCGTCAAAGGACGCTGGGCGAACACGCAGGAGAACGTCTTCGTGCTGCTGGCGATGGATCGTTACTTCAACACCTTCGAGGCGACGACGCCTGATTTCGTAGCGCGCATGTGGCTGGGCGAGACCTACGTCGCCGAGCATGCGCACCGAGGCCGCACGACCGAGACGCAGCAGACCGTCGTCCCGATGCAGTTCCTCGTCGAACAGCCGGGTGTGGAGGACCTGGTGATCGCCAAGGAAGGTGATGGCCGCCTCTATTATCGGTTGGGCATCCGCTACGCGCCGACCGATCTGGAGCTGGAGCCGATCGACATGGGGTTCGTCGTAGAGCGCACGTACGAGGCTGTGGATGATCCGAGCGACGTGCGCCGCGATGAGAATGGCGTCTGGCATATCAAGGCGGGTGCGCGGGTGCGCGTGCGTCTGTCAATGGTGGCCGTCAACCGCCGTTACCACGTGGCGTTGGTCGATCGTCTGCCCGCCGGCCTGGAGCCGATCAATCCTGCGCTGGCCGTCTCCGAGCGCGTCCCCGTCGATCCGACCGATCAGGCGACCAGCCGCTTCTACTGGTGGTGGGGCCCGTGGTATGAGCACCAAAACCTGCGCGACGCTGGCGCAGAGGCATTCACATCGATCCTGTGGGATGGCGTCTACGAGTATAGCTACGTGGCGCGGGCGACGACGCCGGGCGAGTTCGTCGTTCCACCGGCCAGGGCGGAGGAGATGTATTCGCCAGAAGTCTTTGGCCGTAGCGCCAGCGACCGGGTGATCGTGGAGTGAGAGGATGGGGAGAGCGGGAGCGTAGCTGCGGCTACGAGCCGCAGCTACGCGAAAAGGAGCGCTTCTTCACAGAGGTCGCCATTTCCCTCGCCGTGCTAACAGCCTTTCCGTGCCGGCGCGCCGGGCGAGATGCTGTGCAGCGCGCTGCGCGTCGCGGAGGATTTTCGCTTCATCCAGATGCGTAAAGACGCCGTTCTCCATCAATAGGCGACCGTTGACCACCACCATCTCGACGTTGGGCTGGCCTGCGGAGTAGACCAGCGTGGCCACCGGGTCATGCACTGGGGTGGCCTTGGGGGTGAAAGGGTTGACCAGGAAAAAATCCGCCTTTTTGCCTGGCGCCAGAGAGCCGACCTGGTCGGCCAAACCCATTGCTGCGGCGCCCCCCTGCGTCGCCCAGTCGAGCGCCTGCTGCGCCAGCACGCAGGAGGGATCTCGGCGACCCACCTTTTGAAGCAGCGCGCCGAATTTCAGCGTCTCCAGCATATCCTGACAGTTGTTGCTGCCGGAGCCGTCGGTGGCGAGGCCGATGCGCACTCCTCGCTCGGCCAGCTGCACGATCGGCGCAATGCCGGAGCCAAGGTACATATTGCTCACAGGATTGTAGGCGACGGCGACGTTGTAACGCACGAACAGATCGACATCCTCATCGGTCATATGAACGCAATGTACGGCGACAAAATCGGGGCCGAGCACGCCGGTCTCTGCCAGCATGGGGATGGTGGCGCATCCCCAGCGTTGCTGTGCCGCCACATCATCGAAAGGCGTCTCGTTGACGTGCATGGTGATCGTCATGCCGGTTTCGTCGGCGCAGCGGCGCACGGCGCGCAGCCCCGGCTCGGTGATCGCCCAAATCACGCCGATCGCCAGGCCGATGTCCAGCCGACCGTCGCCTGCGCCGTGGAAGCGCGCCTGAAGCGCGCGGGCGTGCGCCAACGCATCCTCCGCCGGTTGCCGCATGACATCGGGAATGCCCATCTCTTCGCCGCTGTCGACGACGGTGCGCGTATAGCGCCCGCGTAGCCCGCTGTCGAGCATGGCCTGGATCACCGCCTCGTGCAGGGCCGGATTGTCCAGGCTGTACATGAAATCCATCACCGTGGTGGCGCCGCTGCGCAGGTTCTCCAGACAGCTCACCAGTGAGAGCAGATACGCTTCTTCGGCGTTGATGGCGCGCGCTGTAGGGAAGGTGACCGCCTGCACCCACTGTTCGACAGGCATATCCTCGCCCAGCCCCTTGACGGCGGACTGAAAGAGGTGGGTGTGGATGTTGATCAGCCCGGGAAAGAGCGCGCGTCCGCCTGCGTCGATGATGCGGTCGGCGACGAATTGGGCGTCCAGCTCGGCGGTGGAGCCGACGGCCGCAATGTGTGGACCTTCGACCGCGATCGCGCCATCTTCCAAAATGCGACGCTGGTCGTCTTGGGTGACGACCAGCGCGTGACGGACGAGAAGATCGACTTTCTGCATAGCTCTAGAATTCATGGAGAGCCGACGACCTGGCGCTGCAATTTTTGCAACGGCGCAACGCCATGGTTGATGGCCACCGGACGCAACTCCGCATCGAGCACCACTGTCGTCGGCACGGTCATAATGCCGTAAAAACTGGCGAGCGTTTGCTGCTCCAGGGCGTCGATCTGATGCACGGCTACATCGAATTTCGCCTGGAGCTGCGTCAGAATCGGCGTCTGCTGTAGACGACATTGTGCGCACTCGCCGGTGGAAAAGTATAGCACGGTAGGCTTGCCGCCGGCAACGCCGGGGGGCAGATGAACGGGCGCAGTTACACCTTGCAGTTTTCGCAGGCGACGATGCTGCCAGATGCGCCAAAGCCCGTATAACAACGCCGCCGTCAGCGCTACGGCGAACACGATCAACAGACGCTCCAACACGGCTTATCCTTTCCTGCTCTTCTGAGCGGCGTTGGCCTGGGTCGAAGCTGTCTGCCAGGAGGGCAGGGACGGTTTCACGCCGAGCCGTCCCAACTGGTAGTAGAGGAAGCAGCCCAGGCAGAAACCCAGGAGGAGATTGACTGCGGCCAGCACAATCACAATCGCCGCCAGCGTCCAGCCGACAACCGACGCGTTGATCCAGAGAGAGATGGCGCTCGCCACCAGAAAGAGGCCGCCCAGCCCTTGGGCAAAAAGGTGTGGGCGGGGGTCATCCTCAATCACGTGCGGCTTGGGCCAGCCCAACGGCTTGAAGATGCGGGCGTAGATCAGCTTGAACAGGCCGGCTTCCGGCCACACCGTGCCGACCACCATCACAGCCGCCACCAACGCCACCAGCCACACCGAGTTCAGCAGAAACGCCAGCGCCAGCAGCAGGATGATGCCGGCCTGATTGAATTTCAATGCAGTTTGATCGACCTTCATGGCTTTCCCCTTTGAGCGTTGCGCTTTCACGCCGGAAATGCAGATGTTCGTTTTATCCAAAAAGGCCCAGACTCACATATTTGCTGCCGTCGTCCGGCAGGATGGTTACGATGCAGCCGCTGCGCAGCTCGCAAGCAAGCTCGATGGAGGCGTGCACCGCAGCGCCAGCGCTGATGCCGACAAACAGACCGGCCTCACGGGCAAGCGCGCGCGTCGTCCGCCATGCATCCTCTGCGGCGACGCCAAGGAAACGATCCACCAGATGTGGGTCATAGATGCCCGGCGTGATGGCCGTCTCCAGATGCTTCAGCCCTTCGATGACCGAAAGTTCGTCCTCCGGTTGCACGGCCACCAGCTGGACGTTGGGGTTGCGCTCCTTCAGATAGCGACCCGTGCCCATGAAGGTGCCCGTCGTGCCCAGCCCCGCCACGAAATGGGTGACGGCGCCCGCCGTCTGCCGCCAGATTTCCGGCCCGGTGGTGTCGTAGTGCGCCTGCCAGTTGGCCGGATTATTGTATTGATTGGCGTAGAAATAACGAGAGGGCGCCTCGGCCACGATCTCCCGCACCACTTCGATGGCGCCGTCCGAGCCTTCCAGCGGATCGGATTCGATCAGGTGGGCGCCGTAGGCCTTGACCAGCGCTTTGCGTTCGGCGCTCACATTGGCGGGCATGACCAGATGCACTGTGTAGCCTTTGACCGCGCCGATCAGCGCCAGCGCAATGCCGGTGTTGCCGGAGCTGGAGTCGATAATAATCTTGTCCGGCGCCAGTCGGCCGTCTCGCTCGGCGTCTTCGACCATGCGCAGCGCAGCGCGCACTTTCACCGAACCGCCTGGATTGGTCCACTCCGCTTTGGCGCGGAGGCTCACCCCCGGCGCAACCCCGCGCGCATGGGCGAACCCGCTCAAGTCCAGCAGCGGCGTGTTGCCGACCAGGGATAGAATGTTGCTCGCCTCGGTTCGCCTTCGTTCAATGGTGCGAATCATTCTGGTTAGCTCCTGGCGCTTGGGGCAAGAGAAGGTTCCTCTCGCCCCAAGCGCCTCTCCCTTCTTTTCTTTTCCTCTACGCTGTCACCAACTCCGCACTGTGCTCTCGCGCCGGGAACCCGCAGAACTGGTCATAGTCGATCAGTTTGGTCACCGTGGGATGCTCGCCGCAGAGCGGGCAGTTGGGGTCGCGTTGCACTTTGAGCGTGCGGAAGCTCATGTCGAGCGTGTCGATGAGCAAGAGGCGCCCCACCAACGGTTCACCGATGCCGAGGATCAACTTGATGGCCTCGATGGCCTGGATCGAGCCGACGATGCCCGGCAACACGCCCAACACACCCGCCTCGGCGCAGCTCGGCACCTCGCCCGGCGCCGGCGGTTCGGGGTAAAGGCAGCGGTAGCACGGGCCGCCCACGATGCCCCTTTCGGGAATGTCGGGCATGTAGACCGTCGCTTGTCCCTCGAACATGAAGATGCTGCCGTCCACCAGCGGCTTGCCAAGCATGTGGCATGCGTCGTTGACCAGATAGCGCGTTGGGAAGTTGTCCGAGCCGTTGAGCACGATGTCGTATTGTCGAATGATGTCGAGCGCGTTTTCGCTGGTCAACGGCGTGTTGTGCGGGATCACCTTGACGTCCGGGTTGATGTCGCGGATGCGATCTGCGGCCGATTCGACCTTGGGCCGGCCGACGTCTTTGTTGCCGTGCAGGAGCTGGCGTTGCAGGTTGGAGAGATCGACCACGTCGAAATCAACGATGCCCAGCGTGCCGACGCCCGCCGCCGCCAGATACATGGCCGCCGGGCTGCCTAACCCACCTGCGCCGATCAGGAGCACTTTGGCTTCCAAAAGCTTGATCTGACCGGCCTCGCCCACCTCTTTCAGCAGCGTGTGGCGCGAGTAGCGGATGCGCTGCTCTTCGGTCAGCATACGAGGCACGGTGAATTTAAAGCCGGCGTTCTTCCAGCCGGTGAAGCCGCCGATCATCGAACTGACGTTTGCGTAGCCCATCTCCTTCAGGCTGCGCGCCGCCAGCAAAGAGCGCACGCCGCCTGCGCAGTAGACCACGATCGGCGCATTGCGGTCGGGGACGTACTGCTCGATCTGCAGCTCCAGATAGCCGCGCGGGATGAAGAGCGCTCCGGGAAGATGCCCCTGCACAAATTCGTCGCGTTCGCGCACGTCGATCACCGTCACCGGCGCCCGCTGGTCAAGCAGCTCTTTGACCTCTTGCGCCGTCACTTCGGGCACTACGCGGCGGGCAAGCTCCAGCAGTTGATCACGGTTCAGTTGCGGCATCGTTCACTCCTGTCCACCCGCCATGGCCGGGACGATCGAGACCTTATCGTTTTCGCCCACGGGCGTATGCAAACCTTGCAAGCCGCGAATTTCGGCGTCGTTGACGAAAACGTTGATGAATCGTTTGATATTGCCGTCGTCGTCGAGTAGGCGGTCGGCCACGCCCGGATATTGGGCGTCGATGGCCTGAATGATCGAGCCGACGTCGCTGCCCGTCACTTCCACCTTGGCCTGGCCGCCGGTCAATCGGCGCAACGGCGTTGGCACATATACAGTCGCCATAAGGTCAAACACCCTCCTTGATTGCTTTGTCACATTGACATCAAAAAAATTCACATTAAAGAAAACGCCGGGTCATCCAGCGATGAACCCGGCGTAAACCAAACTATTTGCATGAACGACGCAGAATGAAGATCGGGGAAAAGCTAACTTTTCATTCCGCTGAAATTGTTGGAGTTTTGCTCAGGCTCATCGCTTGCAATCGGAGACAGCGGGAGACCACCAGCGCCGTGCTGGCTGTTCCCGCTATCGACACAAGCAAGTCAGTTGATTCGCCGAAAAGCAAAACTCTCGTTGCATGGTGTTGTCGTAGAAAGCTATCTTCAGTGCGCTTTCTTTCTGTGCGCCCAAGTATACCCGACAATGCTTTTTTGTCAAACCTCTCAATGAGAATAGCGCACAAATCGGTTGCGATCCGTATATGCGCTTACGTTGGCTCCTCTTGAGAATTAGCGTACAATCCGTCCATAGTTTTTGTTGCCTGGCAGTCCAAAAGAATTGAACCCAGAAAGTGACCAAACGATGAGCCCTTATCCGCTTCAATCCTTGCTTGCTGCGCGTCAGTTCGTTTCGCCCCAGCGCGTAGGAGACGCGCTGTACTTCATCAGCGATATGTCGGGGCGCTTGAGTCTGTACTCGATGCGGGTGGGCGGCAGTGTGCCGACGCCGTTGATTCCGCCCGACACTGCGCTGCCCAATCCGCATCATTTGGGCGACGCCGTTGCGTACCGGGTGTTGCCTTCGTTGGGCAAAATTCTGTTGATGCTCGACCGGGATGGCGATGAAAACTACCAACCGGTTTTTGTGCCGATCGAAGGTGGGCTGCCGACTCCGGTTTTCGGCGATCGTTTCGCCGGGCAGCAGGTTTTTTGCGCAGCCTGCGACCCAGAGCGTAACCTGGCGCTCTTCAGTGTCGATCCGCGCACCTCGCCGCACTACGAAAGCTTTCTGGCGGACCTGAATTTGCTGGAACTGACCAGCCTTGGGGTCAGCCTGTACGGCAATCATCCCGTCGCCCACAATGATGACTTCTCCGTGATTCTCCTCGCCGACCAGTACACCTTCGGCGATGTGGTCTGGTGGCTGTGGCGCAAGGGCGAAACGGAGCGCACGCTGCTCTTCGGCCTTCCGCTTGAGCAGCGCATCGAGGGACAGGCGGTGGCCCCCAACGGCCTGGGCGACGCCATCTTGATTGAGGATGAAGGGGTGCTTTTTGTTTCGGCGCTCTTTAGCGACCACTATGGCCTCGCATATTTCCGGCTCGATGCGCCAGACCAGGTGCAACAAGTGGAGGTGCAGGGGACGGTGCATTGCGGCCAGGGAGAGATGACGTCGTTGAAGCGGAGCTTTGGCGATCACCTCCGGCTCACTTACAACATCGACGGCGTTTCGTGGTGCTATGCCGGCGTCTTCGATTGCGCCAATCTGCTCTTTCGGGTCGATCGAGTTCTGGTCGGCAGAGGGGAGCTGAGCAACGGCGTGATCGAGTCGATCAGCGCAGACCCCGTCTCGAAGAGCATGGCGCTCTCCTTCTCCACAGCGACCTCCCCTTCGCAAATTTACATCATTGAGTCCGATGATTCACGCCATCGCCAGACGAACGAGCGCGTGCTCGGCATCCCCGCCGACTTGCTCTCGCCTGGGGAGGACTATCCATACACATCTCATGACGGCCTGCGCATCTCTGCACGGCTCTACTTGCCTGCAGCAGGGCTTGGCTACGCAGGGCCAAGGCCGGTCATCTTTTACATCCACGGCGGCCCGCAGAGCCAGGAGCGTCCTGATTTCACCTGGTTTTCGATGCCGCTGATCCAGTTTTTTACGCTCAACGGATTCGCCGTCTGGGTTCCCAACGTGCGCGGCAGCACCGGCTATGGCATTTCCTACATGAAGCGCGTCGATCGCGACTGGGGCGGCGCCGACCGTCTCGACCATATTGCAGCCTATGAGCTGCTGCGCAAGGATGAGCGGCTGGACATGACGCGCGTCGGCGTGATGGGGCGCTCCTATGGTGGCTACATGACGCTCACGCTGGCGGGGCGCCATCCCGAGCTCTGGAAGGCGGCGTGCGATATGTTCGGCCCTTACAATCTGCTCACCTTCATGGAGCGCATTCCCGAAACGTGGAAGACGTACTTTTACACCGCCGTCGGTCACCCGGAGAAGGATCGAGAGTTTTTGATCGAGCGCTCGCCGAGCACCTATCTGCATCAGCTCGCCTGCCCGCTGCTTGTGATCCAGGGCGCCAACGACCCGCGCGTCGTCGAGCGCGAGTCGCGCGACCTCGTCGAGCACCTGCGCAGCCAGGGCAAGATGGTGGAGTACGTCGTCTATGAAGACGAAGGCCACGATGTCATCAAATATCCGAATAAGGTCGATTGCTACAGCCGGATCACCGAATTTTTCAAACGACATTTGAATCCTTGAGATGAATGATGCGTACAGAGCGGTGAAGAGAATGAAGAGTAGCTTTGGTATTTCTTTGCGTCGCTTTGTAAATCAGGATGACCGGAGTTGAAGCGCATGTTTACGACGTTGATTTCGACAGCCGAGCTGGCGGCGCATCTGGATGACCCCGACTGGGCGATTGTGGATTGCCGTTTTGCGCTGGCGGACCCGGGCAAGGGACGCCGCGACTACCTGGCGGCACACATTCCCGGCGCCGTGTATGCGCATCTCGACGAAGACCTCTCCGGTCCGGTCATTCCGGGCCAGACCGGACGGCATCCGCTGCCTTCGGTGGAAACATTCGCGGCGACGCTCTCGGGGTGGGGCATTGATGAGCGGGTGCAAGTTGTCGTCTACGATGACTTGAGCGGCGTCTTCGCCGGTCGGCTGTGGTGGATGCTGCGCTGGCTGGGCCACGACGCCGTTGCGCTGCTGGATGGCGACTGGCGGCTCTGGCAGGCGGAGGGGCGCCCCACCCGCAGCGGGGTGGAGACGCGGCCACTGCGCACCTTCACCCCCCGCCTCCGCCCTTCGTTGCAGGCGACCACCGAAGAACTCGTTCAGCGCCTCCAGGAATCCTCCTTGCGTCTTTTCGATGCGCGCTCGCCGGATCGTTATCGAGGCGAAAACGAAACTATCGATCCGGCGGCGGGGCACATTCCCGGAGCCATCAACGCACCCTACGCCATGAACCTTGACGCCGATGGCCGTTTTCTTTCCCCCGGCGAACTGCGGGAACGCTATGAGGCGCTGCTCGGCGACGCCTCTCCCCAGGAGGCGATTTTTTACTGCGGCTCCGGCGTCAGCGCCGTGCATAACCTGATCGCCATGGAGATCGCAGGCCTGGGCATGGGGCGACTCTATGTCGGCTCGTGGAGCGAATGGATCGCAGACCCCCGGCGTCCAATTGCGGTGGGAGGACAGCCATGAACGCTCAGCAGTACCCTGCGTTGGAGTTTTTTGTCGACCTGCTGGCGCACCCCTCTCCGTCGAGCATGGAGCGCAAACTGGCGGATCGCGTCTGCCAACATCTCCGGCAATGGGGCTATGCGCCGCAGCGCGACGGCTGCGGCAACGTCTGGGTGCGCCTGGAAGGACGGACGGCGGACGGCCCCCTGGTCTGCTATGCAGCGCACATGGACGAGATCGGACTGGCGGTGCACGCAATTGAGCCGGATGGCCGGCTGCGCGTGAGCCGTTCTGGGGGACTTTTTCCGTGGAAGCTGGGGGAAACGCCCGTCGAAATTCTGGGCGACCATGCCACTGTCATCGGCGTGCTCTCGATGGGCGCAGGTCACGGCGCGTCGGGCCAGGCGATCGATTGGGCCAACGTGCGCATCCTCACCGGTCTGACGCCAGCCCAACTTGCCGAAGCCGGCGTGCGTCCTGGCTCGTTGGGCGTTCCTCTGCGCTCCCACTGCGGCCCCGTGCTGTTCGGCGATCCGACCGATCCGTTGGTCGCAGCCTGGACCTTTGACGACCGCATGGGCGTCGTGACGTTGTTGCGATTGTTGAAGACGTTGGCGGAAGAGCGGCGCCGGCCGCAGTGTCCGACGCTCGTCGCCTTCACCGTACAGGAAGAGGTCGGCGGCATGGGCGCCAAGGTTCTGGCGCAACGCGAACGGCCCGACGTCTTTATCGCCATCGATGGCTGCCCGGTCACGCCCGGAGCGCCGCTGGAACTGGATGGCCGCCCCGGCGTCTGGACGCGCGACCGCGTGGCCCCCTACGATCCACGGTTGATCGCAGATTTGTGCGCGGCAGCCAACGCCGTGGGCGCGGCGCTGCAGCCGGTCGCCTACGACGTCAGCGCCAGCGACGCCAGCATGGTCTTCGAGGTGGGGGCGGCGCAGCGCATCGCCTGCTTTGGCCAGGTGCGAGAGAACAGCCACGGCTATGAAGTGGCGCGGCTGGCCGTCTTCGACAACATGTTGCGCACGTTGTTGTATTTCGTCGAGCACTGGGAGGGGTAGTCGGTTGAACGTCTATTGAGGAATCCCGATGATCCTGTGCAGACATCGTCTGAATTGCGCCTGGCGCAGGCAATCCTGCTTTTACCTGTTGCTGACCGGAATACTCCTGGGCTCGCTCGCCGCTTGTTCGACGCCGCGGCTCCGAACAACGCCCCCGCTCCCTCCTGCTGTGGCCGATCTTGCGACGCCTCCGGGCTTCACCGTCGAGTTGCTTGTCGATGGCCTCAGCAGCCCCACCCAGATGATCGTCGGCCCGGATGGTCGCCTGTGGGTGGCGCAGCTCAACGGCGGCGAAAATGAGGGAAAGGGGCAAGTGCTCGCCGTCAATCCCGAGAGCGGGGGCCGTCGCGTCCTGCTGGAGAACTTGTTCAAGCCCACCGGCGTCGCCGTGCATGCGGGGAGGCTTTGGATCGCGGCCGGCCGCGATCTGCTGGCGGCGCCGATCGGCTCCGACGCGTCCGTCGGCCTGCCGAAGCCGGTGTTCACCGATCTGCCTTTTAACGGTCGCTCTAACGGAACGCTTACGGTCACGCCCCATGGGGAAATTCTGTACGCCACCACCGGCGCCCGGCTAGGAGACGCAGCTGCGCCCGGCTCGGCGACGCTTTGGGCGTTGACGCCGCAGCAGCCGAGCCATCCCAGGGCGTTGGCTACCGGTTTGAAGGGCGCCTATGCACACGCAATAGATCCCCAGGGACGCATTTGGACGACGGAGATCGGCGACGATCCAATCGACGAGGGTTTCCCGCCGGACGAACTGAATCTCGTGAGCGTCGGGATGGATTACGGCTGGCCTCAGTGTGCAGGCGACCGCAAGCCGGTGCAGCGCTATGGCGGCACGGCCGAGCGGTGCGCCAACTCGCAAGCGCCGGTCGCCCTCTTCCCGCCCGGTGCCACGCCGACGAGCGTGACGGTTGCACCGTGGGACGCGACGGTCTTGCTCGTGGCACTTTGGAACCGTGGAGAGGTGGTGCAGGTGAAGGTCGCGCTTGAAGGCGACCACGCCCGCGGGGAAGTGGCGCCCTTTTTGAGCGGATTGCGCAACCCGCAACACCTGCTCGTGTGGCGCGATGGCAGCCTACTTGTCAGCGACTTTGCATCCGGCGCCATCTATCGATTAAAACGTGATAGATAAGCCTCCGTCCACCACAAGCGTATGGCCGGTGATGTAACTGGCGCGCGGGGAAGCCAGAAAGCAGACCGCCTCGGCGATCTCGGCCGGCTGCGCTGCGCGGGCGAGAGGGATGCGCCGCCGCCTGACATAAAACTCCTGAAATTCGGGCGTCTCCAGCTCGTTGACGCCGTTGACGATCGACATCGGCGTGTCCACGAAGCCGGGTGCTACGCTGTTGACTAGGATGTCGTAGGGCGCCCATTCGACGGCCAGACAGCGCGTGAGCTGATCGACGGCGCCCTTGGCGGCGTTGTAATGGCTGGATTGCGCCATGCCCAAGAACGCGTTCACCGACGAGACGTTGACGATGCGTCCCCCTTGTCTCTGTTCGACCATGACGCGGGCTGCGGCGCGGCTGCAGTGAAATGTCCCGTAGAAAATCACGTCCACAGCTTTCAGCCACTCCTCAAACGGGATATTCAGGGCGTCGGCGTTGTAAAAGACGCCGGCGTTGTTCACCAAAATATCGAGGCGGTCGAAGGCGGCTACCGTCGCCGCCGCCATCGCCTCGGCGTCGCGCGTCACATCCCCTTGCACAAAGGCGACCTGTCCTCCTTTTGCACGCAATTCGGCCGCAGTCGCCTCACCTGCGTCCGACAACAAGTCGGCGATCATCACGGCCGCGCCTTCGCGCACAAACGCCTCCGCCACGGCCCGCCCGATGCCGCGGGCGGCGCCGGTCACCAACGCCACTTTGCCGGTTAACTCCCCCATCTTCGCTCCTCCTCCGATCTTGTTTGCAAGCTCTCATGAGTTCTTCATCTTACTTCGCCATCCGGAGAGATCTCCGTCACCGACGCCCGCCCTGGATAGAGCACAGCGGTCACGGTGGTCTCGATGCTGGCGCCCGCGGCAAGCCGACTGGCCGTCCCTTGCGCCACCGCTTGCTCCAGCCGGTAAGGATAGGCCGTGCACGGCTCCAGGATGGTGACGTAGTGTCCACGCCAACCGCCGTATGCGCCGAAGACCCAGACGCTGCGGAAGATCGTCGGGTCAAAGGCCAGACCAAAGCCATAGCCGGCCTGCGCATCGGTCAGGGCGCACCAGCCCGCCGCCAGATCGGTGGCGTAGTAGAAATCGCAGGTGGCGGCTTCAGGAGAGGGGACGATGCGCATGTTCACCGCTTCACCGTGGGGGCTGCGCGCCGTTGGCCAAGCGAAGGAGCGCCCGTCCAGCCTGTCGTTAAAGCCGGCCTCCGGCAGCACGGTGCAGGCGGGCAGGTCGATGCGGGCGTGAGGCGAAATCGCCAGCGCCGGGTGCAGCTTCCAGAGGAAGTCCAGCGGCTGCGGTCCGGCGTTGTGGAGGCGGTAATGGATGGAGAACCCTGGCTGTCCTGCCCGCACCGTGATTTGGCGTTCGATCGTCGTGTTGGTCACCACGCCATAGCGTCGGCAGCGCACGGCGACCTCCTCTGGCCGTTGTGTGACGATCTCCCACTCAAAGGGCATCGCCCACCATTCGCCGTGGTCTGGATAGACGTCGCCAGCGAACGTCGTCGGCGCATCGTTGGGGAAAAGTTCATCCCAACCACCGCAGAACCAGTCGTCGTAGGCGGCGCCGTAGGGGGCTGGCCGCGGGGCCATGCGCGGATTGTGCCAGAAGACCTCGCGATCCACCGGCTTGTAGACCAGCGACCAGAGCTTGCCGCCCAGTTCGGGCAGGAGCACCAGGCGCAGCAGGTTATTTTCAATCACCACCGCGCGCAAGTCATGATAGCGCCAGTTGGCGTCGATGTGAACCGAAGAGGGCATAAGATAATATAGTTCCCGTAGATTTTTCTCGTTTCCAAGAGTCGTTTGGTGCGTTGATTTGTCCACAGTTGCCTGTGTATGGTATCTTAGCGTAGCGCTAAATTTCAAAAAGTTAATCTTAAAAATCGTTCCACCAATCCAGCCACAAGTCAAGAAAGTCGTTCATCGATGTACGAAGGGTTTGAAATCATCGATTTTCACGCCCATTTTCCCACCGATCGGCCCTGGTTTCCAGACATGGGCGACACAATGGCGCGCTATGCCCAACAGGTCAGCGAAGCGCGCCGCAAATTGATCCAACAGATGAGTCAGCCCTATCAGGAGCACTGGCGGCGCATGTGGGGCTTTCCGGAGCCGGAGCGCAAGGAAGATCACCCAGGCGACCGCGAGCAGGCGCGGCGATGGGTGGAGGAGTTGGACAAATACGGCATTCGCGCCGTCGGCTTTGTCACCGGCGGGGGCAACGAGCATCTTGCCGAAATTTGCAGCTGGCACCCTGATCGTTTTATCGGTTTTGCACATCACTCGCCCTTTCTGCCCGATGCAGTTGAACGGCTAGAACGCGCTGTCAAAGAGCTGGGGCTGCGCGCTTATAAGTTGCTGGCGCCTAACATCGAGGAGCCGATCGAGGATCCTGCAGCCTTTCCGGTCTGGGAGAAGTGCGCAGAGTTGGGCATCCCGGTGCTGGTTCACTTCGGCATCCAGGGAGGCGCCGGAGGAATCGCCTGGCATCAAAACATCAATCCGCTTAAACTGCACAACGTGGCCAAAGCCTTCCCAGAGGTGACGTTTGTCATTCCACACTTTGGTTGCGCCTGGGAGCGCGAGACGCTGCAGCTCTGTTGGGCGTGTCCGAACGTTTGTGTGGATACGAGCGGCAGCAACCAGTGGATACGCTGGGTTCCAGGCGAGGTGACGGTGAAGCACCTCTTCCGCAAATATTACGAAACCATTGGGCCGCATCGCATCATTTTTGGCAGTGATTCGAGCTGGTTTCCGCGCGGCTTCGCCTTCCGCTATTTGCAAGACCAGATGCGCGATTGTTTAGACCTGAACATGCCCGATGAGCACATTCAGTTGATATTTGCCGGCAACGCTGCAAGGTTGCTCAAAGTTCCGATCTAACTCTACGCAAGGGCTAATGTAACTTCCGCAGTTCGCTTTATTGGGGGAAGCGCTAGATTTTTGACAAATGCGAAGGCCTCGGCTTCCTCATCGGTGCATCTCTTTGACGTACGCCCTCAGTGGCCCGCGAGGGCTTGGGGAATAAGGAAGGACAGCTGCAAACTGCGCTTCGGTTTGCCAGAATCCTTGATGAAATTCCGCCCAATTTCCTCAAAAATTGCTTTTATGCGAAGGCGTCAGCGAACTGCACAACATGATCTACTAAGTTCCATTCAGCTTCCTGGTAGGTCACATTCTACGAAGAGGTTTCACCTTAACTGCGGTTTC
>CALFWA010000149.1 GCA_937928035.1 uncultured Caldilinea sp. | reverse complement strand
AGTTTTTTCAGGAGGTACCGAGTTTCCTTTTTCCCAAATGGAAAAAAGCGGAGGTGGGCGGCTAGGCTCACCTCCGCTGCGCTGCAGGCGTTCAAACGCCGACCAATTTGCGACCCTCTATCAGAATCGCCTGCACCGCCTGGGGGTCTGTCGTCTCTGTGTAAATGCGCAGCAAAGGTTCTGTTCCGGAGAAGCGAATCAGGAGCCACCCCCCGTCTTCCATCACGAATTTGTATCCATCGAGCGTAATCAGCTCGGTGACGCGATGGCCGCCAAGGGTGAGCGAGGAGACGTCGACGGCGTCAAGACGGCGTCGCGCCTCTTCCTTCATGGCATTGTCCGTCAGGCGGATATCGATGCGGTCGTAGTAGTGGGCGCCCACCTTCTCGAAGATCATCTGGATCAATTCCGTGGGTTTTTTGCCTGTTCGCACCATGAAATCGAGCAGGTAGAGGTTGGAGAGAATGCCGTCGCGCTCCGGCAGATGCCCGCGGAATGCGTAGCCGCCGCTCTCTTCTCCGCCGATCAGGGCGTCGTGTTTAAGCATCGCCGGCGCCACATATTTGAAGCCGACGCCCGTGTTGATGACGGGAACGTCGTAGAGCTTGCCCAATTTGTCCAGCATCGACGTCGTGCTGAGCGTCTTGACGATCGGCCCGCGCAGGCCGCGCACTTCCAGCAGATAGTAGGCCAGCAGCGCATATACGCGCAACTGATCGACGAACGCGCCGTGTTCGTCTCCAAAGCCGCAGCGGTCGGCGTCGCCGTCGAGGATGCAGACGCAATCGGCGCCCACAGAGCGGGCGACGGCGAGACCGGCGTCCACGTTCGGTGGGATCGGCTCGGGGCGGCTCATTTCGGGGAAGATCGGATTGCGTTCGGCATGAACCTCGATCACCTTGGTGCGGCCGCCGCCCAGGATCTCGCTGAGCCAGCCGGCGCCGTTGCCCCACATGTTGTCGACGACGATCTTCAGCCCGGCGTTTCGAATCGGTTCGACATCGATCAGCTTGCGCAGATGGGCGAGATAAGGGGGCTTGGGATCGAAATAGGCGATCTTTCCATCGGCGAGCGCCCTCTCGAAGGGAATCCGCCGAATGGCGGCCGTATCTTGGATGTCGGGGATCAGCGCCTCGATCGCCTTCAATCCCTCAGGGTCGATGGCGCCGCCATTGTGATCGCGCACCTTAAAGCCGCAGTCTTCCGGTGGGTTGTGGCTGGCGGTGATGTTCACTGCGCCGATGGCGCCGTTCGCTCGAACGCTGAAACTGATCACTGGCGTAGGGGTCGGCCCTGGCGTCAGCAGCACCGAAAAACCGTTGCCGGCCAGCACTTCGCCGGCCGCAGCGGCGAAGTGCTCCGCCGAGAAGCGTCGATCATGGCCGACGACCACCGGGCCTTCTCTGCCGGTCGTTTTCAGGTAGCTTGCAAATCCTTGCGCAGCGCGGCGCACATTTGCGTAGGTGTAGTCATCCGCAATGCGCCCGCGCCACCCATCGGTACCGAATTTGATATCGCTCATCTCGCTGTCCTTTCCTGACCGTTGTTCAGAGGATAACGGGGAAAGTATAGCAGGAATCTAAGATGAGTCCCAATCCCGGCCTCTCTCCGGCGGGAGCGCCGACCGGAGGCTTCTTCGTTCAGCGCAGGTGTCGCTTCAGCGCCTGCCAGAGAGGACAACGGTCGTAGATAGCGCTGAAGAGAAGAATGGCTCCTACAATCAACAAGATCGGCGACCAACCGCTGAAGCTGGCGATCGTCCAAAGCGCCAGACCGCTGAGCAATCGCAGCCAGCGCGTGGCGTCCGACATTTGGGTCGAGGGCATCGGCGCTTGCTCGTTCAGAAGCATTGCAAAGAGGCGAGAGAGCTCCTCTTGCGACTGCACGCCCATGCGCCGGGCGATTTCGATGCCGTTGCGATAAAGGATCAGCGTTGGGATGCCTATGACGCCGAGTTCGCGCGTGAGTTCGGGCGCTTCATCTGCATTGAGCTTCCACAGATCGACCTGGCCTGCGAAAGATTCGGCGACTTTCTCTAGACGCGGGCTCAAAGTTCGGCAGGGGCTACACCACGGCGCCCAAACGTCAACCACGACGGGACGCCGGTTCGCCTGCAAGCGCTCTTGAAACTCCACAAGACGCATCGTCATGTTCCTTCTTCATCGCCTGAACTTCGGGTTTGACGTCTCGTCCGCTGCTGGATGCAATGGAAAGGGGAGGCGTCCATCTCCGAAACGCCTCCCCCTGTGCAACCTTCGCTGCAATGGCTGCTCACGTCGTCGACTTCGTGCTGAACCGGAACAGAGCGTAGAGCGGGCACCAGCCGATCAGACCGGTGAGCAGCGGAACAAAGCCAAGCCACTGCAACACCACGCCCCAGACGCCCGGCACAAAACCACCCCAGCCAAGCGCCAACATCACGATTCCCAACACTACGCGAGCAATGCGTTCCCAGTTCGCCTGATTGACCTTGATCATACAGACCTCCTTTCCATGAAAGATGCCTTCTTTGCACCTTAAATCTTACGGACCGGCAGGTCGTCGAACCTTCATCCTCCAGGGCATTAAAGTTTCCGGGAAGATAGGTTAACTGCACCATATAAAAAATATAGCAAAGCTCGGTCAAATTGTCAGTGACCGGAGTCACGCAAAGGGGCGGCCATCTGTTGCAAGCGCTTTGGATCGTAAATTCGCACCTGGCC
>CALFWA010000148.1 GCA_937928035.1 uncultured Caldilinea sp. | reverse complement strand
GTCGAGCCAACCGTCGCCGTTGAGATCGGCGACGGCGGCTGCGCTGCTCCATTCGGGCGCGTCGACGCCGGCTGCGGCCGCGCCTTCCTGGAAGGTTCCGTCGCCGTTGTTCCACAGCAGGGCATTGGCGCCATAGGCGGTGACGTAGAGATCGACCCAGCCGTCGTTGTTGAAATCCGCCGCTACGCAGCCGTTGCCGCGCATCGTCAGCCCTGCGCCCGAGGCGGCGGTGACATCCTCGAAGCGGCCGCCCACGTTGCGATAGAGGCGATTGTGTGGCAGGCCGCCATTTTGCAGCCAGAAATCGGTTTCCTGCACGGCATAGGAGTTGACGACATATAGGTCGAGCCAGCCGTCGTTGTCGTAGTCGATCCAGCAGAGGCCGCCACCCATCGCCGCCACCATGTCCTGGTGGATGGCGGTGCGAAAGGCACCGTGGCGGAAGTCGAGGCCGACCTCTGCGGCCACGTTGCGCAGGAGCACGTCGCCGGTTGTGCTTTCGTTGATCGGAGCGATTGTTTGCGGTGGGGACGCTGCGGCCGCCTCGATGAGGGGCGCCTGCACCTGCTGCGACGGTGCGCCTGCAGGCAGTGGGTCGAGCGTCAGTCCGCTGGGAACGGCGTCCGGGATCAGGTGCATCAAGTCTTTGGCGCCCGGGTCTGTCAGCGCCTCCAGAAAAGCGACAAGATCGGCGACGTCCCGCTCGCTCAGTGGCAAGCCGTTGCGCAGCAAGGGCGCCGCAGAGCCGAGCTGCCGCTCCGGCGCAAAGGGCTGCACGCTGCTGTACAGGTCGGGCGGGACGCCGTTGACGCTGGGGTCATAGCTGAGCACGCTGTTCAGTGGATCGGCGTGGTGCCAGATGGCGGCCTCCAGCGTGGCAAAGGCGCCGTTATGAAAATAGGGTGCGGTCAGCGCAACGTTGCGCAGGCTGGGCGTGCGAAAGGCGAAGCGATCGCGCGCGTCGAAGGTGACATTAGCGCGGCCCCAGTCCTCGCGACGGCTGTAGCCATTGCCTTTGCCGGGGCCAAGCTGCGGCGCCAGCAGGTTATGAAAGGCGTGGTCGGTGAAGAGATCGCCGCTGTGACAGGCTGCGCAATTCACCCGCTTGTCAAGCGCGCCGAAGAAGAGCAGCGCGCCGCGTTTTTGCTGCTCGCTGAGCGCGTTGACCTCTCCGCGCAGATAGGCATCCCAGGGGGCGTCGGTGAAAATCAACGTGCGTTCGAAGGCGGCCAGCGCCTCGACCAGGCGCTCGATCGTCACCGGCTCTGCGGCGGGAGCGTCGGGCGCATCGAACGCCTTGCGAAAGAGATCGACGTAGGTCGGGTTGGCGCGCAGCCGCTCGACCAGGGCGCGGCGAATCTGATGAGGAGGCAGGCCGCCGAGCGTGGCGCCGGCCATCTCATGCAGGCTCGTCACCGGAAAGAGCGCCTGCGCAGTGAGGGCGTCGTCAAGCGCCAGCTCGTTGACCACGCGCTCCAGCGTCTTGATCTGGCCGGCGTAGGGCTGGACGCGACCGTCCCAGAATTGCAGCTCCATCAGCGCGCTGTTTAGGATCGTTGGGCTGTTGCGCGGCACGAACTGGCCGATGAAGGGGTTGTGCACCCAGTCGTCTGCGCGGGCCGCCAATCGCCGCACGTTGCCCGCCTCCTGCGCCAGCTCCACTTCCTCCACAAAGACGCGCGCGGGCCCCAGCCCCTGACCGCCGGTTCCAATGGGCAACACGCGGCCGTCCGCCATGGCGAAGGCGGGGTGATGGCAGGTGGCGCAGGCGATGTTGCGATCTCCCGATAAGAACGGGTCGAAAAAGAGCAGGCGCCCCAGTTCCGCGCGCGTCGGGTCGACCTGCGCCATGTTGCGGCCGGGGTTGGGGCGCAAGTCCAGCGTTTGAATCAGCCGCTGCAACGCTTCATCGTACGCCTCGGGAGCGATGTGGATGCGGCCGCTTTCCTGGGTTGCGGCAGCCTTTTCTTCAATGGGCGGGTTCTGAGGGCGACTCCCGACTGCGTCCTCATTTCTCCCTCTTTCTGATTCCCTGCTTTTCTCTTTGCCAAAAGTCACGCGCAGAACGCGACCGGAAAACACCTCGCTGATGTAGAGCGAGCCGTCGGGCGCGGGCAAGACGGCGCCGGGAAAGTTGAGCTTGTCGAGCACGATTTCGAGCGGACAGCCTTCGCGCAGGCCGCGTGGCGTCAGGCAACCGGGCGGCACGCGACTGAGACGCCCGCTGTTGACCTGGTAGCCGCCTCCGGTGAAGCAGGAGGCGCCGGGGGTGAACGTGGCGAATTCAAGCACCCAGAGCGATCCGTCCGGCCCAAACGCCACGTCGATGGGCATGTTGAGGCTGTCGAGCACGGTGCGTTGGTTGCGTTGCAGATCGACGGCGACGACCTGTCCGACGCCGGCCGGATAGGGGCAGCCGCCCGTCAACGTCACCAGGTACTCCTCGCCGAAGCGTTCGATCCCCGTCGGCACAGCCTCTACGGTCTGCACGGGGTTGTTCGGATCGACCAGAGGGTCAAAGCGATGGAAGAAGCGCGTCGTCCCGTCGGGATTTTCGATGGCGACGCCGTTGCCGCTGGCGTCGGTCACGACCGGGCGACCGTCGGGCGAGAAGGTCATGTCGAAGGGGTTGACCAACATGACGTTGTTGAGCCGCCGCATCGCCTGTCCCAGCGCGTCGGGGGTGAAGGGCGTTTTCGGCAGCGCGGCTTTCGGCGGCGACGCTGGCCGCAGCACCTGTTCGAGCGGCAGCGTCCATAGGTGACCGGCCCCGAAATTGCCGATATAGACCAGGGAGCCATCGCCCTTGACGCCCACCAGATTGACGCCGGCGAGGTCGCCTGAATCGCGAGAGGAAGGCAGGCCGGAGACCAATCGTCCAATTTCGCCGTCGGCCGTAATCAACGTCACGCCGGCGCTGTCATCGCGCTTGCCGGTGCCCTCCTCGGCCACGAGCAGGCTGCCGTCCGGCAACAGCGCCAGCCCCAACGGCGCAAAAAGGCCATCGGCGACGACTTCAATGTGCGGCGGCGGAAGTGGTTGCCCAACGCGGATCGCTTCGCTTGCGCAGGCAGTGGCGGTTGCGCCAGCCAAGGCAAGAATCCCTAAGAAAAGGAATAATTGTATCCAGAATGGCAGACTTGCCCAGGTATCGCGACGTTTCATGTTGTGGAATCTGGGGACGATATGGCTGACTCAGAAAAGGGAGGCGAGAGGCTTGTCGCCCCTCGCCCCGGAATCGCCGGTTGCTGTAGGTTTACTCGAAGAAAGCGTTGTAGTTTTCCAGCTCCGCATTGGCCTTGACGGCAGCCTCGTTGAGGGCGTCCTGCGGCGAGAGGCCGTCGTTCAGCACGCGACTGTAGGTCTCGACGATGATGCGGCGGATGGCCGGGAAGGGGCCGGCGCGACCGCCCAGCACAGCGTAGTTCGGCGTGCCGTCATCCAAAACGGTGCGTGTCGTCACGAGCTGGTCGATGGCGGTGCGGAAGTTGGGGTTGTCGGTCCAGAACTGCAGCAGCTCCGGGTCCTCCAACAGCTCGACGCGCACGGGGAAGTAGCCGGTCGCCATGTGCCAGTCCTTCTGCTGCGGCAGGTCGGCCATGAACTTCATGAACTGCCAGGCGGCGTTGTTGATGGCGGGGTCGCCGGAGTCGATCAGCCACAGGGCTGCGCCGCCCAACACGACGCCGTTGCGCTCACTGCTGTCGGCGTGCGGGATGAAAGCTGTGCCAACTTTGAACTCCGCCTTCTGGATCAGGGAGACGTCGGAGGTGGAGTCAAATTCGATGGCGGCCTGGCGGGTCAGGAAGGTGCTGTCGGTCTCCGTCCAGGTGTTGTTCAGGTTGGGGGCGTAGCCTTCCTTGACGAGGTCGGTCAGGTGCGTGAAGACCTCGACGCCCTTGTCCTGGTTGAAGAGCACCTCCGTCGGTCGCGCCGTGCGTCCGTTGTTGTTGTTGAAGTAGAGGCCGCCGCTGTTGGCCAGGTATTGCTCGAACTCCCAGCCGACCTGGCCGAAGGTGAAGCAGTAGGGCGCCACCTGCGCGGCCAACAGCTTGTCGCACAGCGCTTTGAACTCCGAGAACTTCAGGCTGCCCTGCGGCGGCTCAACGCCGGCGGCCTCAAACATCTCGGCGTTGTAGTAGAGCAGAGGCGTGCTGCTGTTGAAGGCCATCGCCACCATGCCGTTTTCGTCTGAGTAGTAGTCGCGCACGGCCGGAATGAAGACGTTGGGATCGAAGCCGTCCGCCTCCATCAGCTGCCATGCGGGCACGAGGCGTCCGGTGTCGAACATCGTCTGCGAGGAGAGGTCAAAGTTCTGGACAATGTTCGGGGTGCCGCCGCTTTCAAAGGAGGCTAGAAGCGCGTTATAGGTATCGTCGTATGAACCCTGATAGGTGGCGTTGACGAACACTGCGTCCTGGCTGGCGTTGAAGCGGTCGACCAGCATCTGCACCGTTTCGCCGAGGTTGCCGCCCATGGCGTGCCAGAATTCAATGGTGATTTTTTCGGCCGGCGCAGCCGCCTGGGGCGCCTCCTGAGCGGGCGCAGAAGGCGCGCTCGGGGCTGCTGGCGCAACACATGCCGCCGCCACAATAGCGATGATTAGGATCAGCGAGAGAATGCTCCATCTGGTGTTCACTGTTTCCTCCTTAGGATCTTGATGAAATGATTTGAATACACGATCGGATGTTCACAGCCTATAGGCGGATGTTCACAGCCTATAGGGCTGAATATCCACAAGGAAGTAAAGAGGACGAGCCGTCTACCCTTTCAGACCGGTCATGGCGATGCCGCGCACGAGCTGCTTTTGCGCAAACAGAAAGACCAGCAAGGCGGGCAGGATGGCGATGACCGAGCCGGCCATTACCGGCCCCCAGTCTGCGCCGCGATCAAGTGTGCTCATAAAGTAGCGGATGCCGATCTGCAACGTGCGCATTTCCACCTTGCTGGTGATGATAAGCGGCCAGAGGTATTGATTCCAGGCGCTGAGAAAGGCGAAGATGGCGAAGGCGCCGATCGAGCCTTTGCTCAGCGGCACGAGCACGGTCCACAGATAGCGCCAGTTACCGCAGCCGTCGATGCGTGCGGCGTCGTGAAAATCCTTGGGCACGGTCAGGAAAAATTGACGCAACAGGAAGACGCCGAAGGCGCTGACCAGGAAAGGCGCCGTCAACCCCATGTAGGTGTCTCCCCACCCAAGCGCCGAGACCAACTGGTAGTTCGGAATAAAGACCAGCTCAAAGGGCACCATCAGGCTGCCGATGACCAGATAGAAGAGGCCGTTGCGTCCAGGGAAATCGAGGATGGCGAAGGCGTAGGCGGCCATGATGCTGAAAATGACTTGCGCCAGCGTAATGATGCCTGACTGAATCGTCGAATTAAGTAGGAAGCGGCCAAAAGGATTGACGTTCCAGGCGACGATGTAATTCTCGAACGTCCACTGCCGAGGCAAAATCTCCGGCGGAAAGACAATGATTTGCGACGGAATTTTGAAGCTGGTGAAAAAGGCAATGATGATGGGCAGAGAGATGAGGAGCCCGATCCCCAGCAGCAGCAGATGCACGACGATGTCCTGGATGTGAATATGAGGTCTGCGACGAGGTCGCTGCGTCTGTGTGGCAATCATTGGTAATGCACCCTCCGATTCGCCGCCGCATAGTTGATAAAAGACATGATCACCACCAAAATGGCGAGGAGGTACGCTTGCGCCGAGGCGATGCCGCGCTGCGGCGTACCGACAAAGGCGGTGTCGAAGATGTTGTAGACAAGCGTCATTGTCGCTCGTCCCGGTCCACCCTGCGTCAAGATGTGAATTTCGCCGAACGCCTGAAAGCTGTAGATGATGTTAATAATCAGCAGAAAAAAGAGCGTCGGCGAGAGCAGGGGCAAGGTGATGTGGCGAATGCGCTGCAAAACGCCGGCGCCGTCCACTTTGGCCGCGTCGTAGTAGCTTTCGTCGATGTTCTGCACGCCCGCCAGGGCGATGATGACGTTGAAGCCAAGTTGCCGCCAGGTGGTGGCGATGATCACGGCTACCAGCGCCCACTCTTTAGAGCCGAGCCAGTTGGGCGCCTGCTGCATGTTCTCGAACAGGCCAAGCTGCACCATCCAGTAGTTAAGATAGCCGACCACCGGATGATAGAGCCAGCGGAAGAGCACGCCCGCCACGGCACTGCTGATGATCACCGGCACGAAGATCAAGGCGCGGTAGAACCAGGCCATCTTGCCGAGCGGGTAGGAGAGCAGGATCGCCAACACCACCGCCAGCGCAATGCCGGTGGGAACCGTCCCCAACACAAACAGCAGCGTGATGCGCACGCTGTCCCAATAGTCTGGGCTGGTAAGCAGATTGCGATAGTTGTCAAAGCCGACGAAGCGCATCACATTGCCGAAGGGCGCAATGCGGTGTAGGCTCAAGTGAAATGAGGTGAAAATTGGAATGAAGACAAAGATCAACAGTCCAAACAGGGTAGGGGCTAGATACAAGTAAGCCTCGATGGTCGGCCATATCTTGCGACGCCGCCTTCCCTGTTCAGTTGCCGTCTTGCTCAAAGACAGCGGCTGATTCAGTGTGCTTTGGGACATATTCCGTTCCGTTAGGATAAGTTAGGGAGCTATACTGCTAGAGTGTGAACACAGGCCATGTCACATGGGTGTGTCGATGCATGCGGCACCAGTATACCTCAGCCTGTTATCCTCTCAAAACCTTCTCAAAAGGAATTCGATGTTTCGTGCGTTATTCGTATCCTAATACAACATATATAGAGTACTTCGGCAATATTAACTCCCCAACGATGGCATGTTAATAAATTGTAATTGCGGGCCTTGCCGGAGAGTATAACATGAGTCATCCCGAATTCAGGATGACTCATGTTTTTTATGGGGTAGCAATTGGATAAACCGTAGTTTTGTGGAAAGTAGCTTTGTGGAAAGTAGCTTTGCGGAAAACCGGAAGGAGTGGAAGGTGGGCCGGCTGTGAAACTTATAGCTGTTTCAATGAATCGACCAGGAGGGGACGAAATTTGTAGCCGTAAACGATCTGGCCTTCTTCTCCCTCTTCACGCAGCTTGCGAGTCACCATCTCCACGCGCATGCCGATTTTCACCTCTTGGGGGTCAACGTCGGTGAGTTGGGCGGTCACCATCGGACCCTCGTCTAGTTTGATGAGTGCAATTGTGTACGGCTTCTGATCTTCGTAGCCGCGTGGGACATTATACATGGTTGTGAAGCTGTACACTTCACCGCGACCGCTCAACTTGGCAGGAATGCCCTCCGGTCGGTTTTTGCCCAAGTGGCCGCTCATCAGTCATCTCCAACCATCATCGGCTGCGCAGCGACGGCGGGCATCATCGCATGGAAGTCAAACGCCGCCGCTGTAGAAAAGCGCTGCTCGCGCATCGGCTGATGGCAGTGTGGGCAAATTTGCCGCGGGGGGAAGACGGCGCGCTCGCAGTGGATGCACACCTCTCCCTGCAGGCTATAACGTTGCTTCTTGGTTCGCCACATATTTGGAATCGCCATAATCCCTATCACCTCTTCACAAATTTTCTTTGAATGGAGCATCTTTTACAACGGCGTGAATCGCCGTCTCGTAAGCCCCTTGTCTAACTGCAATCTTACGCCGCACAGCATAGCCGCTTAGGGCTCTCAATTCCTATCTGCTCCGCTCCATGATGAATTTGATAGGTTTTGACAGGCATTCTTAAAAACTTTGTAGAGGTATTGCGAAAGGCTTTGATGCACATAGTGAAGGAGGAGCCGGTGTTTCACGCCGGGGCGTTCATTCGATCGCTGCGCCGACCATCCACAACAACGCCAACGTCAGCCCCAGCAGCGCTCCGCCGACCAACAGCCAGTTTGAGCGCAGGCGCAGCTCCCAGCTTGCGGCAGGATCGGCGGCGGCGATCGTGCGTCGCCAAGCAGAGAATGCTGCAACGAGGCGTCGCTCGCCGCCTTCAACCGAGTTTTGGGCGACGCGCAGCGCTTGGCTCAGGTGCACTACAACGGAAATGTAGAGGACGAGCGCATCGCCTGCCGGCAGAGGAGACCAGGAGATGGAACGCACAACCCAAGGCGCTATCGCCGCCGCCAGTGCGCCGACGAGCACCGGCCAGGTCGCCACCCACAGGCTGTCGGGCTTGAAGGCGTCGCGCACCGCCGAGCCTGCCGAGGGCCAGACGAAGAGGACGCCTGCCACGCCGACGAGCAAGGCCAGCCATGCGCCCCACATGACTTTGGGCGGCCTCTTGGCCTGCGGCGCGGTGGTCGCCATCAGCCATAAAAAGCGCGCCATTAACAGCGTCGTGCCGACCGCAGCCAACGGCAACAGCCCATTGAGCAGCACAGGCCAGCCGTCCGGCAGAGTGGCCGTTGCGGCTTTCAGCGCCGCCTTCGCCACTGCGCCGCTCGTCAATGGAAAGCCGGCCAGCGCCAGCGCCGGCAGCAGCAATGCAGCCACCGCCGCCCGGTTTACGCCGGCGAAGCCCACGCCGAGAAAGAGCGCGCCTTTGGCCAACCCGTGATGCATCATGTACAGCAGCACGGCGGTCAGCGCCGCCTGATCCGTCCTGCCGGTGAGCAGCCATGCGCCGTAGGCGACCGTGATCAGGCCGATCTGGCTGATGCTGGAATAGGCGAGCACCGTCTTTGCGTTGCGTTGGGTGACGCCGATCAGCGCGCCGTAAAACGCCGTGACCAGCCCGACGCCGATCAGAAAGCCGCCCCATTCCCCCAATGCGCCGACCGGATTCAAAAAGCGCAGCCAGCCGAGCACGCCCGCCTTGATCATGGCGCCGCTCAGAACGGCGCTGGCCGGGATGGGCGCCGCCGGATGGGCAAGCGGCAGCCATACGTGCAACAGAACGACGCCCGCCTTGACGCCGAAGCTGGCGAAGATCAACGCAGCGGCCAGGGGATCGGCGGCGAGATCAAGCGCCAAGGAGTTGGAGGCGATGAACAGCATCGCCAGGCCGGCGAAGAGCAGCACTTCCCCAATCATCACCAGGATGATGTAGACGCGCGCCGCCGTGCGCGCCTCCTCGTCGCCGGTGTGCACGACCAGCCCATAGGAGGCGAAACTCATCAACGCATACCAGGTGTAGAACGACCCCATGTCCTGGGCGACGATCAACCCAAGGTTGCCCGCCATCGCCAGCAGGAAATAGATGGAGTAGCGCCAACGTTTGTTGTCTTTGGCCAGATAGCCGACGCCGAAGATCGCCGCCGACAGCCAGAGCACGGCCGTGAAGAAGAGAAAGGTCTGGGCGACCTCGTCCACGCCGTAGCGGGCGCCCAACAACATCCAGGACAGCTCCAGCGCCGCACCCTTAGGCATCGCAAGCGCCGCCACAAGCGCTGGCCCTGCTGCGCTCGCCGCCAGCCAGGGAGATGTGCGCGGCCGCACCATATACACCACGGCTAGAACCAGCGGATAGAGCCAGGTCAGAATCAAGAGCGCCGCCAACGCCGTCATAGCCGGTACTCCAACAGGATCAGGAATTCAACCCAGCGCAGCAGCCCAAAGGGCATGTTGGCAAGCACGCCCAACAACAGCACGAACGCGCCGGTGATCGCCGGGGGGAACAGCAGCATCCAGTGCGTCTCCATTCGACCATAAAGATGCTCTTCAGGCCATTCGCCCTGTTGAGGCTTGAACCAGCCGCGGTAGAGGATGGGCAAAAAGTAGGCGGCGTTGAGCAGGCTGCTCGTCAGCAGAACGCCCAGCGCCCAGCCGTTCTCCGCCTGTAGGGAGCCGGCTCCCAGGAACCACTTGCTGATGAAGCCCGCCGTCGGCGGGATGCCGATCATTCCCAGCGCTGCGATCGTGAAAGCGGCCATGGTCAGCGGCATGCGTCGACCGACGCCGTCCATCTCGCTCACTTTATGGATGCCCAGCGTCTCGGCGAAGTTGCCGGCGCAGAAAAACAGCGTGATCTTCATGACGCCTTGATGCACGAGGTGCAGCAGGCCGCCGATGGCGCCAAACAGGCCGAAGGTCGCCGCCCCCAGGATGATGTAGGAGACCTGGCTCACCGTCGAATAGGCCAGCCGTTTTTTGAGGTCATCCTGATTGAGCGCAAAGAGCGAACCGACGATGATGGTGATCGCAGCGGCGATCAGCAGCGGATCGATGAGGCCGAGGTCATGCGCCAGATTGACGCCATAGAGGTCATAGACGACGCGCACGATGCCGAACGCGCCTGCTTTGACCACGGCCACGGCGTGCAGCAACGCGCTCACCGGCGCCGGCGCCACCATCGCCCGCGGCAGCCAGCCATGCAGCGGAACCAGCGCCGCCTTGACGCCGAGTCCTACGATGAAGAAGGGGAAGAGCCAGCGCAGCGCCTCGGGCGACCGCGCTCCCACTGCATCCAGCGCGCCGCCGTCCACGAATTCCACCGGCCCGGCCAGGACATGGAGGCTGACCACGCCGATCAACAGCACGACGCCGCCGCTCAACGTGTAGGCCAGATAGACGCGCCCGCCGTGCATCGCCTGGGGCGTGCCGCGATGCACCACCAGGGGATAGGTGCAGATCGTCAGCATCTCGTAGAAAATGAGAAAGGTCAACGGGTTGCCCGCCAAAGCAATGCCCATGGTCGAGCTGACGCATAGCGAGAAGAAGCCGAAGAAGCGGCTGCGGTTGGGCGAATATTCCAGATAGCCGATGGCGTAAATGGTCGTCACAAGCCACAGGCTGGCGGAAAGCACGATGAAGAGGACAGAGAGCGAATCTGCGCGCAACACCAGATCGATCTCCGGCAACAAGGGCAGTCGCGTCTCGTAGACTCTCCCCTCCAGCAGGCCGGGCACCATAATTGCGAGCAACGCCAGTTTGAGCAAGGCGCCAAAGAGATTGAGCACGGTGCGCGTCGTATGCGCTTCTTCCTCCAGAAAGAAGATCACCAACCCTGGCGCAAACGAGGAGAGAAACAGGAGCAGCGGCAGAAAACTTTCCCAACCCATCATTCGAGCCCCAACATTCCAATTGCACCGATGGAAAGCATCTCTATGACGGCGATGCCTGCGAAACTGAGCAGGAGTGCCAGCACGGCCAGACCGAAGGCGGAAAGCGTCATCGTTTTGGGCGCCAGCGTCAGGCGGTGCAGCACCGCATCGTCCGGTTGCCGGAAGAGCGGGGCCACCACGCGCATGACGTAAATTGCAGCGAGCAGGCCGCCCGCCACAATGATTGCTGCGATGAGCCAGTCCCCATGCGCCAGAGATGCGTCGAGCATGAACCATTTGGCGATGAAGCCGCCGCTAGGAGGCAACGCCGCCAGGCTCACCCCTGCCGCTCCAAAGGCGACCACCGCCAGCGGCTGCATTTCCATCAAGCCGCGCAGCGACGCAATGCGATCGTCGCCCGTGACCAGTTGAATGGCGCCGGCGCTGAGAAAGGCGGCGGCTTTGGCGCTGGCGTGCGCAAGAATGAAACAGA